>CAZMIB010000198.1:0-4374 GCA_964566245.1 uncultured Elusimicrobia bacterium | reverse complement strand
CCGATCCGCCAGGCGCAGGGCCTCGTCGGCCCGGCCGGCCTCGGAGGCGGCGAGCGATTGGGAAGCCAGGCGGTCGCCGTACGGCCCGCAGCCGCAGGCCAGAAGGAGCAGCAGCGGCGCCGCGGCCCTCATGGCGCGGCCGCCGGCGCGGTCGAGGCCCTCACCGAGGCCGTTCCGGTCGAGATCGGAACCGAGACCGTCTCGGTGGATACGGGCAAGGTCGCCAGCCTGCGCTCGACGCGGTCGCGCAGATCCAGCGCGTCCTGGTAGAGCGGCTCGTAAGCGAGGCCGTTGTCCTTCGCGAGCTGGGCCAGCGGCTTGCCGTCCTCGCGCTTGCCGACCAGGGACTTTAGAGGGATCTTGGAGCGGGAGCCGATCAGCACCAGCTCGACGAGCTCCAGCCGGAACAGGCCTTGATGGACGTAGCGCGACAGCTCCTCACGGGGCGCCGAGGTCGACAGTCCGACCGCGACCCAGTCCAGCGGGCTCATCGTCAGGAACAAGGCCTCGGCGAAGGGCGCCACCGGGCGCGGCTTCGGCTTCTTTTTCTCGCGCTCGTCCTCGTTGTTGAAGCCGGAGCCCAGATCGAGCCCCATGCCGAGCTGGGCCCGGGCCGGGGGAACAAGGGCCAGGGCCGCCAGCAACAGCGGCGCGATTCCAGCTCGGCGGCGGACGCGAGCGGAGAGCGCCGTCATGGCCGAGGCTCGCGCCCGGATCGGTCGCGCGACGCGAGGCGCCAAGCCCCGCGGAACTCAAGCACCGCCTGCCGCGCGGCCTCCAGCCATTGGCGCGAGCCGTAGGGCTTGAGCCGCCCCCACAGCCCGCGCGACAAGTCGTGGATGAACATCCCCGGCACGCGCGCGTCGGCGTACATCTTTTGGGCGGCCTCGCGCGCCCGCCGGCGGTACTCGTCCGGGCCGCCGCCCTGGTGAAGGGGGTTGTCGAGCACCTCTCCCGCGATGACCTGAGCCTGTCCGGAGCGCACGTAGGCGGGCCAGTCGTGCATCATGTTCGCGAACTGCTCGCGGTCGGCCTCGTAAAGCATGACGGCGTCGATGTCCACCCCCGCGTCGGTCATCATGACCGGGTCCTGGCCGTGCTCCCAGCCCTTCTGCCAGCCGAGGGTGAACGCCCAGATCATCTTGGAGTCCCCGAGCTCCTTGCGCACGCGCGCGACGACCCCGGCCACGCGGTGCGCCCGCCACCAGCGCCAGGCCTCGGAAAGCTTGCGGTCGCGCCCGTGGATCCCGAGCTGGGAGAACGCGACGATCTTCTCCTCGCGGCTCAGCTTGTCCCAGCCGGGGGGAGGGGTCACGCCGGGCATCTCGCGGTAGAAGTCCTCGGCCAGCTCGAAGCCGCCCTTCGCGTTGCGGATGTAGTCGAGCCCGAGATAATCGACCTCGGGGATGTCGCGGAAGCGCTTGAGCATGGCGATGATGTCGCCCGGCCGGTTCGGGTCGCGCAGAGAGATGGAGCGCGTCGGCTCGAGCCGGCCGTCCTTCACCTCGACCGCGTACTCGTAGCGCGGGTGATGCGGGGCGCCGGGCATCGCCAGGTAGCACATCGCCCAGACGCCGAACTTCAGGCCGCGTCGGTGGGCCTCTTTCGCCAAAGCCGGCAGCAGCGGCAGGTTGTAGTCGACCCAAAGCTGGCCGTTCGGCCCCGGAGTCTCGCCGCCGAGGACCCAGACCGCGTCCGCCCCCGTGTACTCGGCCCAGTCGAAGATCGCGCGCCAGTCCCTGCGCGTCCCGTCCGGGCCCGTGATCTTGAGCCCGCCGTAGGGTCTAAGGTCCTCGAGCGTCAACGCGACGAAACCGGGCTGAAGCGGCTTGGGCGCGCGGCGCCCGACCTTGAACGTCCCGGCCTCGACGCGCGAGGCCAGCGCCTCGGGCAGGCGGGCCTGCAGGCCGTAGACGCCCTCGGGGGCGTTCCACGGGATCGGCCACTCCGCGGTCCAGAGGCCGTCCTTCTCCTCCGAGAGCTTGAGACGGATGATGCCGCCGATCGTCGCCAGCGGCCGGCCGCCCGCGGTGACCCAAGCCTCGGGGGGCTGGGCGCGCAACAAGCGCCGCGCGAACGGCTCCTTGGCGCGCAGCTCCACGCGGACCAGCTCGTAATGCAGATAGCCGCCCTTTTCGGCCGCGAGCTCGATGCTCTGCGCGCGACGCGAGACGCGGACGACGCCCGCGAGCGCGGCCAGATAAAGCGCGACGGCCGCGGCCGCGACGCCCGCGGGGCGCCACGCGCGCGAGCTCCTCAGCCGCTTCAGCTTTTCTTTTATTCGCTTTCGAGCCATAACGTCACGGGTCCTTCGTTGACCAGCTCCACCTGCATCTTCGCGCCGAACTCGCCGGTCCGCACCGTCGCTCCGGCCGCGGCCAGGGCTTTCGCGAACTCCTCATAGAGCCCGCGCGCGAGCTCGGGGGCGGCCGCGCCGGTGAAATCGGGCCGGCGCCCCTTGCGGCAGTCCCCGAACAAAGTGAACTGCGAGACGACCAGGGCCTCGCCGCGGACGTCGAGCAGCGAAAGATCGAACTTGCCCTCGGGGTTCGAGAAGACGCGGAGGTGGACCGTTTTCTCGGCCAGCCGCCGCGCCGACTCGGCCGAGTCCGACGGCCCGACGCCGACGAGGACCACCAAGCCCGGCCCGATCGCGCGGCTCTCGCCGCCCGGCAGCCGGACCTCGGCCCTCGACACCCGCTGCAAGACCGCCCTCACCGGCCCATCTTACCAAAAGGCGGCGCGCCATTAGGTTATCAGCCCCGCCGGGGGCTGTCAATTAATTAATTCCTTTATAAGGGCGGCAAAGCGGCCGCGGCTCCGCCGCAACGGCGTAAACCTTGACAAATCAAGAGGCGTGCCTTATCCTAATTTTAAGCGACGGTCTCAACCAAGGGGAATCGATGAAGAAAACCATCGCGCTGGCCCTTCTCGCCGCGTCCCTGCCGGGCCTGATCTGCCTGGCGGCGGAGCCGAAACCGCCCGCCGGAGAGGCCGTCCCGTCCGCCGCCCAGCTCTCGCGGATCCGCTCAGCGTGCTCGAACGAGATCCAGCTCCTGTGCAAGGGCTTGAGCGAGGAGGACGGAACCTTGCTGGCCTGCCTGCGCGAGAACCGCGACGCGGCGACGGCCTCCTGCGGCGCGACGCTGGACGCGCTGACCGCCTCGCCCGACGAACCCAAGGTCTCGCCGTCCTGGACCTACCAAAGCGACGAGGACGACGAGCCGGATCCCGCGGAGGAGCTGGCTCTCTCCGGCTCCGCGGCCGAGCGCTACGCCTGAAATTCTTGTATCATCCCTGAACTCCGCGGCCGAGGCGGAGCGTTAGGGTCGCCCCGCCGCGACCCCGAGCGAGGTCCGAGATGAGAACGCCGCCAGCCGCGACGCTGCTGACGTTTCTGCTTTTTTCCTTCGTCCCGTCCGCCCGCGCCTTCAACGAACCCCCGGTCAACCTCAGCCTCACCTCCGTGCTCGACGGCGGGCCGGTGATGCCGGGCCTTTATCTCGTCGAGTACGCGGTGGCCGTCCATCAAGATCAAGCCTCGGACAAGGACGGCAACGTGATCCCCGGCGGCGCGAAGGTCGACTCGGTGACCAACACGCACCAGCTCGTTTACATCTCGGACCAAAAAATCGGCGGCGCCAACCTCGGCGTGGACTTCGTCCAATCGGTCATCGGCATCACGAGCCAAGGCACGATCGGCAGCTTCCCGATCACGTCGAACCTCGCCGGCCTCGGAGACTTCGTGTTCGGCCCGATTCTTCAATGGAACCAAGGGACGCTGGGGGGAGCGCCGTTCGTGCAGCGCGTCGAGTTCGACGTCACGATGCCGACCGGCCGCTACGATAAGAGCTTCGCCGCGAACCCGGGCTCGAACATGTGGGTCTTCGAGCCCTACTACGGCTTCACCTGGTTCTTCGCCCCGGGCTGGGAGACGAGCTGGCGGCTCATCTATACCGCCAGCACGAAGAACCCCGACACCCAGATCAAGCCCGGCGCGCTGCTGCACGCGAACTACGCGTTCTCGTACGGCGTGACCCAGAAGTGGCGCATCGGCGCGGCCGGCTACGCGCTGCAGCAGCTCGGCGACGACCAGTCCGCGGGCGCCGACAGCCCGGACTCGAAGGAACGCGCCATCGCGCTCGGCCCGGCGATCGGCTACGCGATGCCCGGGTTGGGGGTGTTCCTGAACCACCCGTTCGAGTTCGGCACGCGGAACCGCCTGCGCTCCGCGCGGACGACGCTGCAGCTGATCATCAAGTTCTGATTGACTCAAACCCCGGCATGTGGTATTATTCCCATGCGGGGTAGAGCAGCCTGGTAGCTCGCAAGGCTCATAACCTTGAGGTCGCTGGTTCAAATCCAGCCCCCGCA
>CAZMIB010000197.1:0-4516 GCA_964566245.1 uncultured Elusimicrobia bacterium | reverse complement strand
TCCGGTCTCCGTCGATAGTCTAGGCTTATAAGGAAGAGACCAGGAGGGGCGACGGTCCCACGCCGTTTGAGACTTTGGGCCCGACCCGGCCTGGGCCCTTCGGCCTACCGGCCCGCGGCGACGACGGCGGGTTTCTCGACGGGGCCGGGATGAGGTACAATGAACCTCTCCATGAGCGCCGAGCTGACGCGCCCCCTGCGCGAGGTTTTCGGTTTCGACTCCTTCCGGCCCGGCCAGGAGGAGCTGGTCCGCGCGATACTGGACGGGCGCGACCTGCTCGGCGTGCTCGCGACCGGAAGCGGCAAGTCGCTGTGCTACCAGCTCCCGGCCGTCGTCAAGAACGGGCGCGCTTTGGTCGTCTCGCCGCTGATCAGCCTGATGAACGACCAGGTCGGCAAGCTCAGCCTGTGCGGCATCCCCGCCGCGGCGATCCACTCGAGCCTCCCCGACGGGGCCGCCGGCCAGGCCGAGCGCGACTGGGTCGACGGCAAGCTGCGCCTGCTCTACGTCGCGCCGGAGCGCTTCGAGAGCGAGCGCTTCGGCGGCATCATCGCGCGCCACGCCCCGGACTACATCGTCGTCGACGAGGCGCACTGCATCGCGCAGTGGGGCCACGACTTCCGGCCCGAGTACTCCGGCCTCGGCGAGTTGAAGAAGTGGCTGAAGACCCCGATCGTCGCCTTCACCGCGACCGCGACGCCGGACATCCAGACCGAGATCGTCCAGAACCTGCGCCTCGAGAACCCGCTGGTCAGCGTGCACGGGTTCTACCGGCCCAACCTTCTCCTGTCCGCGATCCAGGAGGGAGGCGACCGACGCCGTTTCGAGCGCGTCGCGGCCTTGGTCGGCAAGCTCACTAGCGGGGCGGCGATCGTTTACTGCGCCTCGCGCAAGATGGTCGAGGCGCTGTCGGCGCACCTTCAAGCCCTCGGCCATCCCGCGCATCCGTATCACGCCGGCTTATCCGACGACCAGCGCGAGTCCGCGCACCGCGCCTTCATCGAGGAGCGCCGCGTCGTGGTCGTCGCGACCAACGCCTTCGGCATGGGCGTCGACCGCCCGGACGTCCGGCTGGTGATCCACGCGCAGATGCCGGGCACGATCGAGGCTTATTATCAGGAAGCCGGCCGCGCCGGCCGCGACGGGAAAGAGGCGCGCTGCCTGCTGCTGCACGGGCCCGGCGACGTCGCGATACACGAGTTCCTGAACCGCGAGTCCGTGGCCTCGGTCCCTGACGAGCGCCGCGCGGAGTGGGAGGCCCATAAGACCGGCCAGCTCGCGCTGATGCGCCGCTACGCGTACCTCAGCTCCTGTCGCCAAAAGGCGATGATCGAGTACTTCGGCGAGCTCGATACCTTGGCCGAGGGTTGCGGGCACTGCGACAACTGCCGCGCCCCGGACGCCGTCCCCGCCGACGACGGGACCCAGCTCACGGCCCGCATCGTGCTCTCGGTCGTCGCTCGCCTGAGCGGGCGCTTCGGAGCCGGGCACCTGACCGACGTGCTGGTCGGCAGCCGCGCCGAGAAGGTGCTGCGCATGGGCCACGACCAGCTTCCGACCTACGGCAAGCTCAAGAACCTGCCGCGCCCCAAGGTGCAGGCCCTGATCCAGGAGTTGATACGCCGCGGCTACCTGAGGCAGGAAGGCCTGCAATACCCGACCGTCGGCCTGACGCCCTCCGGCGTCGAGGCGATGCACGACCGCGAGCGGGTCAAGCTCGGCGAGTGGGAGCCGCGCTCGGCCCCTCCGGCGCAAAAGGGCCGGCGTCCCGCCGCGGCCTCCGGAACAAACGCGTACGCCCCGGCCGACGGCAAGCTCGCCGAGGCGCTCCGCGACTGGCGCCTCGCGACCTCTCGCGCGAAGGGCATCCCGCCGTACATGGTCTTCTGGGACCGGACCTTGGACGAGTTGGCCTCCGCCAAGCCGAGCACGATGGCCCAGCTTTCCTCGGTGTGGGGCATGGGCGAGCAGAAGTGCAAGCGCTTCGGCCGCGAGATACTGGCGATCGTCGCCGCGCACCCATGAAGAACGTCCTGTTCGGAGCCCTGGCGTCGGCGATCCTGGCGGCCGGCCTCGGCTGCGCCTCGAACCCGGAGCGTCATTCCACCGTCGGCATCATCGACGACATACGCGGCGGCGGGAAGTGGATCGAGATCACGCATCAAGATTTCCCGGGCTTCATGGAAGGAATGACGATGACCTTCGAGGCCGCCGACCCCAAGCTCGCCGCGGGCCTCGCCCCCGGCGACACCGTCCAGTTCACGATCACGAAAAAAGACGACTCCTGGCCGATCACCTCGATCTCGAAGGTGAAGTGATCAGCGAATCAGCATCAGCGTCCCGCGCTTGATCCGCGCGTTCCCGCGGCTGATCAGGTAGACGTAGACCCCCGACGCCGCCGGCTCCCCCCTGTCATCCGCCAGGTCCCAGCTCGCGGAGGCGTTCTCGACCGCGAGCGTCCGCATCCAGCGCCCCGAGAGGGTGAACAGCCGCACCTCGTCCCCGGCGGCCAGGCCGTCGAATACGATCGGCACGCCCGCGTGGCGGTCGGCGCGCCATGGGTTCGGGAACGCCCGCGCGGAAGCCCCGGGATCGTCCGGGTTCGGCACCTGGATCGGCTCGCGCGGCGGCGGAGCGTCGACCACGACGAGGCCGTCCTGCGGCGAGCCCGGCCGTATGCCCATGTCGACCAGCAGGTTCGTCGTCGCCTGCTGGATGCGCGCGTCCCCGGGCCGGCCCGAGCCGCCGTCATGCTCCCCGTCGAGGCCCCACGACCACTGCATCGTGCCCGCGCCGAACACCTTGGCTCCGCTCTTGTGCCGGTACAAGGTCAGGCTGTGCGTCGCCGTGCCGGGGGCATAATCCTCGTTCAAGTCGCTCAAGCGCTTCGGCACCGAAAGCGTCGTCGAGGAAAGATCGACCAGACCGGGCGGCCGCGCGCCGTTGTCCAGGTCCTCGTCCCACTCGTAGCCGAGCAGCTCAGGTATCTCGGCGGCGTCCCCAGGGCTCAAGGAGGCCACCGAGGTCGCGCGCCAGAACGGGTGATGCGCGAACTCGGCCGGGACGCGCAGCGTGTCGTTACGGAAGGCGTCCACCGTGTAGATCGTGCCCATGACCCCGTTCTCCGGCCGTCCCCCGTCGCCGGGCGGGCTGTGCCGCGCGTCGCGCCACAGCCCGGTCCAGACCGGAGGATCGGCCGGATCATGGTCGCCGTAGCTTTCCTTGTAGCAGACCATGGTCCGGTACGGCGTCCCGGAGCCGTCGAGGCTCGGCTCCCAGCGCGTCTTCCAGAATATCGCGTTGCCGCTGAAAAAGGCGAGGTTCACGCCCGCGTCGCGCGCGGCCTCGACGTTGGCCCGCTGGGCCCCGGACCAATACTCATCGTGCCCCACCGACAAGAACACGCCGTGGTTGCGAAGCTGGGCGCCGCGGCGGTCGGTATCGACGCCGGCGAAATAGCTGACGTCGTAGCCGTTGGCCTCCAGCCAGCGGACCATGGGCATCTCGTGGAAGGTGAACCACGAGGAGTTGGTCTGCCGCGTGATGAACGGACGGTTGTAGCTGACCTTGAACGCCCGCCCCGCCGGAGAGCCGGAGTAGAGGCTGTTGCCGCCCCAGGTGTTATAGGCCTGCCAGGTCGTATCCGACGTCTGGAACAAGAGGTCGGAGCGGCTCGCGTCGTCGCGAACGATGAAGACGACGTGGCTCGCCCCTCCGTTGTCGAGACGGACCAGGCGCGCGGTATAGATTCCCGAGACGGCGTCCCTGGGGACGCTCCACGCGGCCGACTCGCGCCAGTTGCCGCAGTCGATCAAACCGGTGGCCTGGTCGTTGAGGCAGTCCGGCTGAAGAAGCGCCTGGGACGCGTCGGGGACGAACGAGGCGACCTCGCGGGCGCCGGCCCCGCCGTACCAGCCGAGGCGGTAAACGTCGATCCTGTACGAGGCGGCCCCGTTGGTCGCCGAGACCTTGAAATGGACGGCCTGGCCGCGGTTCACGCTGATGTCGGTCGCGAAGCCGACCAGGTTCGGGTCCCCGGACTTGGAGACGTCCCACTCCGATCGCGGATTGCCGGGCTTGCAGTTCTCGGCGACGATCGCGTTCGCGGGGCGCTCGCACCAGGCCGCAGCCCGCGGCGCCAGCCCCCACGCCAACGCGACCGCCAGCGCAGGGGCCGAAGGTGTTCTCAATGATCCCCCCCGCGGCGACGCGTGTTACCGGAAGATAATAAGGGACGGACCGGTCGGGAGCCATCGAGGCGGCGTAAAATGGATTCAAAGACGTTGTGGCCGCCGCTCGGTCGACGGCCGAAATGGTAGAATCCGGAAGTCGAATGATCTCCAAGCTCCTTCGTCTGGCCTGCGTCGGCTCGCTGCTCTGCGCGACGGGCGTGCATTGGGCCGCGCTGCAGTCGCTGGCCTGGGCGCGCATGGCGGCGCTGAACGCGCGCGAGGCGCCGCTCGGCGAGGCGCTGGCCAGGACCTTCGACGGCCGGCACCTCTGCGATCTGTGCAAG
>CAZMIB010000196.1:0-4560 GCA_964566245.1 uncultured Elusimicrobia bacterium | reverse complement strand
TGGTTCACCTGTTGGGTTATGATTTGGCCCGCCCAGGCGGGGTATCCTGGGGGGGCAGCCGTAGTCGGGGGTTCTCCCGGCCGCCCGAAAGAAGGCCGGCCTTGCCCGGCGCGTAAACACCTTCCTGTCGGGCCCAATGCTCTTCTGCATGCTGGCCCCGTCGCACTACGGCTCGATCAACGTCGTCACCGTCGTGGTCTTCGCCGCGGTGGCCCTGCTCGCGATCTGGGGCGCGATCAACACGTCCTACAAAGTCGGGCAGTCGGTGTGATGGCCGAGAAAGACCTCTCCGCCGTCCTCGATCGGATCGCCTTTCCCGACGACGCGAAAGTCATCCAGCAGCTGACCGACCAGCAGGCGCGCGTCCGCGCGCGCATGGCCCGGGTCCGCCTCAAGGTGTTCGTGATGAGCGGCAAGGGCGGGGTCGGCAAGAGCTCGACCACGGTCCAGCTCGCGCTGGCCTTCGCGCGGCGCGGCCTCTCGGTCGGCATCCTCGACGCCGACCTCAACGGCCCCTCGGTCCCCCGCATGCTCGGCCTGGACGGACGGCCCTGGCGGCTCGGACCCGACGGCGCGGAGCCCGAGGTCGGCCCGCTCGGCGTGCGCGTGGCCTCCGCGGAGTTTTTCCTAAAGCCCGGCGAGCCGTTCCGCTGGCGCGGTCCCAAGGACCTGACCCAAGTCTGGCTCGGGACGCTGGAGTCCGGCACGATGCGCGAGCTCGTCTCCGACGTGAACTGGGGGCCGCTCGACCTGCTGCTTTTCGACCTGCCGCCCGGCGCCGCGTCGGACAAGCCCCCGGCGCTGCTTCAGCTCGTGCCCGATCTCGCCGGGGCGGTGGTCGTGACCACGCCCTCGGAGGTCGCGCGCTCGGTCGTGCGGCGCTCGGAAGCCTACGCGCGGGACCTCGGCATACGCCTTCTCGGCACGATCGAGAATATGAGCGGCTACCGCTGCCGGTGCTGCCGCCAGGTCGGCCCGCTGTTTCCCGACGGGGGAGCCGCCGCGGAAGGCGTCCTGGGCAAGGTGCCGTTCGACCCCGATTTGTCCGAGAGCCTCGACGCGGGCCGCCCCTTGCCCGCGGACCATCCTGCCTCGGTCCTGTTCGACGGCGTCGCGGCCACGCTCGCCGCGCGCCTGGAGGAGCCGTCATGAAGTTCGTCTGCCGCCGCTGCGAGCAGTTCATGCTTTTCAAGAAGGCCGAGGAGCCCGGCAAGGACTCCCTCGGGATCACCTTCGAGTGCCCGAGCTGCCAGGCGCGGGTCGCGATGGTGACCAACGCCGGCGAGACCCATCTCGTCCAAGCTCTCGGGGTGAAACTCGGCGGGCGCGCCGAGGCTCCCGAGCCCTTCGAGCTGACGCGCTCGGCGATGCGCCAGGGCGCCGAGGCCGACCAGGCCGTCGCCGCGACGCTCGAGGCCAGCAAGGGCAAGTGCCCGTTCGCCAACATGATGGCCGGCGGAACCGCCGATCCGGCCGCCTTGGCCGAGGCCGCGAAGGCGCTGAAGGCGGAGACGCCCGCCCCCCAGGCCGCTTCCGTGGGCTGGACCGAGGCCGCCGCCAAGCGCCTCGAGAACATCCCCGGCTTCATACGCCCCGCCGCCAAGATCATGATCGAGAAGATGGCCGCCGAGCGCGGCGCCTCGGTCGTCGACGAGTCCCTGCTGGAAGAAGCGAAAACCCGCTTCATGTAAGCCCCTTCTCTGCCCTCTCCCAACGGGAGAGGGTGGGGGTGAGGGGTTCGCTTGCTTGACAGAAAGCCGGCCAGTCGGTATCATGGCTCTATGTCGTGCCGTGCGCGCGTCGTGCTCGCGTCCCTTTGGCTCGGCGCGTGCGGCACCGCGCCGAGGAAAAGCGTGTCGCCCGCCACCATCCCCGCCTCCTCCTTGATCGCGCCCAAGTCCGCCGACGCCAAGCTCGGCGGCCCGGAGCCCGACCTGCGCGGGGCCGACTACATCTCCAACGACGCGCTGAGGACCGTCCGTTTCGAGTACGACCGCTACGCGCTCGGCGACGCGGAGCGCGACGTGCTGAAGTCCAACTACGACTACCTGCGCGCCCAGCCGGACCTCGAGGTCATGGTCGAGGGCCACTGCGACGACCGGGGCACGGTGGAGTACAACCTCGCCCTCGGCCAGAAGCGCGCCAAGGAGGTCCGCGACTACTACCTGCGCCTCGGACTGGATCCCGAGCGCGTCGCGACGATCTCCTACGGCAAGGAGCGGCCGCTGTGCCGCGAATCAGCCGAGACCTGCTGGATCCAGAACCGCCGCGCCGAGACCCGGACGCGCCCGAAAAAGCTCCTCCAGTGAACCGATACCCCTACATCCTCGCTCCGCTTGGCCTGATCCTCCTGTCCGGCTGCGTCGCCACGCAGCGCGACGTGTCCGACCTCTCGTCCCAGATGGACGACATGAAGCTGCAGATGTCGCAGCTCCAAGGCACGATGGAGAGCCTGCAGAAGAACCAGGCCGACCTTTTCGTCCGGATGGACCAGGTCCAGACGTCGATGACGAGCCTCAACGAGAACCTCGGCGACTTCAACCACCAGATGTCGACGCTGAAGACCCGCTGGGACGACCTCGAGGCCCGCGTCGACGGGCGCATGCGCTCCGTCCAGGAGAACGTCACCAAGCAGCAGGCCGAGGAGGTCGCCGCCTTGCCCGGCCGGACCTTCCGCGACGCCGAGCTCAACTTGCTGAAGAAGAACTACGACCTCGCGATCCAGGGCTTCGGGCTCTATCTCAAGCAGTCTCCTCAGGGCGAGCTGGCCGACCAGGCCGTCTACCACATCGGCGAGGCCCAGGCCGACAAGGGCGACGCGGCCTCCGCCGCGAAGTCGTTCGCGACCGTCCTCGACCGCTACCCGCGCTCGCGCCTGACGGCCGCCTCCCGGCTGCGCTACGCGCTGGCCCTGCTCAAGCTCAAGGGAAAGGGCGAGGAGGCGCAGCGCTATCTGCAGTCGGTGATCGACGATTTCCCGAAAAGCCAGGAGGCCGCCGCCGCGGCCGAGCATCTGTCCGCCTTGCAGCCCGCGGCCCCGGCCGAGGCCAAGCGCGCGGCGAAGACCCGCAAGCCGCGCAAGCGCGCGGCCAAGACGGCCGATCAATAATCTCCCGATGCTCGCCGCCTGTCTCGCCGCGCTCGCCCTCGCCCTCCCGGGCCGGGCCGCCGCCGAGACCGACGTCTACATCGGCCTGACCAGCCAGCTCAACCCCGAGCTCAAGGACCCGCTCGCGGTCGCCCCGTTCGTCGGCGAGCGCGGCTCGGTCGACGCGGTGAAGGCCAAGGCCGTCGAGGAGGTGCTGCGCGACGACCTGCTCTTCTCGCGCTACTTCAGCCTCAGCGAGCAGGGGCCGCCGCCCGAGGGCGAGGCCTCGCCCGGCTACCTGCAGGCCTGGAGCAAGTCCGGCGCCCGGCACCTCCTGTTCGCGAAGGTCACCGATCTCGGCGCCCGGATCGCGCTCGCGGCGAAGCTTTTCGACGTCGGCACCGGCGAGACCTTGCTGGAGCGCTATTATAGGGAAGAGCCGCGCCGCGCGGCGCACGCGCTGGCGGACGACGTGATCGAGAAGCTGACCGGCAAGCACGGCATCGCGCGCAGCCGCATCGCGTTCGCCGCGAACGGCACCGGACACAAGGAGCTCTACGTCGTCGACTACGACGGCGAGGGGATGCGGCGCCTGACCGAGTTCAACTCGATCACCTTGCTGCCGCGCTGGACGCGCGACGCGAAGAGCCTGCTCTACACGACTTGGAAGGACGGCAACCCCGACCTCTACTCGATGGACCTGGAAAGCCGGGCGCTGAAGCCGGTCTCGACGCGCCAAGGCCTGAACGTCGCCGGCGGCTTCTCGCCGGACGGCAAGCAGCTCGTGCTGACGCTCTCGATGGGCCAGAGCCCGAACCTTTGGATCCTCAAGGACGGCGAGGCGCGCCGGGTCACCGACCATCCGGGCATCGACACCTCGCCGACCTTCAGCCCGGACGGGCGCCAGATCGCCTTCGTATCGGACCGCTCCGGCAACCCGCAGGTCTACGTTCTCGAGGTCCAGAGCGGGCTGCAGCGGCGCATCACGCGCATGAACTGGTGCGACAACCCGGCCTGGTCGCCGAGCGGCGAGTGGATCGTCTTCGCGGCGCGCGAGGCTCCGTTCAAGCCGTTCGACATCTGGCTGAGCGACCTGACCGGCAACGTGATGAGGAACCTCACGCGCGGCCGCGGCACGAACGAGGACCCGAGCTGGTCGCCGGACGGCCGCTTCATCGCGTTCACGACGACGCGGCGCGGCAAGCGGGAGCTGTTCGTGATGGACGCCGACGGCAGCGCCCCCCACCCGGTGGCCGAGGAAGCCCCCGGCCAAGCCTTCACCCCGGCCTGGAGCCCCTGATCACTTCTTGGAAGCGGGCGGCCGCGGCGCGTCGGGAGCGTAGACCGAGCCCGACACCAGAACGAACACGCCGAGGACCCGCCGCAGCATGAGCGCCTCCTTTGCGACCGCGGCGGACTAGTCCTCTGACCGGCGTATAACGCCTGCTTCGGCCGGTTGATTTTGGAGCGAG
>CAZMIB010000195.1:0-4568 GCA_964566245.1 uncultured Elusimicrobia bacterium | reverse complement strand
TGGCGGCCGCGGTGCTCTCCAGGGCGCTGGTCGAGCCCGAGGCCGCGGCGCGTCTCGCGGCGGTTTCGCCGAAGCTTGCGAGCGTCGAGCGCCTTCCGGCCGCGCGCTCGGCGCCGGAGGCTCGGGCCTGGGAGCCGCTGCGCCGCGCCGCGGCGGAAACGCGCAAGAACCCTGCCGCCGTCGCGATCTTCGACGGGGGCGCGAAAGGCTCCACTCTGGACGGCCTCGCGATCGAGAGCGGCTGGTTCAGCGAGAGCCTGGTTCACGGTGGGCGGCCCGCGTCGTTCATCGGCCGCGGGGACTTCGGCGTGGTTCATGAGCATCCGGCCGTTTCGGGCGCGGTCGTGAAGGTTATCGCGCCGATATTCGAGGCGGTTCTCGCCGGCGTGAAGCCGAAGGAGCAGGCGAAAGTGGACGAGGAGGCCGCGCGTCGCGGCCAGGCGGCCGGCTTGAGCGAGCGGCTGCTCGGCGTCGGAACGATCTCGGGCCGGCCCGCCCTCGTCAAGGAGCGGGTTTACGGTGACACCTTGGATAAGGCGATACGCGAGCGGCGCTTCGGCCCGGAGGACCGCGCGCTGGTCATGGACCTGCTGGGGCGGATGGCCGACGCGGGCTTGCAGGGCGTGGACGCCGATCTGCACGCGCACAACATCATGCTCGGCCGGACCGCGCTCCAGCCGGAGCGCCGGGCCTACCTGATCGACGGGGCCTTGGAGGAGGCGCCGCCCGCGGCGTCGCGAGAGGCGGCCGTGGAGGCGTTGCTGGACAAGCCCTTCATCGTAAGATGGCGCTTCGATCCCAACACGGGGAAGATCAATACGAGCTACGACAGGTTGGGACGGTACATGGCCGAGGGCCTCGAGCGCGCCAAGCAGACCAGCCGCTGGGACCGCTTCAAAACCTGGCTTTCGGATACCCTCGCCGCCAGCGCCTTCCCGACGCACTGACGTTTCTTCCCTAATCGAACCGCTTGGGGCGAGCGGGGTCTAACCGGTCGTGCTTTGCGTTGCGTCCGCCGTTTTTGAGTATAATGGGAAGCGTTCGCTTTTCATGACCGCGACCCATGCCTGAGCTCAAGCTTTCGCCCGCCCCTTCGCGCGCGGCCGTCCCGGCCGAGCCGTCCGCGGGCGTCTCGTGGTGCCGCCGCGCCCTCGCGTGGTGGATACCGATCCTCTACCTGCTGATCTCCGACTCGTTCTACCTGCGCACCTATGACTCCGCGCAGGTGAAGATCACCTTCGTTCAGATGGGCGGCGTCGCGCTCGCGGCGCTGTGGCTGGCGCTGATCGCGATGGAGGGCTGGAAGGCCTTCGACCGCGAGGACCTGGTGTGCCTCGCCCCGTTCCTCGCCTACCTCGGCGTCGATCTGCTCTCGTTCCTGCACGCGCCCTACAAGGGCCCCTCGGTCGACGACTTCGTGCGCTACATTTTCTACATGGTCGTGCCGCTGATCATCATCCGCGAGTTCGATCAGAAGGCGACCTCGCGGATCACGAAGTGGCTGATCTGGACGACCGGAATCACGGTCGGCTACGGGATGATCCAGTGGTTCGACGTGCGCTATTTCCCGAGCGGGCCCGGCCAAGGGCTCGACCCCTTCATCTGGCGCGGGGCTTTCGCGCAGCGCGTCTTCTCCACGTTCGGCAACCCGAACTTCTACGCCGACTTCCTGGTGCTGATCTTCCCGCTGCTGCTCTCTCAGTTCCTGAAGTCGCGCGCCTGGAGCCTGGTGCCGCTGATGGGGGCCTTGGTCTGGAACTTGTTCTTCACCGAGACGAAGGGCGCCTGGATCGGCTTCGGGCTGATGCTCGCGGCGTACACGATCGTCTACGCGATCTTCTTCATCGAGGGCGACCTCAAGCACATTCTGAAGCGCGCCGGCGCGATCGCGCTCGTGATTTTGATGTGCTTCGGCACGTTGGTCGGCTACTACGTCTTGAAGCGCCGCTCCTCGGTCGGCTTCCGCGTGTTCACCTGGCTGTCGACCTGGGAGATGATCGAGACGCATCCGGTGCTCGGGACCGGCATCGGCAGCTTCAAGGTGATCTACCCGACTTTCCGCCGGCCCCAGATCTTCCACATCGAGGGCCGCCACAACACCGAGACCGATCACGCCGAGGACGAGTACCTCGAGGAGTGGTTCGACAACGGCATCCTCGGCTTCGGCGTTTTCCTGTGGCTGGTCGGCTCGACGATCTTCATCGGGCTCCGGGCCCTGCGGGAGCTGACCTCGAGCCTGGCGCAGAAGGGCAGCCGCCCGCCGCCGCGCGCCTACGACCTGATGGGCTACCTGCTGGCCTTCATCGGGATGCTGACGCACAACTTCTTCGACGTGAGCATGCGCTTCGTCTCCTCGGGAGTCTACCTCGGCTTGCTCTCGGGGATGGTCGTGAATCTCTCGCGCGGCTACCCGCTGTGGTGGCTGAAGGCCAAGCGCGAGGCGGCCGCGGCGCCGCCCCCGCCGTCGCGCAAGGGCGCCGTCGTCGAGGCCGAGCCCGCCTCGCCGGTCGCGGAGTTCCTTGCCTGGCCGTTGAGAATCGCGGTCGCTGCCGGCCTGGCCGTGCTGGTCTTCAAGATGACCAACGAGTTCGCGGACCTGCAGGGCCCGTGGTCGCGGATCGTGATCGGCGGCGAGCGGCTGCAGTGGTCGATCTCCTGGGTCGTGTTCGGAGGCCTCGTGGCCGGCTGGGCTCTGACCCTCGGGCGCGCGGCTTTCCTGGGGACCACGCTCGCCTCGGCGCTGGTGCTCTCCAGCCTGTGGCCGCTGTACTACTTCTGGGGCTACTTCAAGGCGGACGTGAACCACAACATCGCGATCTTCTACTCGAAGAACCAGCAGTGGGAGAAGGCGCTGGAGCACTACCGGCTGGTCAACCGCTTCAACCCGTACTTCATCATGCCGTACTACTTCACCGGGAACGTCTACAACGACCGGTTCAACATGAACAAGGAATACCACCCGCAGTGGGGGGATAAGGACGGCGTCGCGCGCACGGACTTCGACCGCGCCGCCGAGGCTTACGCCAAGGTGCGCGAGATCGCGCCGAACTACGTGCAGATGCACTACCAGGTCGGCGTGCTGTATTTGAAGCGCGGGGAGTGGGAGGCCGCCAACGGGGGCGGCGACGCCGGGCGCGACAAGTGGTGGGACCGGGCCCTCGCGCGCTTCCAGTACTACAAGAATTTGGATCCGGTCTTTCCGCTCACCTATTACCAGATGGCGCGCATCCATCTGGCGCGCAAGGACTACGACAAGGCGATCGCGGCCTACAAGGAGTACATCGACGCCCCGCTGTGCTACGGCCATAAGGGCATCGAGCGCCACCAGTACATCGGCCGCCACGGGGAGGATCCCGAGGCCTGGACCAACCTGGCGAACGCCTACCTTCTGAAGGGCGACGCGGCGAACGCCTTGCAGGCGTACGACAAGGCCCTGAGCCTCGACCCGCAGTACGCCCCGGCGCTGCGCAACCGCCAGCTCCTGCGGCAGCGCGTTCCCGTCCCCGCCGCCCCGAGATGAAGACGGCCGCCTTGGCGGCGCGCCCCGAGGCCCCTCCGTCGCCCGCGCGTGGGCCGGGAGCTCCCGGCCTCCTCGTCGGCCTCGCTCTGTTCGTCTGCCCGCTGGTCTTCCTGACGGACCTCACGCGCAACCCGTACTTCACCCAGATCGCGCTTTTGAACCTCCTGCTGCTCGCCGCCGCGGCGGTCCTGGCGCTGCGCTGGGCGCGCGCGGGCGCGTGGGGCCTGCCGCGGACGCCGGTCGACGCCCCATGGCTGGCCTGGCTCGCGGCCTGCGCGCTCGCGTGGGGACTTTCGTACGCGGGGCACGCGTCGTTCTTCCGCGACTCGATGCGCGCCGAGGGGGCGAAGGCTTTCTCGTTCACTATCGTCAACGCGATGCTGCCGTTTTACCTCGCGCTGGCCGTCCCGAGCTGGTCCGAGACGCGCCGCGCGCCGGCGGCGCTGTGGCCGTTCGCGGTCTGGGGGGCGGCGTGGGCGCTGTATCCGGCGCTGCGCGCGCAGGTCGCGGCGTCCACCCCGAGCCTCGCGGCGCACCTGTTCGATCCGTACGGCGTGGCGTTGTGGATCGCCGGGATCGTCCTCGCGCTGCGGACGGCGCGGCGCGGCGGGCCGGACGATTACCTTCAGCTCGCGCTCGCGGTCGGCCTTTTGGCCGCCTGCTACGGGATACTCGAGTACTTCAACGTGGAGTGGATATGGTCCCGCGCCCTCAACCCCTACGGGGGCCGGGCCGTGTCGACCTTCGGCAACCCGAACTTCCTGTCGTCGTACCTGGTCGTCCTTCTCCCGCTCGCCCTCGTCCGCTTCGTCGGCGCCTCGGGGGCGCGGCGCTGGTCGCACGGCGCGCTGTTCCTCGTCTTCGAGGCCTCGCTGCTGGCGAGTCTGACGCGCTCGTCGTGGGTCGGCGCCGCGCGGAGCGACTGGCTCGCCTGGAAGCTCGGCCGGCCGCTGGGGGAGCCCTACGGCCGCTTCGTGCTGAGGTCGCCGCCGTAGATCAAGAAGGCCGACCACTGGTTCGAGGCGTACGGCGCCGGCGGCATCTTCGT
>CAZMIB010000194.1:0-4572 GCA_964566245.1 uncultured Elusimicrobia bacterium | reverse complement strand
TTTACGCGCTGCTCGAGGAGCTGCATCAACTGGCGCTCCTCGCGCCGGCGCCGTGGCGTTTCGCGCCCGTGGACGTCTCGCGCGAGCCGGTCCGCCTTTACATGGAGCGCTACGCGCTCTACAACGGCACGCGCGCGGAGACGGCGCGGGCCCTGAGGGACTACGCGCGCCTGCGGGACCGTCAGGCGGCGCTGCAGGAGAAGGCCGCCGAGCTGGAGAGGGCGTTCCGCGGCCGCGCGCTTCCGGCGGAGGAGCGCGTGAGCGCGAAGGACTCTCCGGAGCGCGGGCTCGCGAGGCTGCTGCGCCACGCCGCTCCCTCGGTTCGAGACGAGGCGGCCGGCTTGGCCGCGCGCCTCCTTAAGGTTTCCGTCGTCGAGGCCTTCAAGAGCCGCGAGCCCGAGGCTTTCAGCGCCGCGGCCGCCTACACGGCGCTCTTGGGCCCGACGGCGGCCGGCGCCGCGCTGAAGGCGGCCGGCCTCGCGGCCGACGAGGCCTATGACCTGGAGCTCGAGCTGCACGCCGCGTCGCGCCGGGAGCTGGCGCCGGCCTTCGAGGACCCCGAGCTTCCCGTCCCGGCGGCGCCGGAGACGTCGACGATCCCGCTGACTCCCGCCCGCTTCCGGGCGGCCGCCGCGATCCTCCGCGCCGAGGCGGAGGTGCTCGAGGCGGGCCGGGCGGACCTTCTGAAGGACGCGCTGGATTTCCTGCGGGGTTACGTGCGGGCGGAGCCGCATTCTCCCGAGGTGCGCGACGCCTTGCTGGAGGAGCGCCTCTTCGCCGTCCTGGGGGCGGTCGCGGACGCCGCGCGCTCCGGCGGGCCGGCCGTCGTCGACAGCCTCCTGGCCTTGCACAAGGCCGCGCACGCCTTGGTCCCGGTCGAGGCCGCCGACGCTTACGCGGCCGCGGCGCGCCGCCGGCTTTACCTCCATTACTGGACGCCGTGGGCCGGCATGGGGATGTACGCGCTCTATCTGGGCGGGCAGGGAAGCGCCGGCCTGCTGATCGGCGTCATGATCGCGAGGCAGTATTTTTTCGACTGGCTCCAACGCCGGACCGTCGTCGAGCCCCCGGCCGGCTCGGCCGAGGCCTACCTGAAGCGCTGTTCCTTGATCAATGAGGCCGCGGCCCATCTTTCGCGGGTCCGCGCGGATTACCGCCGCCTTCACGAGCGGCATCTCAAGCTCCAGGAGGGCATGCGCCGCTTGGCCGCCGGCGTGGGAGCGGAAGAAACGCCGGAGCCGGCGCGGCGGCTGGTTCCCGGCGAGGCGCTGGAGAGCGGGCTGCCCAAGCTGCTCGCCCACCCTTACGCTCCCGCGAGGGCGGAAGCCCTGGCCGTTCTCGAGGGCTTGATCGGCGTGGAGGCCGTCCAAGCGGAGCGCGACCCCGCCTCGGCCGGACGCCTGGCCGCCCACGCGCTGTTGCTGGAGCACGCGATGCCGGAGCTCGACTGGTCCGGGCTTCGCGCGGCTATCGACCTGCTGATCGCGGCGAAGCTCAAGGCGGCCGGCCTGGAACCCGGCGGGCGGTTTCACGCGGAGCTGACCCTTCAACTCGAGACCCGCCGCGAGGCGGACCCCCTGCGCTGGCTGAAGTAAAAAACCCGCGGTTCCAAGCCGACCCCCTGGCGGCTTGCCGGAGCCGCATGCTATACTATCGTCGCACGGGGGTGAACAGGTTCGACAGAAGGCCTGAAGGCTCCTGGAGCAGGCCCTGGTTGGCCGGGGCCAGGATAAAACCCGGCTAAACAACAAAAGCCAACGTCAACACGCTGGCCTGGGCGACCGCCTAAACCGCGGGATGTCCACGTTGGACCGTCAACGCCTGCTAGGCGGACCCCAACGTCATGAAGCAGGCTAGGGTCGCCGGCGTCGCTCCGCCTCCGGCGGCCGACATCTAGCGGGGACAACTCGGGAGGGCCGGTCCGGAGGCATCCTCCCGGGCGAAAATCATCCGGACTAAGCCTGTAGCGCCAGAGCTGGAAGACTTCTGGACGCGAGTGCGATTCTCGCCACCTCCACCATTTTGCGCTTCATGATCCTCTCCCCGTCGCAGACGCGGACCAGCGTCGGGGAGGGGGATTGATGCGGCGGCCGGCCGTCCTGGTCGGCCTGGCGGCGTTGTTCGCGGCGCCGGCCGCGGGGCTGTGGTACAAGCCCGACGCCGCGCCCTTCCTGTTCCCGCTGTTCGGCCTGGTGTTCCCGGCCTGCGACTGGCTCGACGAGACCGAGCTGCCGCTCGTCTTCTCTTTCCTTCTGATCCCGGCGGCCCTCGCGGCGGCGAGCGCGGCCACCGAGACGATGATGCGCGTCGCGGTCGGCTCGGAGTTCTTCGCGATGCTGTTCTTGGCCTACGGGACCCTCGGCCTTTTCCGCGCGCGCCTGAGCCGGGAGCGCTACCGGGTCCAGGTCGAGCTGATCGACCTCGAGCAGCAGGCCAAGGAGCGCGAGCGCGACATCCGCTTCTACGAGAAGTACAAGCAGAATATCACCACGCAGATACGCCTGCGCCAGGACTTCTCGGAGGCCGCGCAGAGCCTCGGCTCGACGATGGATCTCAAGGAGATACGCGAGCGCCTGCTCGGGACCTTGGGGCGGAACTTTCCCGGCGCGCACGTGGAGCTTTTGAGCGGCTCGCCGAAGGATCCTCTCGAGCAGTGGGCCCAGCAGCAGCGCCTGCCGGTGCTCGTGCCGGACCTGCAGGACGACGAGCGCTTCCGGACCTTCCACATGAGCTATCCGTTCCGCTCGGTCATGGTGGTCCCGATGCAGGTCCTGCACCAGCCGGTGGGTTTCCTCAGGATCGAGCACGAGAAGCCGGGCGCGTTCCAGACCCCGGACCTGCGTTCCGCCGAGCTGTACGCGACCTTGGCCTCTCTGTCGATGGAGAACGTGCGGCTCAACGAGCAGATCCAGGAGCTCGCGGTGAAGGACGCCCTGACCCAGCTCCACACGCACCGCTCGCTGCAGGTCCGCCTCGCCGACGAGATCCTCGCGGCCGGGCGCACGAACATGCCGCTGGGCTTCGTGCTCTGCGACATCGACCGCTTCCGAGCCTACAACGACGAGCACGGCACGCAGGCCGGAGACCTGCTGCTGAAGAGCGTGGCCGCTATCCTGATGCAGTCGGTGCGCGAGGTGGACTTCGTCGCGCGCTACGGCGGCGAGGAGTTCGCGCTGATCCTTCCGTCGATGGACAGGCGCGCGGCCGTCGAGCTCGCGGAGACGATCCGGCGGCGCGTGGCCGCGGAGCAGTTCGTGTTCAACGGCCGTCCCGGCAAGGCGACGCTCAGCTTCGGCGTCGCGGCCTTCCCGGCCGACGCGACGACCCAGAGCCAGCTCATCCGCTGCGCGGACGAGCGCCTGTACCGCGCGAAGAACGAAGGCCGCGACAAGGTGGTCTCCGAATGACCTCGCTCGCGGCGGTTTCCCTGCTCGCCTTCCTTCCGGTGCTCGGGGCTCTCGCGGCCTATCCGTCGCGCTGGTGGGCCGCGGCGCTGGCCGCGGTCGCGGGGCCGGCCTTGGCCGCCTCCCTGGCGTCCTCCCAGGGGAACCCCTGGTGGCTCGCGCTCGGCGCTTACTCGGGCCTGGCCTCGGGCTACGGCGCTTTGGCGGCGCTGCGCTTGGTCGCGCGCGAGAACGCGTGGCGCGGGGAGCTCGCCTCCCGGCGGGCCAACGCGGAGGGGCTGAAGTCGCGGCTGGCGGCGCTGAAGGCGGAGGGCGTGCAGAGCGAGGCCGAGCAGCGGCGGGCTCTCGCGATGTACGGGGTCGTGAAGGGTCTCGCCGAGGCGCTGGACTTCGAGACGATGCGCCCGAAGCTCGAGTCCGCGGTCCAGCAGCATCTCGGCATCGACGAGTTCGCGCTGTACGTCGCGGACATGCGCTACGAGGGCCAGATGCACCCGCTGGTCAAGCGCCGGCTGATCGGCTCGGTCGGCGGGAGCTGGGACTCGCTGAAGGCGTTCCTCGAGAGCCGAGGGCTGGGAGCGCAGGGCTCTCAGCGCCTAGGCCCGCCGCAGAACTCGATCGGCGCGCCGATCCACCACGGCGGGGAGCTGGTCGGCTACTTGTTCGCGCGCGTGCCGGGTCAGACGGACGGGGAGGAGCTGCTGAAGCGCTCGGAGGACTTCGGGCGCGAGATCTCGTTCGCGCTCAAGCGCGTGCGCCTGTTCCAGGAGGTCGAGCGGCTCTCCGAGTACGACGTGCTGACCGGCGTCCGCCGCCGCGTGGTCCTCGACGCGCGCTTGAAGGAGGAGACGCTGCGCGCGCGGACCTTCCAGACCACCTACTGCCTCGCGATCATCGACATCGACCATTTCAAGCGGCTCAACGACGCGTACGGGCACCAGTTCGGCGACGCGGTGCTGCGCCGCGTCGGCGACTGCCTGCGGCGCAACGTCTACGACACCGACTTCATCGCGCGCTACGGCGGGGAGGAGTTCGCGATCCTGCTGCCGCGCGCCTCGGCGGAGGGCGTGCTCGCGAAGACCGAGAAGATCCGGCGCGCGATCGAGGCCGAGCGCTTCATCCACGGCCTGGAGCGCGTGAAGGTGACCGTCTCGATCGGCATCGCGCA
>CAZMIB010000193.1:0-4641 GCA_964566245.1 uncultured Elusimicrobia bacterium | reverse complement strand
CGACACGGTCCGCTTGCCGGGGCCCGTGCCCCCGGCCCTATTCGGTTTACGGCCTACGGCCATTTCTCAAGACCTAGGACGAGGGACCATTGGGCCCTGTTCCATCGACGTAGGCCATGCGAGAATGCCTGTATGAGGCATCGAGGCATCGCCGTCCTCGCGGGGTTCTTATACCTGGGAATGGCGGTGTTGTCGCCCGCGGCGGAGCTTTCCCCCGTGACTGGAGAGGGACCGATTCTTGTTGAGCGCGCCGCATTCATGAGCGCGCTTAATCAGCAATTGAGCGCCCTGGCCAACATCGTGGGTCCCGGGATCGATGCCGCGGCGCTGGCCGGCCATCTGGAACGAACGTCGGCCTCGATTTCCTCCCCGGAAGGGCGCTTGGCCGTTCAGACTATCTTGGAGGCCATCCCTGGCAAGCTTCGCGCCCCGTCGTCGCTTCCGGCCGTCGACGTCTTGCGAGATCTACGCGCCAGAGTCCTGGACGCGGCTCCCGACGGCCGAAGACCGCTGTTGCGACGCATCGCGAGCCTGCGACGGACGCTCGATGCCGGAAAATCCTCCGACCTGAGCGACGTAACGTCCGGAGTCAACGAAGCGCTGCGAAGACTCTTCGATGCGTCCTCATCGCGCGCCGTTGTCAATGTTGAAGCTGCTGGTCAAGCCGCGGCCGTCCGTGTCGTGAGCGTCGGCGGCTTCATCGAGGGGCTCAGGCGTTCCGAGCCGCTGGCTCTCGTGGGGGCCGGAACCGAGGGAGCGATCTTCAAGGACCGCGCGGGCTCGGCTTGGAAGCTCTCGCTGGGCGTCGCCGAAAGCCTGAGGCTTCTCATGGTCGCGCCGCGGGACGACAGGCTCGACCTCGGTGAGAAGCGCGGCCTCAAGCGGCGCTGGCGGGAAGCCGGCGGACTATCCTCGATCGTGGAGGCCTTGTCGAGGCTGCTGCCCGAGCGGGCGCGTCGCGGCTGGCCGATGAAGAATCAATCGCTTCGGCATGAGCTGCTGGGCAACGAACTCCTCGGGCGCTTCACCGACCGCGCGCTCAACGCGCCCTCCGAGGTGACCAGGGACGGCTTCGGCTACAAGACTCGCTGGATCGAGGGCGAGAGCTTGGACTCGGTCATCAAGTCCAAGCGCAGGGACGCGGAGGAAATGGGCGAAATCTGGCGCGAGCTCGCCTACTGGCAGCGCGTCAACGAGCGCATGCTCTTGGCGACGGGCTACGTGGCGGACCTCCTGTCGCCCTCGAACCTGATCGTCACCGGCCGGAAAGGAAGCTTGAGGATCGTGCCGGTGGACAACAGCCTGGCTCGGCCCACGCCGGAGGTCGTGGCGTGGTATGCCTCCCACGGAGTTCCCATCCCGGAGCCCGACGCGCGCTCCATCGAGGAGGCCAAGCCGTTCGTCTTTCCGGCGATGTCGCTGCAGATCGTCAGCCACCGGATGTGGGGCTTGAGCTACGAGCAGGCCCTGGCCTACGTCGCAGCGTATTTCGATCTTCCCGATCCGAGCTCGGCGGCCCGACGCCTCGCCCAGGTTCGAAAATGGGCGCATCCCAAGTATCCGCGGCTCCTGGACCACGCGAATATCGACCGCGCCCGCAGCGAGAGCGGCGCCGCGGAGGCGGACGAGCTGGAGAGCCAGGTGAACGTCGCGGCGCTGGGGCTTTAAGCCGGCTTGCCGGCCCGGTACATGATCACGTGGACGTTTTCCATGGTGACCAGGCCTTCCTGGACCATCTCGTCGAGTTTCGGGAGGAGCTTCGCGATCCGCTCCTCGGTGTCCACGATCTCGACGACGATCGGCAGGTTCTCGGAGAGGTCCAGCAGTTTCGCGGTGTGCAGGTGGGCCTTCGCGCCGAAACCCAGGAAACCTTTCACGACGGTGGCGCCGGCCATGCCCATGGCCTTGGCTTCCTTCACGATCGCCTCGTAGAGCGGCAGGCCTTTCCATTTGTCCTGCTCGTCGATGAAGATACGCAGCAGCTTCTGCTCGCCTTCAAGCTTCATCTTCCCTCCGTCAAATGATCGCTCCGAGATAGGCGCCGAGCCGGAAAAGCAGCAGGCCGAGCAGGCCGCTGCCCAGGAAATTGACCAGGGCGCGCGCGACCTCTCCGTCGCGAAGCAGGTTCGAGGTCTCCAGGATGAGCGTCGAGAAGGTGGTGTAGGCCCCGCAGAAGCCGGTCATCAACAGCAGCCGCGCGTCCGGGCCCAGGACGAACTTCATCTCGGCGAGGCTGTTCAGGACGCCGATCAAGAGGCACCCCGAGAGGTTGACGACCATCGTGCCGTAGGGGAAGCCCGCGCCGGTCGCGCGGTAGACGGCGGTCGCGAGCAGGTAGCGCGCGGCCGTGCCGGTGAAGCCGCCGAGCGCCAGTATCGCCCATCTCATCGGAGGGGACGGACTATATCATTTCGCCGCGACGCGGCTAGGCGGCGACGGAGGACGTGATTTCCCCGCCGCGGCCGGGGAGAGTGGTTCGGAGGAGGCGGCGGACGGGGACGCGGGAGCGGTCGGCCAGGGACTCCTTCGCCAGCGACTCGAGGGTGACGAAGCTCACGCCGTCGGCTTGCCAGGCCTCGAGCAGGCGGCGGAACGTCGCGAGGTGGGCCCTGCCCTCGACCTCGGTGTGTATCGAGTGGACCTCGGTTCCTTGGACCGCCTTCCTATAATAAGCGATCAGGGAGGCCTCGTCGGGCAGGTCGGGGGAGCCGAGCACCTCGTCCATCGTCGGCAAGGTGGTCGGGATGTCCAGGGTGGCGTCCGGTCCCCCCTCGGCCGGGAAGAACGGAGCGCCGCCGCGCGTGTCGGAGGCGTACAGCAGGCCGCGGCGGGCTTGGACGGCCAGCGACGCGGGGGTCGCGTGCCAGCCGGGGGCCGCCGAGGCGCGGGCCGGGCGGCCGAATATCTCCGCGAAGACGCGGTGCGCGGCGCCGTAGTCGGCCTCGATCTGAGCCTCGCTCAGCCTATGGAGCCGGTCGTGCCAGCGGACGTGGTCCCAGGCGTGCACGCCGGCCTCGTGGCCCTGCTTAGCGACGGGCCGGAGGACGTCCGCGAGGCGCTCGCCGATCCTGGGCGCGGGCAAGAGCGTTCCGTAGAGCATCGTCCGTGGGCCGTAGAGCGACGCGGCGTTGGAGCGCAGCATCTTCTTGAGGAAGCCCTTCTGAGTGAAGACGCGCAGCGCGGCGCGGCCGGAGTTGTCCGGGCCGAGCGTGAAGTAGAAGGAGGCCTTGATCCCGAGCTCGCCGAACAGGCGCAGCAGGTTGGGCACGCCGTCGCGCGTGCCCTCGTAGGTGTCGCAGTCGACCTTGAGCGCGACGCGCTTCACGCGACGGCGACCGGGCTGCCCTTGCGCAGGTAGAAGTCGAGCGTCAGGCGTATCGCCTCGTCCATCGAGACGCGCGGCTCCCAGCCGAGCTTCTCCTTCGCGCGGCGTATCGAGGGCAGGCGCGTCTCGATGTCCTGGTAGCCGGAGCCGTAGTACTCCGCCGAGGAGACCTTGAGCACCTCGGTCGCGCGGGCGCGCGCCTCGTAGCCCGGGTAGGCGGCGACGCCGTCGATCAGCTTGGCCGCGAGCTCCGCGATCGAGAGGTCGTTCGCGGGGTTGCCGATGTTGAAGATTCCCCCGTCCGCGCGGCCGCCGCGGTTCTCGATGATCTTCATCAGCGCGTCGATGCCGTCCGAGATGTAGGTGAACGAGCGGCGCTGGCGCCCGCCGTCGACGAGGCGTATCGGCTCGCCCATCAGGATGTTGTGCAGGAACTGGGTCAGCACCCTCGAGGAACCCTCCTTCGAGGAGTCGATCGAGTCCAGGTTCGGGCCGATCCAGTTGAACGGCCGGAACAAGGTGAAGCGCAGTCCCTCGGACTGCCCGTAGGCGTAGATCACGCGGTCCAGGAGCTGCTTCGAGCACGAGTAGATCCAGCGCTGCTTGTGGATCGGGCCGTAGACCAAGGGCGAGCTCTCCTCGTCGAACTCGGCGTCCGGGCACATGCCGTAGACCTCGGAGGTCGACGGGAAGACGACGCGCTTCTTGTACTCGACGCACTGCTTCACGATCCGGAGGTTCTGCTCGAAGTCGAGGTCGAAGACCGCGAGCGGGCGCTTCACGTAGGCGGCCGGCGTCGCGATCGCGACCAAGGGCAGGATCACGTCGCACTTCTTCACGTGGTACTCGATCCACTCCTTGTTGATCGAGATGTCGCCCTCGAGGAAGTGAAAGCGCTTGTGGCCGAGGAAGGGCTCGATCTTGTCGAACGCCATGTCGAGGCCGTAGACCTCCCAGTCGGTGGTCGTGAGTATCCTTTCGGTCAGCGAGTGGCCGATGAAGCCGTTGACGCCCAGAATGAGGACCTTCAGCGCCTTGCCGGTGGGGGCGTCGGCGCCGCCGTTGACCTTGCGAGCGAACCCGTTTGCGTCCATCTCTTCTTCTCCCTCGCGCTGAGCGCGAACGATCTCCAAAAGCCGCCCGTCCCCGCAAGCAACGAACACCTTGCCGTCGATGAGACGAATACGCCCCCCCTCACCTAAATCCTCTCCCCCCCCCATGGAGGGCGAGGCGCTCTTTAGGAGCTCCCTCTCCTGCTTGCGGGACGGGGGGAGCCCGGTGGGCTCCCCCACGGGCCTGGCCGTAGAGGGGGGCGG
>CAZMIB010000192.1:0-4755 GCA_964566245.1 uncultured Elusimicrobia bacterium | reverse complement strand
GGCTACAGCCTCGACAACCTGTCGCTGATGGCGCTGACGATCTCGACCGGCTTCGTCGTCGACGACGCGATCGTGATGGTCGAGAACATCTCGCGCTACATCGAGGCCGGGGACGCCCCGCTCGAGGCCGCGCTGAAGGGCTCCGAGGAGATCGGCTTCACGATCGTCTCGCTGACCGTCTCGCTGATCGCGGTGCTGATACCGCTCTTGTTCATGGGCGACATCGTGGGACGCCTGTTCCGGGAGTTCGCGGTCACGCTCGCGGTCACGATCATCATGTCGGCCGTGGTCTCCCTGACGCTGACGCCGATGATGGCCTCGCGCCTCTTAAGCCGGCACGGCCACGGCGAGGGCAACCGCTGGCTCGCGCTGTTCGAGCGCTCGTTCGACGGCCTGCTGCGGCTCTACGACCGCGGCCTGAAGATCGTGCTCGCGCGCCAGAAGGAGACCTTGGCCGCGGCCGTCGGGACGCTCGCGCTGACCGGGCTGCTGTTCGTCGTCGTCGCGAAGGGCTTTTTCCCCTCGCAGGACACCGGGGTCCTCCTGGGCATCTCGGAGGCCCCGCAGACGGTCTCCTTCGCCGAGATGGCCGCGCGCCAGCAAGAGCTGGCGCAGGTCATCCTGCGGGACCCGGCCGTGCTGAACGTCGCGTCCTTCATCGGGGTCGACGGCGTCAACGCGACCCCGAACGCCGGGCGACTCCAGATCACGCTCAAGCCTCTCGAGGAGCGCGACGCCGGGGCGCTCGACGTCATACGCCGGCTGCAGCCCGAGGTCGACAAGGTGGCCGGGATCAAGCTGTACATGCAGCCGATCCAGGACCTCACGGTCGAGGACCGCGTCAGCCGCACGCAGTACCAGTACACCGTCGAGGGGCCGAACGCCGAGGAGCTCGGCGTCTGGGCCCCGCGACTCCTGCGCAAGCTCGCGGCCCTGCCGGACCTGCGCGACGTGGCGACCGACCAGCTCAACGAGGGCTCGGGGGTGATGCTGAGGATCGACCGCGACACGGCCTCCCGGCTCGGCATCACCCCGGCCGCGATCGACGCCGCGCTCTACGACGCGTTCGGGCAGCGCCAGGTCTCGACGATCTTCACGCAGTCCAACCAGTACCACGTCGTGCTCGAGTCGCTGCCGCGCTGGCAGCAGAGCCTGGACGCGCTCAAGGAAATCTACGTCCCCACCGCCTCCGGGACCCAGGCGCCCCTGGCGACCTTGGTCCGCGCCGAGCCGATCGCGACCCCTCTCGCGATCAACCACCAAGGCCAGTTCCCGGCGGTCACGCTTTCGTTCAACCTCGCGAAGCGCTCCTCGCTCGGCTCGGCCGTGAGCCGGATACGGGAGGCGACCGCGGCCCTCGGGATGCCCGCGAGCCTCCAGGCCGACTTCTCCGGGACGGCCTCGGCCTTCGAGGCCTCGCTGGCGAACGAGTGGGCGCTGATCCTGGCCGCGATCATCACGGTCTACATCGTGCTAGGGGTGCTGTACGAGAGCTACATCCATCCGATCACGATCCTCTCGACCTTGCCCTCGGCCGGCGTCGGCGCCCTGCTGGCGCTGATCCTGTTCCGGCAGGACCTCGGCGTGATCGCGCTGATCGGGATCATCCTGCTGATCGGGATCGTCAAGAAGAACGCGATCATGATGATCGACTTCGCGCTCGAGGCCGAGCGCAACGGCGGCAAGACGCCCGAGGAGGCCATCTACCAGGCCTGCCTGCTGCGCTTCCGGCCGATCATGATGACGACGATGGCGGCCCTGTTCGGCGCCGTGCCGCTGGCCTTCGGGACCGGCACCGGCTCCGAGCTGCGGCGTCCCCTCGGCATCACGATCATCGGCGGGCTCTTGGTCAGCCAGGTGCTGACCTTGTACACCACCCCGGTGATCTACCTCCAGTTCGAGCGCTGGAGCCGCCGGCTCGCCGCCTGGCGCCGGCGCGAGGGCGAGGCCCACGGAGGCTCCGCGCTCCCGGAGGCCTCCTGAAAAGCCTCTCCGAGCCGTTCATACGCCGGCCGGTCGGGACCGCGCTGCTGACGGCCGCCCTCGCGCTCTCCGGGACGCTGGCGTTCCGCCTGCTGCCGGTCTCCCCCCTCCCGCAGGTCGATTTCCCGACCATCAACGTCAACTCGGGGCTGCCCGGGGCCAGCCCCGAGACGATGGCCTCCTCGGTCGCCACGCCGCTGGAGCGCCAGTTCGGACGCATCGCCGGCGTCGCCGAGATGACCTCGACGAGCTCGATGGGCTCGACGAACATCACCTTGCAGTTCGACCTCTCGCGCAACGTCGACGCCGCCGCGCGCGACGTCCAGGCGGCGATCAACGCCGCGCGGGGCTACCTGCCGGCCAACTTGCCGAACAACCCGACCTACCGCAAGGTCAACCCCGCCGACGCCCCGATCCTGACCCTCGCGCTGACCTCCGACGTCATGACCCAGGCCCAGATGTACGACGTCGCGTCCTCGATCCTTCAGCAGAAGCTCGCGCAGACCCAGGGCGTCGGCCAAGTCTCGGTCGGGGGCAGCTCGCTGCCGGCGGTCCGCGTCGAGCTCAACCCCTCGGCCGTCAGCCACGTGGGCTTGAGCATGGACAAGCTGCGCGCGACCTTGGCCGCGGCCAACGCGCACACCCCGACCGGGTCGCTCGAGCCTTCCGGCCGGGCCGTGACCGTGAGGACGACCGACCAGCTCTTCAAGGCCTCCGAGTACCTGCCGCTGGTCGCGGCCTACCAGAACGGGGCCCCGGTGCGCCTCGGCGACCTCGGCGAGGTGACCGACTCCGTCGAGGACCTGCGCAACGCCGGCCTGGCGAACCTCAAGCCCGCGGTGCTGCTGATCGTCTTCCGCCAGCCGGGCGCGAACATCATCGAGACCGTCGACCGCGTGCGCGCGGCCCTGCCCCAGCTCAAGGCCGCGGTCCCGGCCGCGGTCAAGATCGACGTGATGGTCGACCGCACGACCACGATCCGCGCCTCGGTCCGCGACGTGGAGCTGACCTTGCTGGCCTCGATCGTCCTGGTCATCCTGGTCGTCTTCATGTTCCTGCGCGACCCGGTCGCGACCTTGATCCCCTCGATCGTGGTGCCGCTGTCGTTGATCGGGACGTTCGGGATCATGTACCTGGCGGGCTACAGCCTCGACAACCTCTCGCTGATGGCGCTGACCATCTCCACCGGCTTCGTCGTCGACGACGCGATCGTCGTGATCGAGAACATCGCGCGCTACCTCGAGATGGGCCTGACGCCCCTCGAGGCCTCGCTCAAGGGCTCGGCCGAGATCGGGTTCACGGTGCTGTCGATGAGCCTGTCCCTGGTCGCGGTGTTCATCCCGATCCTGATGATGGGAGGCATCGTGGGGCGCCTGTTCCGTGAGTTCGCGGTGACCTTGTCCGCGGCGATCGGGGTCTCGATGATCGTCTCGCTGACGACCACGCCGATGATGTGCGCGCGCTTCCTCAGGCATACGACCGAGCACGGCGAACTCTACCAGCGCAGCGAGCGCCTGTTCCAGGCGGTCCTCGACGCCTACGCGCGGGGGCTCGCCTTCGTGCTGGACCACCGCCGGGCCACGCTCGCGGCCGTCCTCGGCGCGGTAGCGCTGAACGTCGCGCTCTTCCTGTTGATCCCGAAGGGCTTCTTCCCCCAGCAGGACACCGGGCGCCTGATGGGCGGCATACAGGCCGAGCAGGACATCTCGTTCCAGGCGATGCGCCAGAAGCTCACGCAGTTCGTCGGCGCGGTGATGGCGGACCCGGCGGTATCCAACGCGGTGGCCTTCTGCGGCGGCGCGGGAGGCTCGAACTCGGGGAGGATGTTCGTCCAGCTCAAGGACCTCGACAAGCGCAAGGCGAGCGTCGACGAGGTGATCGCGCGCGTCAGGAAGACCACGGCCGGCGTGCCCGGAGCCCGCCTGTTCCTGCAGGCCGTGCAGGACATACGCGTCGGAGGACGCGGCGGCAACGCCCAGTACCAGTACACCTTGCAGTGCGCGGACCTCGCGACCTTGACCGAGTGGTCCCCCAAGGTGCTCGCGATGATGCGCTCGCTGAAGCAGCTGGTCGACGTCAACACCGACCAGCAGAACAACGGCCTTCAGGCCTGGCTCTCGATCGACCGCGACGCGGCCTCGGCGCTGGGGCTGACCGCGCTCGACATCGACAACGCGCTCTACGACGCCTTCGGCCAGCGGCCGGTCTCGACGATGTACACCCCGCTCGCGCAGTACCACGTCGTGATGGAGGTCGCGCCGCGGTACTGGCAGTCCCCGGACACGCTCAAGCGCATCTACGTCCACACGCGCGGGGGCAAGGACGTCCCGCTGGCGGCCTTCACGCGCCTCGCGCCCCGCAACACCCCGCTCGTCGTCAACCACCAAGGCCTGTTCCCCTCGGTCACGATCTCCTTCAACCTGCCCAAGAACGTCTCGCTCGGCCAGGCCGTCGACGCGATCGAGGCCGCCGAGGCCCGGATGGGCGTGCCGGCCTCGCTGCTCGGGCGTTTCTCCGGCACCGCTCAGGCCTTCCAGGCCTCCCTGGCCAACCAGCCGATGCTGATCGTCACCGCGCTGATCGCCGTCTATATCGTGCTCGGCGTGCTCTACGAGAGCCTGGTCCACCCGATCACGATCCTGTCCACGCTGCCGTCCGCGGGCATCGGAGCCCTGCTCGCGCTGCTGCTTTGCCGCACCGAGCTCTCGGTGATCGCGCTGATCGGCATCATCCTGCTGATCGGCATCGTCAAGAAGAACGCCATCATGATGA
>CAZMIB010000191.1:0-4825 GCA_964566245.1 uncultured Elusimicrobia bacterium | reverse complement strand
ATCGGTTTCGCAGTTGACCTCGACCAGCGCGGCGCGCCGGCCGTCCGGGGCCACGTAGGCGGCCACCAGGCCGTCCTTGGTCGCGCGGCTGGACTTCTTGGCCGCGTCGGCCAGGCCCTTCTTGCGCAGGATCTCAATCGCCTTCGCGGGATCGCCCTGCGCCTCGTCGAGCGCCTTCTTGCAGTCCAGCATGCCGGCGCCCGTCTTTTCCCTAAGGGAGGTGATCGTGGAGGTGTCGACCATGGTTCAGATCTCCGTGGGAATCGCGGGGGCCGCCTCGGCCTGGTCCACGGACTCGGTCTCGGTCACGCCCTCGGTCCCGGCGAACGCTTCCTCGGGGCTCTGCGCCGCCTGACCGGCCTGCGCCGCCTGGCGCGCCGCCTTGCCCTCGAGCACCGCGTCGGCCGCGACGCTGCAGAACAGCTTGATCGAGCGGGCCGCGTCGTCGTTGCCCGGGATCGCGAAGTCGATCAGGTCCGGGTCGCAGTTCGTGTCGCAGACGGCCACGATCGGGATATGGAGCTTGCGCGCCTCGCTGACCGCGCCGTCCTCCTCGACCGGGTCGACGACGAACATCACGTCCGGCAGCTTGTCCAGGTGGCGGATGCCGGTCAAAAGCTTCCTCAGGCGGTTCATCTCCTTCGTGAGGCGGGAGACTTCCTTCTTGGAAAGCATCTTGAACAGCCCGTCGTTCTCCCAGCGCTCCAGCTCCTCGAGCCGCTTGATCGAGTTGCGGATCGTGGCGAAGTTGGTCAGCGTGCCGCCGAGCCACTTCTCATGGACGTGCGCGACGCCCGCGCGCGTCGCCTCGGAGCGGAGAATCTCCTGAGCCTGCTTCTTGGTCCCGACGAAGAGGAAGGTGGAGCCGTCCGCGGCCTTGTCCTTCAGGAAGTTGTAGGCCTTCTTGAGCTCCTTGACCGTCTTCTGGAGATCGATAATGTGGATGTTGTTGCGCTCACCGAAGATGTATCGCGCCATCTTCGGGTTCCAGCGCCGGGTTTGGTGTCCGAAGTGGACTCCCGCCTCCAGCATCGCCTTCATCGAGACATTGACCATTGCGTGAAATTCCTCCTGAGGGGGAAGTATAGCAAAATCCCGGCGACGGAGACAACGAAATGGACGCTCAACGCGCCCATTTTTTCATGAATCTCCCTCTCCCGGCGGAAGAGGGAGGGGGAGAGGGGTAGTCGGCGATCTTTCATCCTCGTCGTCGATCTCCTTCGCCGCGGAATTCGCCAGCGCCAAAATATCGCTCTCCACGTCGGTCAACATGCCGCCGCGGATGATCGATGCGATTCCCGAAAGGAAGATCAGCAGACCGACGAGCCAATGGACGCCTCCATCGCAAAGCGAGGTTCCGACGCAGGCAAGGAGCAGCCCAAGCCCGGCCAAAGAACGATACTTAAGCCTGACCCGCCGCAATTGCGCCGCCTGCGCCTTGCTCAAGCCGTCGTCGGGCGGGACGGCCGGAAGCGGCTCCCCGCCTACAAGCTCCCGCCGCGCCTGAGCCGCGACTCGATCGGTCACAAGCATGCGCGCCGCGGCGACGCACGCCGCCGCGTACAAGGGGACGAAGAGGACCGGCGGCAAGCCGAGCCCCATCAGGACCGCGGCCGCCATCGCAGTCGCCGCTGCCAGAGAGCGCCGCACCCGACCGCTTAGGCGGCGAACCCGCGCCTCCAGCGCGCGGCTCGGGACCGGCACGATCTCGTTGTCTTCATGCCGCGTGGCATGGAGATGACGGCTTCCCGGCCAGGCCGCGCCCGAGGTGTCGAGCCGGTATGAAATAGGAAAGCCGTCCAATGTCGGCTGCAGCAGCCCGGCCTCGCGCGCCGCCGCGCGGGCCTCGCGCGTCGCGAAAAACACCAGCGCTTCGTTCGCGGTCTCGTTGATCCCGATCCCGTTCACGCCTTCGACGTCGAAGAACAACGGCTTGAGCTTGTCCTTGACCTCCGCGAGGCTCGCGGCCCGCGGCGGCAAGGCGAACTCGCGTATCGAATTATTCTTGTCCGAGACCAGGACCCCCGCGCCGTCCGGCGTGACCGCCAATCTGTGGGGATCGGACATGAGATCCGTTTGCGCCTCCAGCCGCCCCGTATAAGCGCTCCAAAGCTTCAGCTTCCCCTCGAAGTCCACGCTCAGCACGTGTTCCCCGTCCGGAGTGAAAGCCGCATCCCATAGGGGCCTGGTCTGCCCTTCGAGGCGCGCCAGCACCCGTCCCGAGGCCGCGTCCAATATCGCCGCCGATTTCTCGTCCCCCGCGACGATCAGACGATTCCCATCCCGCGCAAAGGAAATGACCCAAATCCCAGCGACTCCGGGGACTTCCGACTCGTGCCCCGTCTCCAGGGAGCGCCTGGTTACGGCTCCTCGGATTCCGTTCGCCCCGCTCGCCCAGTAAATCAAGCTCCCGTCGGGACTTGGATCCAGGCCGCCGACGAACGTACGCGCCCAGTAGCGCTCCAACTCCCGACCCGTCTCGAGCTCGAGCTTGACGATCCAGCCGCGGCCTCCCAAGAAGAGGAATCGATCGTCCGGGCTAAGGGCCAAGGATGAAACGGAGAGAGTCTTGTAGGCCACCTTTTCACGGCCGGCTTCGATATCCCAAAGGCTCACGGAGTCTTCTCCGGCCAATAGATGCCTGCCGTCATGCGTGACCGTCAATCGTCTCGCGTGAGTCCAGGAAGGCAGCTTTTCCGATGCATCGGCATCGTTCGGGAAGGCCCTCAAAACGCCCCCGGTCGAACGATCCCATATCCAAAACTTCCGATAGACGCTCGTGCCGATGACATGCTTGCCGTCCGGGGTGACCGCGACGTCCGTCATCCGCTCCGGGGCATAGTAGGTCCGCGCCACTCGAAGCTCCGGCACGGCCGGCGGGGCGGCGGCCGCGGGCTCATCGGCGGCAAGCCGGAGCGCGGCGCCGGAGTAGAAGCCCTCCAGAAGCCGCGCGTCCTGCGAGGGCGACTCGCGCGATCGGAGCACGCCGCCGAGGCCCGACAGCGAACTCAGCGGCCGCGCCGCCGAGATCGCTCGGGCCGCTCCCCGTGCGACGCCGGGCGCGGGAGCCGCCCGCGGGACAAAGGGGCAGGGAAGAGAGGCGAGTCCAGCCGCCGTCGGGCTCGGCGCCGGCTCCGGAACCGCCGGAGCGAGAACGGACGGAACGCGAAGAAAGGCCTTGGTCTGGGCGAACGACGCCGGAGCCCCCAGCAGGACCGCTGCAAGCACGAATGCGGACGGCACGGCGGGGACTTTACCCCTTTCGCGGCGGGAAAGCCTTCCCTTTGGTCCCAACTCGCCCAAGCTCAAATGGGCCCTGGGTCCCTAGGTCTCCCGGGCCCGGCCCGCAGGCCATGGTTGTGCTACAATGCGCTCTCCCCATGGGACCCCAAGACGTCAAGGAAGAGGCCGCCGCGACGTCGGACCGGCGCCACGAGCCCCTCGACGCCGAGCTTGAGGCGCTGGAGCGCCGCTTCGGCGACGGCCTCGCCGAGCTTAAGTCCCTGCGCGGCCGCGTCATCGAGGCTCGGCGCAAGCGCGAGAACGCCGCCAAGCGCGCCTGGGCCGACCTCGACCACAAGTGGTTCACGATCGTCCTCTCGGCGGCCATCTTTTTCTTCATCCTTTCCTTTTATATAGCGAGCACCCTCGGCTACTACCACGATCTGACGCCGCTCCCGCGCGGGGCGGACCCGGTGCTCGCGCGCCTGCCGGTGGTGAACCTCGTCCCGATCCTCAGCTACGGCTGGCTACTGACGCATATGTTCGCGCTGTACCTGGCCGCGACCTACTACCCGCGCCGCATGCCTTACTTCCTCGGGACGATCGGGCTGCTGGTGCTCGTGCGCACGGTGTTCATCGCGGTGAACCCCCTCGGCGCGCCGGAGGGGATGCTGAACCTCAACGCGAGCTACCTCTTCCAGCCGCTGCGCGGCGTGCTGGCCTTCGACAACGAGTTCTTCTTCTCGGGCCACACCGCCTTGCCGTACCTGTACGCGCTGATGCTGCGCGAGAACTGGCTGAGGCTGCCGTTCCTCGGGATCTCGGTCCTGATGGCGGTTTCGGTGCTCCTGACGCGCAACCACTACACGATGGACGTCCTCGGCGCCTACTTCATCACCTACACCGTCTACCGCATGAGCCGCCACCTCCTGGGCTGGCTCGACCCCCTGCACGATTAACCCCTCACCCTAACCCTCTCCCTTAGGGAGAGGGCACCCCAGGCTAAAAGGGCATTGCAAAGCCGGGAGGGGGGGCTATACTAACGGCGTGCGCCACGCCCGGGGGGTGGTCTTCGCCGTTCTGTCCCTGCTGTTTCCCGTTCTAGCGCGCGCGGCCGGGCAAGACGCCACCTCCCGCGCGATCGAGGCCAAGGTCGCCCTCGAATCCTCCCTTGAGAAGCGCGTCGCCTTGGTCCTGAACCAGGTCCTCGGCACCGACAAGCTGGTCGTGATCATCAACGTCGAGCTCCTGTCCCAGCAGGAGGAGGACAAGAAGCTCGAGATACTGCCGGGCGTGCCCCTCAAGGAGACCCCGGCCTCCAGCGCCCTCGCCGCGACGCTGACGATGGTCAAGCGCATCGCCTGCACGGTCATGCTGGACGCCTCGACCAGCGACAAGGACGTCGAGCTCGCGCGCAAGGTCGCCGGCGGCCTGCTGGGCTTGAACACCGAGCGCGGCGACAGCCTGATGATCGACAAGATGACGTTCTACCACGAGGCCCCGTTCTCGTGGCGAAATCTGATGCGCCCGCCGCAACTGTTCTATCTCCTCTGGACCGCCCTGGCGCTTATCGCGCTCCTCGCGACGGTCTTCCGCGACCTGC
>CAZMIB010000190.1:0-4856 GCA_964566245.1 uncultured Elusimicrobia bacterium | reverse complement strand
AGCCGGCCGCCCCCGGCGCGCCCGCCGCCGAGCCGCCTAAGGACTCGATCTCGCGCTTGTTCCAGCAGGGCCTGGAGCAAGCGCGCGCCAACAAGGACGCCGTCAACCAGATCTCGGCCCGCCTCGCGGACGCGGTGCTGGCCGACGCCCTGGCGCAAGGGGCCAGCGACATCCACTTCGACCCGCATCGGGAGTCGATGCAGATACGCTTCCGCATCGACGGCCGGTTGCGCGACCAAATCGTCTACCCGAAGGCGGTCCTGCCGGTGACGGCGCGGCTCAGGATCATGGCCAACCTCGCGCCCACCGGGTCCGCGTTATCGGGGCCCGAGGAGAGCAGCTTCGAGGTTCCGACCTCGCGCGGCGCGGCCCGCGCGCGCGTCTCGATCTACCCGTCGCAGTACGGCGACAAGCTCGTGATCCGCCTGCTCGACCTCGGCCACGAGCTGGCGGGCTTGGAGGCGCTCGGCTTCGCGCCGGAGGTGATGGAGGTGATGGACCGGTTGATACGGTCCTCGAACGGCATCTTCTTCGTCTCGGGCATGACCGGCAGCGGCAAGACGGTGACTTTGTGCAGCATCCTCCAGGCCCTGTCGCGCGAGGACGTCAACATCATGACGCTCGAGGACCCGGTCGAGTACGAGCTCCCGCGCGTCGTGCACACGCAGATCAACCCCAAGGCCGAGCTCACCTTCGCGAGCGGCCTGCGCGCGATGCTGCGCCAGGACCCGAACATCATCATGGTGGGCGAGGTCCGCGACATGGAGACGGCCGAGACCGCGCTGCGCGCCGCGATGACCGGCCACATGATCTTCACGACGATCCACGCCTCCGACGCGGTCGGCGCCATCACGCGCCTGCTGGGCATGGGCGCCGAGCCGTTCATGATCGCGAGCTTTTTGGTCGGCACCTTGGCCCAGCGCCTGGCCCGCAGGGTCTGCGCGACCTGCGCCCAGCCGTCCCCGCCCGATCCGCGTCTCGTCGAGCTGATGGTCCGCGGGGCCGACGCGCTCCATCAGGAAGCCGTGAAAAAAATGCTGACCGAGCCCGGCGGCCAATTCCGCGCCGGAAAGGGCTGCGACGCCTGCCGCGGCACCGGCTATAAAGGAAGGGTCGGCGTGTTCGAGCTGCTGGAGATCACCCCGGTGCTGCGCGAGATCATCCTCCGCAGCCCGAAGTCGATCGAGGTCCGCCAGGAGGCCCTGAAAAGCGGCATGCGGACCTTGGCGCTGGACGCAGCCACCAAGGCCCGCGACGGCCTGACGACCCTCGAGGAAGCCCTCCGCGCCAGCCGCTGACTCTTCCCGTCACAACCCTGACAGGAGATCGTCGAGGTCGAACGCCCGATAGCCGTCGGCCGAAAGCTCCCTCCGGACCTCGGGGCCGATCACGGGGGCGAAAGCCGTTTTTTCCTTCGCATAGCCCTCGAAGCGTCGCCCTTCTTTCGTCCGCAGAAAGGCCTCGACGTGCCCGTCGAACTCCTCGCGGCCTCGAACAAGCTGACCTTCGGCCCTCTTGCAGGTGGCGACGCGCAGAACCTTCGCGTCTTCGTTCACGAGCAGCAGATCGAGCTCCACGCTGCGGCTGAGGTCCTCGGGACGATTCCAATAGCCCTCGACGCGGGAGGTGACCTGGAAGCGCTCGTCCCCCTTGCGCGACAGCTCCTCCACGAGCAATCGGACCATCTTCTCGAAAGAATGCCCCTCGACCGTCTCCAGCCGCCGCGCGCAAGCCGTCACGCAAATCTCCATCGGCCTCACCCTCGCCGCTTTTATTTGCCTCTCTATGGCGCCCAGCCAAGCGAGAAGAAAATTGTCGACGACGTAGTAGCGCGCCTTCCTCGATATTCCCTTGGCTCCGAAAATCGGCAGGCGCCGTTCGACGATTTGGAATTTCGACTCCAGGACGCCGAGATAGCTGGCGATCTGCCGCATTTGGGAGCCGCCGTCGATCTTGGAGTATTCCTCTATGATTCGCGCATGCGCGCACCCATCGTTGGCCGCGAGGATCTTAAGCAACGATTCGTAGCGACCGCGGAACTCGTTCAAGAACCAATTGTCGGCTTCCGTTCTCAGCGGGGACGACCCCTTGAAAAACAGCTCGCGAAGAATCGTCTCGCGATAACTCGCATCGGATCGCAAGACTCCCTGCTCGAAGCAGTCTCGATAGAACTTGGGGATGCCTTCAAACAGGCTCCATAGGAACAACTGCTGGTAGGAATCCGTTATTCCGTGGGCCAGCCACATCTGCTTGAGCGCCGCGAAGTCCAAATGGCGTATTTCAAGCCGGTCGGTGACCCGATTGAAAAGCGGAGAGCGCCTATCTTCAAGCACCGCCATCATCTCATTGTGGATCGAACCGAGGACGAACAGCCCCCCGGAGGCGTCGGGCCTGCGCCGCAACCGGTCCACTTCCGCCTGCAGGTAGGAGCAAAAAGGATACAGCGCTTTGCGATGGAAATATTGAAACTCATCCAGAACGACGAAGTATTCCTTTTCCGCGAACCGGCCGATCAATTTCGCGAACTGCTGCAAGTCCCGCGGGCGGGGAAAATCGGAACTCGGGACGTCCAAATCCTCGAGAGCATCGTTGACGGATTTCAGGACTCCCGATGGATCGCTGTCGGGAATTTGAACGTAAAAGATTTTCTGGCTCCGCGCGTGTTCGAGCAGGCGATTGACAAGGGTTGTCTTGCCGATGCGCCTGCGGCCCGATATTTCGCAAAAGAACCATCGGCCGCGGCCCGCGATCTTTCGCAGTTCCGCCTCCTCGGAACGCCTCCCGTAGAAATCCCAGTCCGCCATAGCGCTTATATTATAGCACAAATATTGTTATGCTACAATTAATATTGTGAATAATGATTTTAAAATAATGATTTTTTAAATAGTCGCCGGGCTTTCCGACAAGCGTGACCGCCGGTCTCGCCCTCCATGCGGGTCTCTATTTCAAGCGCCGCAAGAACGGCTCCGGGGCGACGGTCCCGCCGCCGGCCCGCCTTGACAGACGGAGGAGCATCCCCTACACTAAGCGCGAATGGCGACGAACGCGGTGGTCGACGACGACGGGCGCTTCTCGACGATGATGCGGGAATACCTGGAGGCGGCCGGCCATGCGGTATGGCTGGCGGAGGGCCCGCAGGCGTTCATCGAGCGCGCGAGGAAGAGCCTGCCGGACCTGATCGTCCTCGACATCAACATGCCCGGAGGCGGCGCGCCGGCCGTGATGCGCTTCCTCAAGGGCAACGCCGCGACGCAAAGCCTGCCGGTGATCATCTCCTCCAGCGTGCCCCTCGCCAAGCAGCGCAAGATGTTCGGCGCGATCGAGGGCATCCGCTTCCTGGAGAAGCCCGTCGACTTCCCCTCTTTGCTCCAGTACATCAAGGAACTGACGCCGGCCTAGCGCCGGGTCGCAACAAGGCCTGGGCCGCGGCCTCGATCTGGGACTCGCTGATCGCGAAGTCCGACGCCGCCTCCATCCGGCTCCTCAGCGTGTCCAACGCATCCTGGACGTCGGGGTCTTGCCGTTCATCCGAGGGCAGGGCCTCCTCGAGCTTCCCGATGATGTCCGCCAGGACGCCTTTGCCGCTCAGTCTTCCGCAGAGTCCGCCCAGATTGAGCTCAAGCGCGTCCAAATTTCCCCGCATCTCGGCGAGGAGCAAACCGGCGTTGTAGCCGTCATAGCCCGACGCGAAACTCTGGAAAGCCGACTTAATCTCCGGGCCGGCCACGGGGTCGGACTGCAAATCCCTCACGGAGGTCAAGGCCTCGGCCACTCCCTGAATCGCGTCGGCGACCGGCTTGAATGCGGGATCGCCGTTCATTTTCAGCATGATCGAGGCATGGACTAAATCATGCTGCGTCAGATCGGGGATGTCCGCGGCGCTCCCGAATGAAACGGGAAGCTTGCCTTGGGCGATCATCGCGGTGAAAGCGTCGTCCGGGATGAGGCCTCCCGGGGCATAGGATTGCTTGGTCCAATACTGCGGTCCGGGGGCCGCTGATCCTTGAGGGGCCTGTTGAGCATTCGAGACCGTGAATCTCCCCCCGCTTGCGGGAGGCTTCGAGAATCCGGCATCGCCGGGCGCGGGTTCAATTGATTTTTCCCCGGCGGCCGGCGGAGGCTCGGCCGCCGCCGCGTTCGTTCGGGCGACGATCTTGATCGGGCCGGTGGGCGACGGGGCCGCCAGCTCCGCGGCGGTGAAATCATTGACGTCGGTCGGCCGCGTCCAGGCGCCGAGGGGTATCGGAGCGGCGCCGGGGTCGGCGAAGCCGCTTTGGTAGGCCTTCGCCAGCTCCGGGGTGAGGGGCGCGAAGCCGTTCGCCAGCAGGCCGCTCAATTGTTGATGGGCCGTGCCGCCGAGCGCGGCCGCCGCTTGCGTCATGTTCCGGCCGACGACGTTGCCGTCGCCGAAGAACTGCGCCAAGGTGGGATCGACAAGGTACTGCCCGCCGTTGTTGTTGTCGACCGCCACGCTGAAAGCGTGGCGTTGGTTGCTCTGGTCGAAAAGCGTCGCGGCCTGATGGAGCGACATCGTGAAGGCCGGTTGATCGGGCTGCGCGGTCGCCGGCGCCGCGCCCGAAATCTGGCCGTACAGAGGGTCTCCGGGCCGGGCGTCGAACGGGGCCGGCTCGGGAAAGGCCGTTCCGGCGCCGTTGGCCAAGTTCAACATGACGCGCGCGGTCGCGTTGCCGCAGCTCCCCGCGTTGCCGCAGGTGCCTCCCATGTCCCGCTCGGCGCCGGAGATGGCCTGCCGAAGGACCGTCTCGAACTGCGCCGGCGTCTGATTCCCGGCCTGGAGCGCGGCCTGGGCGGTCTGAACGGCCTGAGAATCGGGGACCGTGAACCTTCCCCCGCTT
>CAZMIB010000189.1:0-4880 GCA_964566245.1 uncultured Elusimicrobia bacterium | reverse complement strand
AAGTTGCTTTCGCCTTAACCTTGTCGAAGCTGACCCCCAGGATCTCGGCCCCGAGAGCCTCGAACTCCTTCGCGAGGTCCCGGAACCCGGAACCCTCGGCCGTTCACCCCGGCGTGTTGGCCCGCGGATAGAACCACAGGATGATGTAACGCCCCTGGAAATCGGCGAGCCGGACCATGTTGTCGTGATGGTCGCGAAGCGCGAAGTCGGGGGCGGATTCGCCGGCCGGGAGCATGGGCATGCGAGCTCGAAACGAGCCGGCATGATACAAAACCGGCGGGTCAATACATCGAGCCAAAGGACCTAATCCGCGGAGGGACGAAGGACCCTAGCCGCGTTTTCACGTCGGGCATAGAATCGTTTCGCCATGGTACTCCCTCCCTTTTCCTCGGTTGCGCGTTCGTTCCGGAGCCCCGCTGCGATTATCGCGCGGGGCTTTTTGCTGCCGGCCGCTTTGCTCATGGCGCCCGCGCTCGCCTCGGCCCAGACCGAGGGCCGCCCGGCGTCCGCGGCGGCCTCTCCGGTGTGACAGGCGCCCCTCACGGGGATCGTGGCCCCCTCGAGCCTGATCAGCGGTTCCGCGGTCCTCGCTCCGCTCGGGACGTTGCCGTTGCCCGCGAGCCTTTCGACCCGAAGCGAAGCCCAGGCGGTCGTGCCCTCACCCCAACCCGCGGGGCCCTACGGGCCCGTCTCCGGACAGATCAGCAGGACGGCAATCCAGTCGACACACGCAAGCGGGAGAGGGAGACTCTCCGGGGCCCGAGCCTCGTTGTCCTCCGTCGCGAGCGTCTTGCCGGCGGCGCGCGAGGCCGGGAGCCCGGAGACCGCCGTTCGCCTGGCGACGCTCTACGACGCCCGGCTCTTCCTGGGCGAGGCCGTCGACGCGCCCGAGTTGGGCGCCTTGCGGCGCCCCGGCCTGGCCTCCGGCGCGGTCCTCCACGCGGACGAGCCGTCGCATTCCGCGCCGTCCGTTCCCGCGGTCTCAGGAGCCGGCGCCGAGGATCGCGTCCGCGCGCGAAGCCGCTGGGAGTCTCTGACCGGGAGGCTGACCGCCGGCGCGAACTGCTTTTTCCTGCCGTTCAGCATACCGCTGATCCTCCAGAACTGGGCGACGATCAGCCCGCAGACCTACGCCGCCGTCGTTCCGGGCTTCATGCAGGCCTTCCTTCAGAAGGTCCTGGAGATCGCCCCTCAGCCTTTGAGCACGCTCGCCGCTATTCCCTGGCACGGCTGGTCGAGCGGGGTGCTCGGCAATTTGTTCCTCTTGGCCACGGCGTTATCGTTGAAGGACAACAAGTGGGCCTTCGTGCAGGGCATCGGCTTCGCGACGGGCTACTTCGTGCTCTCGCAGATCTTCTACGCGGGCTTCATGCCGTCGTGGGCATTCTGGCCGCTCACGGGCGTGGTCGCGTCTTTCCTTCTGCTCGGCGCCGCCGAGCGCGTCGGGAAGCTCCCCGCGGCGCTCTTGGCGCGGTGGAAGGCGGTGGTCCACGGGGCCGGCTGGCTCGCGACCTTTCTGTTCCTCTACGCGCCCCTTCCGCCCCTGTTCGCGATGACGCCCCTGCTGGCCGCCGGCATCCCGCCGATCAAGCCGATCCTCGGGATGCTCGGGAACCTGGTGATGCTCCCCGAGGCCCTCCGTTCTAAGAACTTCATGTGGTTCTTCGGTTCCACCTGGGGCGCCTTGGTGGGGGGCATCGGCACCTTGTCCGGGCTGTGGTTCTTCGGCCGGCTTTCCGGGCCGGCCTTCGCCGCGATCGCGGCGGGCGTGGCTCTTTACAGCGCCTGGATGCTCGCGCGGACGCGCGACTATTTCGGCCTTTCCTCCATCCGCGAGCAGTCCGTCCTCGCGTACTTCGGCGCGGCCTCGCTGCGCGACCTTTTCCTCGGCAAGAAATCCTGAAACGCTTTCTTGTAGGACCTTAGGCCTAACGATCGCGGGCCCATCGGCCCGGCGAACGCTAGGGCTTTTGGCGCGGGGCCGTTTCCTTTTCGGCCCATTCCATGGATGGAGAGGCGAAAGTAATATGAGCCCGATGATCCCGGAGTTCCGTACCGCCGCCAAGGACGGCCGCCGCGCCCTCGCGGCGATCCTGACGACCTCCCTCTTGGTCGCGACTCCCGGCGGAGGCTTCTACGAGGCCTTCGGCCAGACGGTCCGGGGTGAGGCGCGAGCCTCGTCCGTCGTCGCGCCCGCGATCGTCCCGTCGGCGTTGGCCGTTCCGTCCGCTGTTTCGCCTTCCGGTTCCGTTTCTCTCCAGGCGGCAGCCGGCCTGTCCCTCGCGACCCCGGCTTCCTATATAAAGGAAGGGGCCGCCTCCCCGTCGATTCGCAATAACGCTTTTAACGCGCTTCCGGCGGTCGCTAAGCCGCCGGTTTTCGGCTCCATCAAGGCGCTTCCGGCGGCGAAAGGATTCGCCGCGAGCCTGTCCGTCGTGCAGCGCTCGATGGACGGTCCCGCTCCGGCGCTCGCGGCCCGGGCCGGCGAGGCGTTCGATCTTTCCAAGAAAGTTTCGGATGTCGAGATTTCCGAGGCGGGCTTGGCCGGGCTGGGCGTTTCTCGGCCCCTCACCTCCGCCCTCTTCCCTAAGGGGAGAGGGGAAACGCGAGCTCTGAGCGCCCGGCCTATTCATCAGGGCTCCCGGTCCGCCGCGCGCCTGGCCAAGACCGGGCTGGAGTGGTTCGGCCTCGCGGGTTTGGCGGCGGCCCAGGTCGCGGCCGACCCCGCCGGGCTTTTCTTGGTCGCGCTCGCGAGTCTCTCGGCCGCGACGCTGTGGGAGTTGAGCGGCGAGCCGGCGCGGCTGTGGTCGGCCCTTCGGAAGGCGGCCGGGCGCGCGGTCACGCCCCCGGCCCAGGACCGCTCCCCGCTCGCGAGCTGGCTGCCGAAGGTCGGCGCCGCGGCCGCGGTCCTGCTGGCGCTCGACTGGGGAAGCAAGTTCCTCGCGCATCGCTCCCTTTCGACTTTCGCCTATCACATCCTCCCGCAGCGCGTGCCGTTCCTGACCGTCGGCGTTCCCCTGGCCGCGGTGCTGATCGTCTACGCGCGCTGGGCGCTCGGCTACGCGGAGCGCCTCGCGGAGACGAATCCGGCGCTGCGCAAGCCGCTGCGGCTCTACGACCTCGCGGTCGCGATGGCCTTGGCCGGCATCCTCGGCAACGGCGTCGAGGCCCTGGCCTTCCATCAAGTCGGCGACTTCATACCTTTCGGGCATGCGACGGCGAACCTCGCGGACTTCATGCTCGTCTTCTCGATGAGCTACCGCACCATGGCCGGCGACTTCTTCGCCGCGGCGCGCGCTTCCCAGGCGTCCAAGGAGCCGATCACCTTGCCGTTCTGGCGCTACTTCCTCGTCCCTCAGCTCGCCGTGTTCGGCTTCTATCTGGCGTTCGGGCGCGCGGACGTCGTCCCGTCCCTCGCGCTGTACGCCTTGGTCTACGGCCTGCTGGCCGGCTTCGGCCTGCTGGCCGCGGCGATCCTGGTGACCGCGCACCTGCGCGACTTCAACCGCGCGTTCAAGCCCGCGTCCGCGCCGCCCGCGCCGATCTTCGACGAGGCCGCGCTGTTCGAGCATTTGAAGCGGTTTCCTCCGCAGATTCTCATGACCGACTTCGACGATACCTTCGAGGAAAATCGCGACGGCATCGGGACCGAGCTCTCGGACGACGGCATCAGCCTGCAGACGGCCCTCGAGGCCGCCGGCATACGCGTCATTTTCAACACCAACCGGCCCTGGGACATGGTCGGCAAGAAAGGGGAGAAGATAGGCGTGCGCCAGCTCATCGGCGACAGGCTCAAGCCCGAGCAGCGCAAGAATTTGATCATCGCGGTCAAGGGAGGGACGGTCTACCGCTACGGTCCGAACGGCGAGGACCCGACCGCTCCGCTCTACGAGGAGCCGGCGCTGACGCCGGAGCAGAAGGCGCGCGTGAAGGAGCTCGCGGCGCCGATACTCGCGGATATGGGCCTCGTCCCGGGCGCGGACAAGGACGTCCGCGTCGGTGACGACCAGAAGCATGAGATCGTCTTCGTGGTCGAGAAGCAGCGGCCGAAGGCCGACGAGTTGTGGCGCCGCCTGAGCGCGGCTCTCGCGGCGGACGGCCTGGGCTACGGGGTCCATATAAAGTGGCCGGACAACCCCGCGAACGCCCCGTACATCAAGATTTCCTCGGTGGACAAGGCGGCGGCGACGCGCGGGATCATGGACGTGCTGGCCAAAGAGGGCCGCAGCGTCGAGCCCTCGCGCGTTCTCGTCACCGGCGACGATTTCGACGATCCCGGCTTCGACGCGCCGATGGCGGAGCCGTTGCCCGGCGCGATCGTCGTTTCGTTCGGTCAAAAGGTGAAGCCGGGCCAGCCCGTCTACCTATTGCCCGGCGGCCCGCGCCGTCTGCGCGGCCTGCTTCGTCCGCTCGCCGATCATGTTTCGGCGGCGCGCAAGGCGACCCGTCCGAAGTCCGAAGGTCCCGTGTCGCTTAGACTCCCCACGATGAACATCGCTCACGCGGAGGCCATGGCATGAACTTTCGTTTCAGCAAGCTCGTCGCGTCCTCGCTTTCGACGGCGTTGATCGCCGTCGCTCCGGGCCTGGCCCCCTATGAAGCTTGGGCCCAAAGCACCCAAGCGCGCCCCGTGACCGCCGCCGCGGCCCTGCCCGCGGCCCGCGCCGGCGCGGTTACGGCCGTGATCCCGACGGCTCCGGCTTTCTCCATTGCCGCTCCGGCATCGGTCTCGGCCGGGCTATCCGCTCCTCTTTCTCCGGCGATAGCCTCTCCGGTCCTTTCTTCTCCGATGTCCGCCGTTTCTCGTCTTTCCATCGCGCCCGCGCTTGCCGCCCAAGCGCCGACCGCGCGCCTGACGAAAAGCGCGCCCCTAGCCGCCC
>CAZMIB010000188.1:0-5090 GCA_964566245.1 uncultured Elusimicrobia bacterium | reverse complement strand
ATGATCGGCTTCTGGGCGACGCTCTCGCTCAACATCCCCGACTTCACGCGCTACGCCTACTCCCAACGCGACCAGGCCTTGGGCCAGGCGCTCGGCCTGCCGACCACGATGGGTCTCTACTCCTTCATCGGCGTCGCGGTCACCTCGGCGACCGTGGTGATCTACGGCCAGACGATCTGGGACCCGGTCGTCCTGCTGACCAAGTTCACGAACCCGGCGCTGCTCGTCGTCGCGATGTTCTCGCTGTGCCTGGCGACCTTGGCGACGAACATCGCGGCCAACGTCGTCAGCCCGGCCAACGACTTCTCGCATCTTTGGCCGAAGCGCATCTCGTTCAAGACCGGCGGCCTGATCACCGGCGTGATCGGCATCCTGATGCAGCCGTGGAAGCTGATCGCCGATCCCACGGGGTACATCTTCAAGTGGCTGGTCGCTTACTCGGCCCTTCTGGGAGCGATCGGCGGCGTGCTGATCGCGGACTACTTCCCGCTGCGGCGGACGAAGCTCGACCTGGCCGGCCTGTACAAGCGCGAGGGGCCGTACTGGTACGCGGGAGGCTTCAACCCGCGCGCCCTCGTCGCCTTGGCGGCCGGCATCGCGCCCTGCATACCGGGCTTCCTGGGGACGGTGGGCTTGGCGAGCGTCGCGCCGTTCTGGATCTCGCTGTACAGCTACGCTTGGTTCCTGAGCTTCGGCCTGTCGTTCGCGGTCTACGCCGGCCTCATGGCCGGCCGCGTCTCCAACTGACGGGGGGAGGGTCCATGTACTCGAAGGACTGCAAGCAGTCGGCCGTCGCGACGCTGGCGACGATCGTCTCCGTCAACGTTCTCGAGGCGCTGATCCACGACGCCGCCCTGGCGCCGATCTATCACCGCGCCCATTACGCGGCGCTCTGGAACCCGCCGGACGCGATGCGCGCGCGCATGCCGGCCACCCTCGCGGCCTCGGTCGTCTTTTCCTGGGCCTTCGTGGCGATCTACGCGCGCGGCTACGAGGAGGAGAAGCCGGCCCTCGGCCAAGGACTGCGCTACGGCCTGCTGGCCGGCCTCCTGTCGCGCGTCGCCCCGGCGATGGTCGAGTTCATGGTCTACCCGGTCTCCTGGCGCCTCGCCGCGGCCTGGTGCGCGGCCGGGCTCGTCGAGTGCGCGTTGCTGGGCATGATCGCGGCCTCGCTGTACCACCCCCATAAGGAGGCGATCTGATGGAAGTGGATTTCGCCTTTTTCGCGGACGCGGCCGAGGTCGTCAACGGCAAGCTCTACGTCCTGTCCGGCGCCGTGGACACGATCAACGCCCCCGAGTTCCCGTTCGTGCACCCGCGGATCGCGCTCGCGACGCGGCTGATCCTCTCGCCGGGCGAGCTCGGGCGCGACCACATGCTCGAGATCACGGTGATGGACGAGGACGGCAAGCGCATGGGCCTCGCCTCGGGCAAGATCAACGTCCAGCGCAGCGCCGGGCTCCCGATGGGCTGGCGGCAGGGCATCCTGAGCGTCTTCAATTTCGTGAACGCGCGCTTCGAGCGGCCCGGGACCTACAGCGTGGACATCATGGTGAACGGCTCGACGCTGAAAAGCCTGCCGCTGAGGCTGGCGTCGTCAGGGCTGGGTAGAACGGCTAACGCCTAAGGGGGACTTCATGGCCTACGATCTCATCGTTAAGGGCGGGACGATCGTGACAGCGCAGGACGTGTTCGAGGGCGACGTCGCGATCAAGGGCGAGACGATCGCGGCCGTCGGCAAGGACCTCCCGGCCGAGGGCGCGCAGGTCGTCGACGCGCGCGGGCGGATCGTGATGCCGGGCGGGATCGACGTGCACGTGCATTGCCAGCTCCCGTTCTGCGGCACCGTCAGCTCGGACGACTTCGAGACCGGCACGCGCGCCGCGGCCTGCGGCGGCGTGACGACGATCATCGATTTCGCGATGCAGGGCCCGAACGACAACCTGATGGCGGGCGTCGAGGCCCGCATGAAGGAGGCCGAGGGGAAGGTCTGCGTCGACTACTCCCTGCACACCGGCGTCACCGGCTTCAAGAAGCTCAAGGACCCCGCGCGCGAGTTCAAGCGCCTGCTCGACTTCGGCATCCCGACGCACAAGATGTTCATGATCTACGAGCGCGAGGGGTGGCAGTCCGACGACGCGGACCTGTTCCAGGCCCTGATGCTGACGAAGGACCTCGGCGCGACGGTGTGCGTGCACGCCGAGTCCGAGAAGGTCATGAACCTGCTGGTCGGGCGCTACCTCCAGCGGAAGGACAAGGTCGGGGCCTACGGCCACGTGCTGAGCCGCCCGAACTTCATCGAGGCCGAGGCGATCCAGCGCGCGCTGACCTGGGCCGAGGCGACCGGCGGGCATCTTTACGTCGTGCACATGTCGACCGGCGAGGGCGCCCAGCTCTTCAAGGATTTCCAGGCGCGCGGCGTGAACGCGCACGTCGAGACCTGCCCGCAGTACCTCGTCCTCAACGACGAGGTGTTCAAGGATAAGAAGACCGGGCACTACTACGCGACCTGCCCGCAGATCAAGAAGAAGGCCGACAACGAGCGGCTCTGGAAAGGCCTCGCGGACGGAGAGATCGCGATCGTCTCGACCGACACCTGCACCTTCACGACGAAGCAGAAGGCGATGTGGAACGGCGACTTCACGCGCATCCCGTTCGGCATGCCCGGCGTCGAGACCTTGGTGCCCTCGCTGTACACCTTCGGCGTCCAGGCCGGCCGTTTCCCGCTGAGCCACCTCGTGAGCTTGGTCTCCACGAACCCGGCCAAGCTGATGGGACTTTACCCGCGCAAGGGCGCGATCGCTCCCGGCTCGGACGCGGACCTTTCGATCGTCGACCCGAAAGCGACCCGGACGATCGACTACAAGGACCTGGCCTCGAACTGCGACTGGTCGCCGTTCCAGGGCTGGAAGATGGCGGGCTTCCCGGAGACGACGATCAGCCGCGGCGAGGTCATCGTCAAGCGCGGGAAGTTCGTCGGCAAGCCCGGCCGCGGGCGCTTCGTGAAGCGCAAGCCCTTCGGCTGGAAGGAGCTCTCGCGCCCGTGGCGCGTCGACGCCAAGGCGAACGGCGATGCGGCTCCGGCCCAGAAAGCGGCGTCCAAGAGGACCGGCGAGCCGGCGCTGGCCTGATGTTCTTCTCTCCCTCGCCCCCGGCACGGGGGAGAGGGAGAACCCGGCAATTGTCCCGACTCCGATGATTCAAATGGGTCTCCTTCTTGCGGGCGTCCTGGGGGTCGGGCTGGCGTTGGCCGACTCCAAGGCGGCGTCCGCGGCGGCTCTGGCCTCGGCGGCGGCGGCCGGGGGCTTCTGGGCCTGGCACGGCGCCCAGGAGCGGCGCGCGGACGCCGTGGCCCTTCAAGCCCAAGCCAAGGCCGAGGCCGGCGACGGAGACGCGGCGTCCGAACTTTACGCCCAGGCCGGCAGAATCTTCGCCGATCCCCGCTTCGCGGACGGCCGCGCGCGGGCCCTGATTCTGCGCGGACGCGCCGACGAGGCCCGTGCCGAGCTCGACGCCGCGCTCGCGCGCTGGCCGGGAGACTGGCGCCTGCGCCGGGACAAGGCCGAGGTTCTGGCCGCCCGCGGCCGCGACGGCGAGGCGGTCGTCGAGCTGAACCGCGCGCTGTACCTGGCCCCGGCCGAGGCCGAGCTGTACCTGGCGCGCGGCGAGATTTACGCGCGCGCCGGCCAAGGCGCCTGGGCGCGCGACGACGCCGAGACCGCGCTGCGCATGGCGCCCGCGGGCCCGCTCCAAGAGCGAGGCGAGGCCCTCAAGCGGCGGCTGACCGAGGCGGCGGCGCGGCCATGAAGGTTAAGACGAACCTCGTCGCGGGCTTTTTGGGGTCGGGCAAGACGACCTTGCTGCGGCATTTCCTGTCCTCGCCCGCGCTGAGCGAGAAGGTCGCGGTGCTGGTCAACGAGGTCGGAGAGGTCGGCATCGACGGCGCGATACTCAAGCGCGCCTCGGGCTCGGTCCTCGAGCTGGCCAACGGCTGCATCTGCTGCCAGATATCGGGAGACCTCGTCGACGCGATGCGCAAACTGGCGGCGGACTTCGCCCCGGACAGGATACTGATCGAGTCGACCGGCATCGCCGAGCCGGGCAAGGTGCTGGCCGCGCTGTACGGGCCGCTCGCCGACGCGGTCCGCGTCGAGCCGACCGTGGTCGTCGTCGACGCCGCGGCGTTCGATCGCCTTTACGAGGACGTCGCGTACCACTACGTGATGCAGATCAAGTCCGCGGACCTGATCCTGCTGAACAAGCTGGACCTGCTCGGCAAGGCGCGCCTGGCCGCGGTGAAAAAGAAGGTCGCCGCCTTGAACCCCCGCGCCTTCATCCTCCCGACCGAGCATTGCCGCGTCGATTTGTTAGGACTGATGGAAGGAACCCTCACCCCCACCCGCAGGGCCCTTCGGGCCCGTCTCCGAACGACCAAGCAGGACGGCCGCAAAGTCGACACCCGCAAGCGGGCGAGGGAGTTCTCATTAAAGAGCCCTCGCCCCTCTGGGGAGAGGGTCCCCGAAGGGGGGGTGAGGGGGGCTCGTCGTTCTCACAAGACCTTCGCCAGCGCCGCCTTCACCGACTTGGGCCGTTTGAACCAGGCCAAGCTCGAGCGCTTCCTGGAACGGCTGCCGCGCGAGGTGTTCCGAGTGAAGGGCTTCGTCGAGCTTCCCGAAGGGCCGCGCCTGCTGAACTGGGTCCGCGGCCAGGCCGATTGGGAGCCCTGGCCCGATGCCCCGTCCGACGCTTTGGTGTTCATCGGCTCGCGCCTCGACCGCGCGAGCCTCCGGAGAGGCCTGAAGGCCGCCCGGCTGAATTCTTAAGTCTTGAGGAGGCTTTCCATGACGACCGCCACGCACCCCGCCGACAAAAAGGTGAAGACCGTCCGCCTGCAGCAGTTCATCGGAGGCAAGTGGAAAGAGGGCTCGGGTTCCAAGGAGATGCAGGACACGAACCCCGCCGACACCCGGCAGGTCCTGGCCGAGCTGCGCTCCGCCGGGCCGGACGACGCCCCTGCGGCCCTGCAGGCCGCCCCGGCCGCCCACCCCGGCGGGAAAGGGACCCCGGCCCCCGCCCGCGGCCCGCACCCC
>CAZMIB010000187.1:0-5182 GCA_964566245.1 uncultured Elusimicrobia bacterium | reverse complement strand
CGGAAGGCCTTCGCGGACGAGGTCGCCGAGCGCTGCCGCGAGACCGGCCTGAAGGTCCCCGAATGGCAGCCCGAGGAAAAGAAGATGACCGAGGAGCCGTTCATCCCCGGATGATCAAGCGGCTGGGAGTCGTCGGGGCCGGGACGATGGGCTCGGGCATCGCCGAGCTCGCGCTTCGCAGCGGCCTCGAGGTGCTGCTCTTCGACAGCCACCCGCCGGCGCTGCGGGCGGGCCTGGACAGGATACAGGCGGGCCTGGCCAAGGCCGGCAAGATCGAGCTGTTGACGCGCGTCGAGCCGTTCGAGCTTATCGAGGCGCTGGCCCCGGCCGACGCGGTGGTCGAGGCCGCTTTCGAGGACCCCGCGGTCAAGCGCGGCCTGTTCGAGCGGCTGGACTCCATTTTGCCGGCGCCGCGCCTGCTCGCGACGAACACCTCCTCGATACCGACCGCCGGGGTCGCCGAGGCCGCGAGCCGTCCCGAGCGCGTGCTCGGGCTGCACTTCTTCAACCCGGCCCCGATCATGAAGCTCGTCGAGGTCATCCCGCACGCGAAGACCTCGCCCGCGGCCGTCCAGGAGGCGCTGGCACTCGCCGCGGCCCTGGGCAAGACCCCGGTGCGCTCGAAGGACGCGCCCGGCTTCATCGCGAACCGCCTCGCGCGTCCGTTCTATCTGCGTTCGCTCGCGTTGGCCGAGGCCGGGAAGCTGTCGATCACCGCGGCCGACCGCGCGCTGCGCGAGGCCGGCTTCAAGATGGGCCCGTTCGAGCTGATGGACCTGATCGGCCTGGACGTCAACCTCGCGATCACTCGCTTCCTGCACTCGACGATGGGCGAGCGCTTCAGGCCCTCGCCGCTCCAGACCGCGCTGGTCGATCGGCGCGAGCTGGGCCGCAAGACCGGCCGCGGCTTCTACCTTTACGAGGGACGCAAGAGCGTCGGGGAGAACCCGGCGCTCAAGGAGCTGGCCCCGGCCTATTCCCCCTCGGCCGCGGGGGCCGGCGGCCTGTTCGAGGCGATGCTCGGCGACGTTCTCGAGGAGGCGCGCCTCTTGGTCAAGGAAGGCGTCGCGACGGCCGAGGACATCGACGTCGCGATGCGCCTCGGGATGAGCTGGCCCGAGGGCCCGTTCGCCTGGGCGGCGCGGCTGGCCGGGAGCGTTCGGCCGTGAGGCGCCGCGGCTCGGGCGGCTTAAGAGGCGGGGGAGGGAGCGGGCGCCGCCGGAGCACGCCGCGGCGCGGGCCCGAGATCGCGCTCGAGAACCAGCGGCTCATCGCCTTGATCGAGAAGCATCCGGCCTTGCTCGAGGTGCTTCACGACCACGGCGTGCATTTTTGCGCCGGCTGCTACCTCACCTTGTCCGCCCCGCTCGCGAAGGCGGCCGCCTGGCACGCGGTCCCCGACCTCGGCCGCTTCCTCAAGGACGTGGAGAAGGTCCTCGCTCGAAAAAATAAAAATGGGGAGCGTTAGCGCCTCCCTCGCGGGCCTGCTGCTCGTTTTGTCCGCCGCGGCCCGGGCCGAGGCGCCCCCGGCCAAGGACTACTTCCGCCCGCTGCTCGCCGACCCGGAGGAGCTGCACTACGACGTCCGCTACACCGCGCGCCAAGACCTGCGCCACGTCGGCGAGATGGGCATGGGCGACTATTTCGGCGTCTGGCGCGGCCATCCCGGGCCGGTCGACGTCCAGCTCAGCCTCGGCGGGGGCGTGATCGGGCGTTTCGACATCGCGCACGTAGGGAACGATTTCTTGGTGGGCGAGTGCCCGTCTGGGCCCCCGGTCCACGTCCACCGCGGGGCGCACGACTTGGCGCGCGCGTATTGTCACGTCTCCAGCCACCTCGGCGACGACTTCGGGCGCTTGAACGCCCCGGTCCTCCAAAAGGCCACGACCGACGAGCTGCGTTCGCTCTACAGCTTCGAGACCGGGCGTTATCGCTTCTACGGCGGCTACGGCTGGGCGTTCCACGCCCTGCCCGCGGGCCGCGGGACGAGCCGCTTCCAGGCCGGCGCCGAATGGTACGGGGCGCCGCTCAAGGGCTGGTCCGCCCAGCCGGTCGCGGCGGCGCACGCCGAGTCGCTCGAATGGACCGGCTGGAGCCCCGATCTTACGCTGAGGGTCGGCCTGAGGGCGGTCCCGGCCGGGGGCTCCGGAGGCGCGACGTATTTTGTAGAGTTTTTCAATGGCCATTTGCCGTACCAGCAGTTCGGGACGAGGAGCGAGGAGCATTGGGCGCTGGGCGTGAGGTTCGAGATGGGCTCTCCGGTGCGCGCGCCGTCATGAGCGGTCCGTTCAAGGCCGAGCTCCCCGTCCAGGTGCGCTTCCGCGACACCGACGCGATGGGCCACGTCAACAACGCCGTTTATTTGAGCTATCTCGAGCTGGCCCGGATGCACTACTGGAGCCTGATCACCGGCCGCCGCGACTACCGCAAGGTTGACTTCATCCTGGCGCGCGCCGAGATCGACTACCGCCGCCAGGCGACGGTCGGCGACGAGCTGAAGGTCAAGGTCCGGATCGCCGAGCTGCGCCGTTCGAGCTTTATCTTCGAGTACCGCATCGAGGACGTGTCGGGAGGCCTCGTCGCCGAGGCCAAGACCGTGCAGGCCTGCTACGATTACGCGCGTCAAAAGGTCGCCCGCTTGACGGACGACTTCCGCGCGAAGGTCCAGGCCTTCGAGGGGACGGCCGCCGCCGTCTAAAACCGCCATCGACAGCCCGATTTCCATGCCCAATTGGATCGTCGTCTTCGCGACGCAGGACATGAACGAGTCCACGCGCGCCGAGATGCTGCTATTGCAGCACGGCGTCGAGGTCCTGTTCTGGAACCTGAGCGCCGCGGTGCTCGGAGCGATGGGCCGCAAGCCCGAGGTCACCGTCGAGGACCCCTTCGGCCCCGACTTCGAGGGCGCGAAGCTGGCCGTCAAAGAGGAGCAGTTCGACCAGGCGCGCGACATCCTGGAGCGCGAGGGCTTCTATGAGGAGTAAGCCCCGCGAGGTCGTGCTGGTCGACGGCGCGCGCAGCCCGATGGGGCGCCTCGGCGGGCAGCTCGCGCGCGCGCGCCCGGACGACCTGGCGGCCGCGGTGCTTTCGGCGCTCCTCAAGCGCAACGGCGTCGAGCCCGGGGCGGTGGACGAGGTCGTGCTCGGCTGCGCCAACCAGGCCGGCGAGGATAACCGCAACGTCGCGCGCATGGCCTCCCTGCTCGCCGGCTTCCCGCAGTCGGTCCCCGCGATCACGGTGAACCGTCTCTGCGCCTCGGGCCTGGACGCGATCAACGCCGCCGCGCGGACGATCCTCTCCGGCGAGGCGGACCTGTGCCTGGCCGGGGGCGTCGAGAGCATGAGCCGCGCCCCATGGGCCCTGCCGAAGTCCGAGACCGCGTTCCCGTACGGCAACCAGACCGCCTACGACACCGCGCTCGGCTGGCGCTTCCCGAACCCGCGCATGCAGGCGATGTTTCCGCTGCTCAGCATGGGCGAGACCGCGGAGAACCTGCGCGAACGCGACAATATCTCCCGCGGGGACCAGGACGCCTACGCGCTGGAAAGCCACCGCCGCGCCGTCCGGGCCCGCGGCGGGGCGTTCAAGGACGAGATCGTCCCGATCACGCTCGAGCAGAAGAAGGCGCAGGTCGTCGTCGACAGGGACGAGGGCCCGCGCGAGGACACCGACCTCGAGAAGCTGGCCAAGCTTCCGCCGGCCTTCCGGCAGGGGGGGACGGTGAGCGCGGGCAACAGCTCCGGCCTGTCCGACGGCGCGGCCGCGGTGCTGCTCGCCGAGCGCTCCAGGGCCGAGGCGCTGGGACTGAAGCCCGCGCTGCGCTGGGTCGGCGCGGCCTCGGCCGGCTGCGACCCGTCGTACATGGGGTTGGGCCCCGTGCTCGCGGTCCGGCGCCTGTTCGAGCGCATCGGCTGGGACGTCGCGAGCCTCGACCGCGTCGAGCTGAACGAGGCCTTCGCCGCCCAGGTCCTGGCCTGCGTGCGCGCGCTGAAGCTGCCGACGGAGGGCCTCAACGTCCACGGCGGCGCGATCGCGCTGGGCCATCCGCTCGGCGCGAGCGGCGCGCGGCTGGCCGTGACCTTGCTGCACGAGATGAGGCGCGCGAAGGCGAAGCGCGGCCTCGCGACGTTGTGCGTCGGCGTCGGCCAGGGCGTCGCGACGGCCTTCGAGCTGGCGGGCGACGCGCCCCCCGCTCCGGCGACCGTCGAGGTCGAGAGCCGCGCGACGCGCCTGCTGATCGTCGACGACGACGCCGCGCTGGCCTTCGAGCTGCGCGACCGCTTCGCGAAGCAGGGCTTCACGGTCGCGGTGGCCCAGGACGCGGCCCAGGCGATCGCCGAGGCGCAAAGCTTCCGGCCCGACGTCGTGCTGCTCGACGTCGAGATGCCCGCCGGCGGCGGCGCCGAGGCCTACAAGCGCCTGCGCACGCTGGACTTCGGCGTCAAGCTGCCGGTGATCTTCCTGACCGGCAACCCCTCCAAGGTCCGCTTCACGCAAGGCCCCTACACCGTCATCCTCAAGAAACCCGTCGACCTGACCGAGCTGGACAAAAAACTCCGCGAGCTCCTGGCAAAACGCGGAAGCTAAGCCGCGGATAACGCGGATAGCGCGGATGGCACGGAGCCGCGGTTGTATCCGCGGAATCCGCGCCATCCGCGGCTTCCGTGATGTTCGTTCAGCCTTGAATCCGTAACACCATCCGTTTAAATTTAGGGCGATGGCCGACTCCGGCCTGCCCTCCTTCCGCCGCAAGATACTCGAGGATCTCGAGCTTTCGATACGCTCGGTGCAGTCGCGCGCGGCCGAGCTGAATTCTCTTTTCGAGGCGTCGGGAGCGGCCGAGGCTTCTCGGCCGGAGGCTTCCGTGTCGTTGCCGTCGTCATCCGACCCGAAGCGCCTGCTGAAGGAGCTGTCCTTCCTCGTCGAGCAGCTCGCCTCGGAGAAGCAGCGTTGGATGCAGGCGCTGGAGATGGAGGTCGACCAGGCCGCGCGCCTCGCGGACGACAAGTCGCGCCTGGCCGACGCGGCCGTGCGCCGCCTGCAGGCCTACGCGAACGCGCTCGAGAAGGAGCTGCACGAGTCACGCGAGGAGCGCGACAAGCTCGCCCTCGGCGCGCAGGACGCCGCGCAGGAGGCCGCGCGCCAGCGCGCCCGCGCGGCGCGCCTCGAGGAGTCCCGCCGC
>CAZMIB010000186.1:0-5185 GCA_964566245.1 uncultured Elusimicrobia bacterium | reverse complement strand
GCCGGCTCGAATCCGGGCTCCCGAAGCAGGCGTTATACGCCGGTCAGAGGACTAGGCCTCTCGGCCCCCCGGCCGCTGGGCCCAAGGACCCCCGACGCCGCCCGGCGGCTCCCCTAGACTATCGACGGGGGAGCCGCGAGCATGAGATGCCGGGACTTGTCCGCCCTTCCTTGACGTTTTGCCGAACGGCCGCGTTTCTATGCGCCGCGCTCGCCATCTGCGCGCGAGCGTTCGCGGGAACACCCGGCGACTCTTCTCCGCGGACCCTCGGCGAGGCCGAGAGCCAATTCTCGGAGTTGGCTTCCCAGTGGACGGCGCATCACGAGCAGGTCGAGGCCTCGCGGCGCTGGGTCGAGGAGGCCGAGCGCCGGGGCTGGACCTTGGCGGCGGAGCCCGGAGCCGGCGTGGCCGCGCTGGAGACCGACCTGAGGGGCCAAGGCTCCCGTCTGCACCGGCTTTCGGCGGCGGCGCCGATGATCGGGCTTCTCGACGATTTGCGCGACCGCTTGAACGACATTTTTGCCGCGATCCCCTTGAGAGCCGCGATGGACAGGACGTCCGACAGCGAGGCCGCTAGGAAGGCCGCGGTCGATCATCTTAAAGCCCGTATCGCCGGGCTTATCGAGAAAGTCGAGGCGGACGAGGTTCTTGTCCGCGAGCTGGCCTTCAGGGTGGAAAATCTGGGGACGGCCCGGCTCCCGCCGCCCGCGTTGAGATCGGCCGATCGATCCGCCCTTTCGGCCGGCGAGAGGTTGCCCGGCGCCGAGACCCGCGGTTTCGCCGCCGGGTCGTCCGGGACGACGGTCAAACTGGGGCTGCCGGAGCTGTCGAAGAGGACCTGGGGGCCGCGGGCGCAGAAAGGATTGATGCCGGCGCTGGATAAGATCGAGGCCGGAGGGTTGACGCCCGTGCAGGAGGAGGCCTTGGTCCGCGCCCAGCCGATGGGTGAGTTGATCTGGAGCATGCAGGCGCATAAGCTTTGGGAGAAGGGGCTCGACGGGCGGGGCGTCAAGGTCGCGGTGATCGACGCGGGCATCGGCGTTCACCCCGGTGTGGAGGCGGTCGTCAGAAGGGAGGCGGGCTCGCTTCCGGAGGCGCTCAACGACGGAGATCACGGCATGAAGGTGGCGGGCGTCATCCATGCCCTGGCGCCCCGCGCCGAGATACGGCTCTATAAGATAGCCCTCAGCGTCGACCAGTTGCCCGGGGCGGTCGACCGGGCGGTCCGGGACGGCAGCCAGATCGTGGATATGAGCCTCGGCCGTTTCGCTCTCCATCCGGCGCTCCATGAGCGGTTGAGCCGCCACGCGGCGGCGGGCGTGATCTTCGTCGGCAGCGCCGGCAACGCCGGCGCGAAAGGCATGCTCTATCCCGCCAGCGACCCGGCGGCGCTCGCCGTGGGGGCCTTGGACCGCGGCGGTCGCATGGCGGACTTCAGCAGCTACGGCTCCGGGTTCGACGCCCGCGGCGGACGAACGATCGTCAGGGAGCTCTTGATGGCCCCGGGCGTCGACGTCATGGTGCCCTTCCTGCGGCCTCCGACGGGAGACGCCGGCTACGCTTCCCGCTCGGGAACCTCGTACGCGGCGCCGGCTGTGGCCGGCGCGCTGGCCCAGCTTCTGCCGGCCGGGCGCGGCGTGGGCGCGCTGGTGACGCGGGCGCTCCGGGAAACCGGAGAGGAGCTGCCGCGCGCGGCGCTTCCGAAGGACGCCCCCGCCGAGCAGCGCTACATCGCCGTCCGGCCGTACGACGCCTACCGGCGCCTCGTCGGCGAGTGAGCTCGTCCTTCTAGGTCTCTAGACCCTCCGGCGGCTAGGTCCTCATCCGCGCCCTTGTTGGGCCAAAGGGCCCCCTCGGGGCCGGGTCCCGCCGTTGTATCATCGCGAGGCATGGGGGAAGCTCGATGCCGCGACTGACCGCCGCTCTGCTGTTCGCCGCGCTGGCCGGCGTCCCGCCGGCTCGGGCCGCGTCGGTCGAGAGCCCGGAAGCTCTTTTCTTGGCCCAGACCCGGCGCGACTTCGAGGCGGTGGCCTCCACCTGGGCCGCGCGCCACGAGACTCTTGAGGCCGCTCGGCGCTGGCTGCTCGACGCCGAGCGCCGCGGTTGGACCTTGGAGCCCGAGCCCCGGGAAAGCTTCTCGACGTTGCAGCCGAGCCTGGAAGGGACGAGCGGGAGCTTGCACGGGCTGTGGACGCGGGCCGGCCTCACCGCGCTGTCCCGGGACATGAGCGGGTTCCTCTCCACCTTGGGAGGCATCTTCGGCCGGCTCGTCCCTTTTCCCTTGGTCGGGAAGCCGACGCCGCCTCAACTGAGCCCCGAGGCCCAAAGTCTGCGTTCCGAGATCGAGGCGCTGATCGAGAAGGTCGAGGCCGACGAGGTCCTTGTCCGCGAGCTGGGCTTCAGGGCGGAGAGGCTGGGGGCGGCACGGCTTCCTCCGCCGGCGATGCGCTCGGCGGGGCCGTCGACGCCTTCGGCCGGCGAAGGACTGCCGGGCCTGGAGACTCAAGGAGCGGCCGAGGCCGTCGCGGTCGTTCGCCCCGTCCCCTCCGAGCCCAAGCCCCGCGTCTGGGGCCCGCGGGCTCAGGAGGGGCTGCTCGCGGCGGTGGACAAGATCGAGGCCGGCGGCCTCTCTCCCGTCGAGGAGGAGGCCTTGGTCCGCGCCCAGCCGATGGGCGAGCTGATCTGGAGCATGCAGGCGCACAAGCTTTGGGAAAAAGGCCTCGACGGCCGCGGCGTGAAGGTCGCGGTGCTCGACGGCGGCGTCGCGGAGCATCCGGGCTTGGACGAGTCGGTGAAGGCGCGGGAGACCTACGTGGGCCGGGAGACCGTCGAGGGCGATCACGGCACGAGCGTCGCCGCCGTCATCCACAGCCTCGCGCCGCGCGCCGAGATCCGTTCCTATAAAGTCCTGCCGGGCTGGCCGTTCTGGTCCGATGCCTCCGTCAAGGCCATCGACCAGGCCGTCCAGGACGGGAACCGGATCGTGAACATGAGCTACGGGGCCCACGAGCATATCGAGCACCATCGCGCCTTCCAGGAGAGAATGCGCCGCTACGCGCGGGACGGGGTCATTTTCATCGGCGCGGCCGGCAACGAGGGAGTGGGGGGCCTCATTTTTCCCGGCAGCGACCCCGCGGCGCTCGCCGTGGGGGCCGTCGATTATTTGGGACGCATGGCGGGCTTCAGCAGCCACGGGCTCGGGATCGACGGCGACGGGAAGCGCGTTCTCGTCAAGGCGCTGTTGATGGCCCCGGGCGTGGACGTGATGTCGGCCTACTGGCGGCCGCTCACCGGCGAGACGGGCTTCGAGCCCGTCAGCGGCACCTCGTTCGCGGCGCCCGCGGTCGCCGGGGCCGCGGCCCAGCTTTTGCCGGCCGCGCGCGGGGTGAGGCGGCTCGTGACGCGGGCGCTGCTGGAGACGGGGGACGGGCTGAGGCGCGACGACCTGCCCGCGCATCAGCGCTACTACATCGTCCGCCCTTACAAGGCCTACCGGCGCCTTGTCGGCGAGTAGAACGTCCTCCTTAAAATAGCTATCCTCCCACCGGGAGGAAACGCTTGCTGAATTTGGAACCCCTGCGCCGTCTTAGCCCGGCGCGGCTCGCCGCCGCGCTGCTCGTCGTCGGCGTCCTCGCGGCCCTGCTCGCCCTTTTGCCGTCGGGCCTGTCGCGGCCGGCGCTGGGGATCGTGTCGGCCGCCGCGCTCGCCGGCGCGGCGTTCGTCGTCGTCCGCTCGCGTCCTCCGGCGGCGCATAGCCGGCCCTCGCCCCTTCCCTCGCCGGTGCACGTCGAGGAATGGGTCAACGTGAAGGCCGCCGACGGCATCGGCTACCTCGAGGAGCGGCCGGCCTGGTTCGTGCGCGTCGTGCACCCGGCCCGCTTCAAGGAGGTCGAGCACGACACCCACTTCAAGGTGTTCCTGTTCCCGACCAGCGCCTTGGTCGCGGTGCTGCTGCGCTTCTTCGACAACCCCGACAACCCGTACTGCTTCCACCGCGTCTTCGACCTGGCCGATCCCCCGACGCGCGAGTACCTCAAGCGCCTCGAGGTCGAGCGGCGCTGGGTGGTGGTCGTGAACAGCCGCGGCACCGAGGAAGGCTTCAGCCGCGAGATCCCGATCGATCCCGACGGTCTGCCGAAGGGCCTGCGCGACGGCGAGGCGCACCTGACGCGGCTCGGGCAGCGCGACGGCAAGTCGGCGGTCGACGATTTCCTGCGCGTCTTCAAGGCCGAGGGCGAGAAGGGCGGGTTCCAGGCCGGGTGGCGGGCGGTGGACGAATGGCTCAAGAAGCGGGCGTGATACCGGCGACGATACGCGCGCCGCGCGGGACGGCTCTGTCCTGCAAGGGCTGGCATCAGGAGGCCGCGCTCCGGATGCTGATGAACAACCTCGACCCCGAGGTCGCGGAGCGTCCCGAGGATCTGGTCGTCTACGGCGGGCGCGGCAAGGCCGCGCGCGACTGGGACTGCTTCCACGCGATCGTCCGCTCGCTGCGCGAGCTCGAGAACGACGAGACCTTGCTGGTCCAGTCCGGCAAGCCGGTCGGCGTGTTCCGCACCCACCCCCACGCGCCGCGCGTGCTGATCGCGAACTCGAACCTCGTCGGCCGCTGGGCTACGTGGGATAATTTCAACGAGCTCGAGCGTCTCGGGCTGACGATGTACGGCCAGATGACGGCCGGAAGCTGGATCTACATCGGCTCGCAGGGAATCCTCCAGGGAACCTACGAGACCTTCGCCGCGGCCGCGCGCAAATCGTTCGGCGGCGACCTGTCGGGACGGCTGCTCGTGACCGGCGGGCTGGGCGGCATGGGCGGAGCCCAGCCCTTGGCCGCTACGATGAACGGCGCGGCCTTCCTAGGCGTCGAGGTGGACCCGGCGCGGGCGCGCAAGCGCGTCGAGACCGGCTACCTCGACCGCGTCGAGACGGATCTCGACGCCGCGCTGAACGCGGTCCTAGAGGCGAAGAAAAACCGCCGGGCGCTCTCGATCGGCCTGATCGGCAACTGCGCCGAGGTGCTGCCGGAGCTCGCGCGGCGGGGCGTCGAGATCGACATGCTGACCGACCAGACCTCGGCGCACGATCCTTTGACCGGCTACATCCCGAAGGGCCTCGACCTCGCGGCCGCGGCCGAGCTCAGGCGCCGCGACCCCAAGGGTTATGAGCGCCGCGCCTCGGCGTCGCG
>CAZMIB010000185.1:0-5194 GCA_964566245.1 uncultured Elusimicrobia bacterium | reverse complement strand
GCCGTCGGCCGCGGGATCGGGACCCAAAACGACATCCGGCGGCGCGGGCTCCTCGGCGCGAGCGGCCACCGGGGGCGCCGCGACCTCCGCCGGCGAGGCCGCGTTCTCCGGCGCGGTCGAATCGGAGCCGGCCGAGGCCGTCGCGGGCGCCTCCGGAGCGACGGCGACCTCCAACAGCCTCAGATCGCCCCCGCGGTTACGGAAAAACGCCTGGATTTTCGCCAACTGGGCGCCCAGGTCGGCGGCCGTGGGGAAGGCCAGGCGCACGGTAAAGTCGCCGTCCGTATCCTCGCCGTGCTCCCAGCGCGGCGGCTGGACGAGGTTCAGGCGCCGCGCCAGCCGAAGCACCTCGCGCCGCCGTTCGTCCCTGGCCCAGGCGCCTTGCCCTTTCCAGGACGCGGGCGAGCTTATCAGCAGGCGCACCACGCGCGCCCCGGGGGCTGCTGCGGCCGGCCGCCGCAGCTCCGCGCGCTCGTTAAACTCGAGGTCCGGGAGCGCCTCGATCATCCCGCGCGCGAAGGCCTCGCTCGCGACGTCGGGGTCGGACTCCGGCTTAAGCTCTAAAAGGGCCTTGAAGCGGTTCTCGCCTCGCTTGAAGTCGATGCGATGAATCATCGCGCGAACGATTCCCGCGCCGATGTCCGCCAGCTCCCTGAGGACGCGCCGCGCCGCCCGGACCACCTTAAGGCCGCGCGTGCTCCCGCCGAAGAACAGTCCGACGGTCGGACCCGGCCGGTGCTCGATGACGCGGGCCTCGGGAAGGGGGGGGGGACCGCGCCGGGAGCGCCGGGAGGCGAGCAAATCGTCCAGCATGACCGGCATCCCCGCGGCCCGTGCGCTCAGATACGCCTCCGTCGCGTGCGCGGCCGCCCTCCAGGCGTCGGGGCTCAGAAGCGTGAGGAAGTTCGAGGGCCGCATGAAGGCGTTGACGACATGCCAGGCGCGGCGCGCCTCCGCGATCGGGCGCGGCCGCCCCTGCTCGTCCACCGCCGCCGCGTGGAGCCGCTCCATCATCGCGTCGAAGGAGCCGGCCTGGAGCACCATCTGCTCGATCCCGACGCCGGTCGGGCCTCCCTTATAGAAGTTGTAGTGGCCGATCACCTCCTGGAACAGGCGTTTGGCGAGGCGTATGTCGCTCAGCAGGCGGTCCGCGGCCGACGCGTCGCCCCCCGAGGCCGCCCGCAGCTGCGCGTCGAAATGGCCGGGATAGTCGCTCGCGTAGTCGCCGCGTCGGGTCACGACCACGTCCAGGAGCACGTCGCGGGGATCGCCGACGTTCACCTTGGCCCTGAAGAGCATGACGCCCCTGCTGTCGTTCCCGGTCTCGGGGTCGGTAAGCGCTTTCGGCTCGCCCACGATCGTCACGGCGGCGTCCCCCGGGAAAAGCAAGTCGGCCTTCGCCTGGACGGCCCGCCATAGCGCGACGCGAAACTCGTCCATGCCCCCTGCAAGAAATGCGTCGGCGCGCGCGTCCGGCCAGGCCGCCGGAAGGCGGATCGTGATATCGTAGTCTGGATGCTCGCCGGCGTAGGTCCGCCGCGAGCTCGAGCCGCGCGAGATCACCGAGTCGGGGCCGCCGGGGATGGTCGACTTGGCGGCCTGCTTGACCGCGGCGAGCATCGCCGACTCGATCTCGCCGACCCGCTCCTCGACCTCCGGACTCGGGTCCCGCCGCTCCGAGGCGAGGACGTCAACGGCGACCGCGGGCGCCGCGGCGTCGCTCGCGTCAAAACGGCGTCCGGCTTCAGTCCAATCGGCTGCCGCATCTTTTTCTCCCTCTCCCCGCGCGGGAGCGGAAAGCGCGGGCGTAAGGGGCGTCGCCGAAAGACTGGGGGAAGAGCGGACTTCAGGAGTCGCCGGCGCGGAAACCGCGGGCGCGAGCGCGGGCGGATTCGCGACCGGCGTCGCGACGGCGTCGAGCTTCGGGGGATCGGCGAGCGGCGCCTGAAGAACGGGAAGCCGCGGCGCCGCGTCCGGGAGGGGCGCGACCTCGATGACGGGCGGGAGCGGCTTATCGCGCTCCGCCGCGCGGGCGGGAGCGAATCCGAGGGCCAGGACCAGCAGCCACGCCGGCGGCATCGTCATGTCGCCCGCAAATTATAGGAGGGGCCGCGGTCCGGCCCCAGGGCCGTTAGGCCCCGGAACGCGGGTCATAGGGCTCAGGCGTTTCTAGGTCTTTCGGAGCCGGAGGAAGGAAGGGGGGGAAACGTTTGGCGGCCAAGCTCCGCGCGGGGCCGAGGAACCCGACGGAACGCCTGGCCGCCATAAATCTACGCTCTTAGTGTAGCATGAAGACCTTGACTCGTCAAGGGGTCAGGCGTCAGACTTTTGTCATATCGCCGTCGGAGGCGCGCGACGCCTGCCCGTTTCTATGTAGAATGGGCCCGTCCGGTCCAGCGACCCGTTCGATGAAAATCGCCCTCGCCCAGCTCGACGCGACCGTCGGCGACCTCCGCGGCAACGCGGCCAAGATCCGCGCGGCCGCCGGCCGCGCGGCGGAGCTCGGCGCCGCGCTCGTCGTCTACCCCGAGCTGTGCCTGACCGGCTATCCGCCGTGGGACCTGCTGGAGAACCGAGCCTTCGTCGACGAGAGCCTGAAGACCCTCGAGCGTCTCGCGCGCGAAACCGGCGAGACCGCGCTGCTGGTCGGCTTCGCGGACCGCAACCCGGACGGAGGCAAGCCGCTGCTCAACGCGGCGGCGCTGCTCCACCGCGGCCGGGTCGCCGCGCGGCGCGCCAAGTCGCTCCTGCCGACCTACGACGTCTTCGACGAGCGGCGCTACTTCGAGCCCGCGTCGCGCCGCGCGCCGGTCCCGTTCGACGGGACCTCGCTGGGCGTCTCGATCTGCGAGGACGCCTGGAACGACCCCGGCTTCTGGCCGAACCCGCTGTACGCGGTCGACCCCATCGCGGAGCTGGCCGGAGCGGGGGCCGGACTTCTCGTGAACCTCTCGGCATCGCCGTTCCACCGCGGCAAGACGCGGCTGCGCTTCGAGATGCTCAGCGCGCAGGCGCGGAAGTCCAAGCTCCCGCTTTTATTCTGCAACCTGGTCGGCGGAAACGACGACCTGATCTTCGACGGAAACAGCCTCGTCCTCGACGCCGAGGGCCGCGTCCTAGCCCAAGGGAAAGCCTTCGAGGAGGACCTCGTCGTCGTCGATCTGGATGCCGCGAAACCGACGGCCTTCCAGGACCTGCCGGACATCCAGTCGGTCGGCCGGGCGCTGATTTTGGGACTCAAGGACTACGTCGCGAAGTGCGGCTTCAAGGACGTCCTCATCGGCCTGTCGGGGGGAATCGACTCCGCGGTCACCGCGGCGCTCGCGGTCGAAGCACTGGGTCCGGCGCATGTCGCCGGGGTTTCGATGCCCTCGATCTACTCGTCCCCCGGAAGCGTGCTCGACGCCCAGCTTCTCGCCAAGGGGCTAGGGATCAAGCTCCTCAACTTGCCGATCAAAGGCCCCTTCGAAGCCTACCGGGCCACGCTCAAGGACGCCTTCGTCGAGACCCCGGCCGACCTGACCGAGCAGAACCTCCAGGCGCGCATACGCGGGAACCTGCTGATGGCCCTCTCGAACAAGCTCGGCGCCTTGGTTCTTTCCACCGGAAACAAGTCCGAGCTGTCGATGGGCTACTGCACGCTGTACGGGGACATGTCCGGGGGCCTGTCGGCGCTCGCCGACGTGCCCAAGACCACCGTCTACGCGCTGGGCCGCTGGCTCAACGCGCGCCGGCCGGCGATCCCCGAGGCCTCCTTCACCAAGCCTCCCTCCGCGGAGCTGAAACCCGACCAGACCGACCAGGACGACCTGCCGCCGTACGAGACCTTGGACGCCGTCTTGGAGCGCTACATCGAGCGCGGCCAGGAGGTCGACGAGATCGCCGCGGCGGGTTTCGACCGCGCCATGGTGGAAAGCGTCCTGCGCCGCGTCGACCGGGCCGAGTACAAGCGCCGCCAAGCCGCCCCCGGCCTCAAGATCACCCCCAAGGCCTTCGGCGTCGGCCGCCGCATGCCGATCGCCCGCGGCGATCATCGAACTATTTAAGCCCGGCACCGCCCCTACGCCACTAAACCCCGGGGTTTAAGTCTTTACTCCGGCCTTTAAGTCTCTACCCCTCCCGTCGATAAGCGCCTATTGACCCGCTGGCGGGGCTCCGACGAGACTGGTATTCTTTGACGATGAGAGTTTCAGTCATCTGCCTCGCGGCCCTGGCTTTGGCCGGCTGCTCCAAGGTCGAGTCCCCGGAGCCCGCCGCCGAAGCCGCCACCGTGGCTTCATGGACGCCCTCGTCCTCATCTTTGCTTAAACCGTCTACAACCCCGGCACCGATCGCGACCGCTCCCAAGCGAAAACTCTCGACCGAGTCCTGGGACATGCCGGGCTCGGATTCCGCCCCGGACGAGGCTTACTCGCAGCTCCACCGCATGGCGGCGAACGACGAATCCTCCCACGGCTACGACAGCGACGCGGGCTGGCGCTCCGCCTCGGACGAGGAGACCCCGGCCTACAACGCGGCTCCCGCGGCCAAGGACACCGCCTCGTTGGCCGCCGCCGGCCACCGGCTGAAGGATTTGGGTAAGTTCCTGGTGACGTTCTACTGGGTCGCCTATGAGAGCAACTACTCGGGCCCCCGGAACACACCCGTTTATGGCAAGAGAGGCAAGTTGCTGGGCCGCTTCCGCAAGGGCTTCGTGAAAGAGATGCGCATGGAAGGCACCGGCGAAACCTTGGAAGGCGAGAGGCTGAACGTCGCGGGCGGCGGCCGGTTCCAGGTTGTAGCCTCTCCGACCGGCATCGGCTCCTCCGGCCGGGCCCTCACGGCCTATCACAGCATCGCCGTCGACACCTCGATCATCCCGCTGGGGGCCAAGCTCTTCATCCGCGAGGCCCAGGGCATTCACCTGCCGGACGGCTCCATCCACGACGGCTTCTTTTATGCCGACGACACCGGCGGCGCCATCGAGGACCAGCATATCGATCTCTTCTCCTTCCATAAGGAGTTCGCGAAGCTGTTCTCCGACGCCGGCATCAAGAGCGGGGAACACGTCACCGTCTACCGCGTCGATGCCCCCGAGACGCCCAAGCGCCGCGGCCGACGCCGCCGCGTACCCGCCTAGGCCCTTCGGGGTTCCTTAAGTGGCGCTTCGGGGTTTCGCGTGGGTGACTTGATGGGGTACGATGGTGGTCTCGGA
>CAZMIB010000184.1:0-5235 GCA_964566245.1 uncultured Elusimicrobia bacterium | reverse complement strand
GAATCGTTTCCGACCAGGTCGGGCCGCGGCGCGCGCGCGCCGCCGCCGAGGCGCGGAGACGAGGACGTCGAGCAAACCGTCCCCCCCGTCGGCGATCGGCATGCGCCGGACCCGGGCCCCGGGCCAGGCCCGGCGCAGACCAGCTTCGATGGCTCGCGCGGCGGCGGCCGCGCTCAGCGAACCCTTAAAAGCGTTCGGGGCGACGAGAACCGTCCGAGGATGGGGCCTCACGGGACCCTGGGTTCAGTTCCTGAGCGCGGCGGGGACGGCGGCGACTTGGGGGTTCGCCAGGTTCTGGGGGGTCCGGCCGTGGATGAGGTGGTCGATCAGGCTTTGGGCGGCCAGCCTCGCCATTTCCCCCCGCGTCTCCAGCGAGGCGCTCGCCAGGTGCGGCGCGAGCACGACGTTCGGCAGCTTGGCCAGGCCGGGGGCCATCCTAGGCTCGCGCTCGTAGACGTCCAGCCCGGCGCCGGCGATCCAGCCGTTTTTAAGGGCTTTGACCAAGGCGGCCTCGTCGATGATCGGCCCGCGCGCCGAGTTGATCAGGAACGCGGTCGGCTTCATCGCACGCAGTTCCTTCTCGCCGAACAGGTGACGCGTGGTCGCGTCGAGGACGGTGTGGACCGAGATGAAATCGGACTCCCGCAGCAGGGCCTGGAAGTCGACGTGGCGCGCGTTCAAGGCCCGCTCCGTCGCCTCGTCCACCGGCCGGACGTCGTGGTACAGGACCTTCATCCCGAAGCCTAGCCCACGCCGGGCCACCGCCTGCCCGATGCGCCCGAAGCCGGCCACGCCCAGCGTCTTGCCGTGGACGTCGGTCCCGAGCAGCATCAGCGGGTCCCAGCCCTTGTACTTGCCGGCGCGCATCATCCGGTCGCCCTCGACGACGCGCCGCGCGGCCGAAAGCAGGAGCGCCCAGGCGAAATCGGCGCAGGTCTCGGTCAGGACGCCCGGGGTGTGGGTCACCGGCAGGCCGCGCGCGGTGCAGGCGGCCAGATCGACGTGATCGAGGCCGACCGAGACCGTCGCGACCATCCTAAGCCTCGGAGCCGACGCGAGCAGTTGGGCGTCGACCTTCTCGGTCAGTATGCACATCAGCGCGTCGACCTGCTTGATCTTCCTCAGCAGCAGGGGGCGAGGTATCGCCGTTCCTTTATCGTAGTGGTCGATCTCGAAGTGGGGCGCGAGCAGCTTGATCGCCCCCTTCGGGACCTGGCGCGTGACCAGCAGCCGCGGCTTCACGGAAACACGCCGCGCGACCGGACCGCCTGGGCCAGGCGCTTCAAGGCCAGCATGAAGGCCGCCATGCGCAGGTTGACCCGCTCCTTCTCGGCGATCTGCAGGACCTCGCGGAACGACTTCAGCATGATCGTCTTCAGCCGCGCGCGGATCTCGTTCTCGTCCCAGAAGAAGGCCTGGATGTCCTGCACCCACTCGAAGTAGCTGACCGTGACGCCGCCCGCGTTCGCCAGGATGTCCGGCACCACGACGATCCCACGCTCGGCCAAGATGCGGTCGGCCTCGGTCGTGGTCGGCCCGTTCGCGCCCTCGACGATGTACTTGGCCTTGATCCGACCGGCGTTGTGGTGCGTGATCTGGTTCTCAAGCGCGCAGGGGATCAGGATGTCGCAGTCCAGCTCCAACAGCTCGTCGTTCGAGATGTGCTCGGCCTTGGGGTATTGGATGATCGAGTGCTTGTCCTTCTTCCAAAGCCGGAGGTCGTTGATGTCGATGCCCTTCGGGTTGTGGATGCCGCCCAGCACGTCCGAGCAGCCCACCACGATGCAGCCGTTGTCGACCAAAATCCGCGCGACGTTGCCGCCGCCGTTGCCGAAGCCCTGCACCGCGACGCGGGCCTTCTTCAAGTCGAAGCCCTTCACGCGCGCCAGCTCCTCGACCACGTAGAACACGCCGCGCCCGGTCGCGTCGCGCCGGCCCAGCGAGCCGCCGATCTCGAGCGGCTTTCCGGTCACCACGCCGGGGACCGAGTAGCCCTTGTTCATGGAGTAGGTGTCCATGATCCAGCCCATGATCTTCTCGTTCGTGTTCACGTCCGGGGCCGGGATGTCCTTCTCGGGGCCGATGATGATGGATATCTCGCTGGTGTAGCGGCGGGTCATCCGCTCGATCTCGCCCTCGGACATCTCCTTCGGGTTGCAGACCACGCCGCCCTTGGCGCCGCCGTAGGGCAGATTGACCACCGCGCACTTCATCGTCATCCAGAACGCGAGGGCCTTCACCTCGTCCAGCGAGACCTGGGGATGGAAGCGTATGCCGCCCTTGGCCGGACCGCGGTCCAGGTTGTGCTGGACGCGGTAGCCCTGGAAAACTTTCACGGACCCGTCGTCCATCTTCGTGGGGACCGAGACCTGCAAAATGCGCTTGGGATGGCGAAGGCGTTCGACGATGTACGGCTCGAGCTTGGTTTTGGCGGCCACGAGGTCGAGCTGCTTCATCGCCTCGGACCAGGAGTTGTCTTCTTTCTCTTCCACGATGGCCTCGGTAACGGGCATGGGGATAGCCTCCTGTTGTAGGCCGAAACTATATCAAATTGGACGGCGTGGGAAGGCGCGGCGGAGGCGGGGAACGGACGGCGGGAAGGTCAGTCCTTCTTTTCGGCCCCGAACCAGACCAGCGCCTCGCGATTGCGGGAGGCTTTAAGCCACTTGGAGCCCTGGACGCGGCCTTGCATCGCGGCGCGCTCGTTGGACTTCCAGACCACCATGACCGGCGTAGGGCACGGACTCTTCATCGTCTTCATGCTCTTAGTTTACCCCGGCCTTAAAAAGACCCGTAGGGTCCTTGGGGTACCTCGTCGGGCGTAAAGGGCCCACCCCGTTTTGGGCCCCTTGGCCGACGGAAGGCCCAGGCCTCAAAGCGCCTTCCCCCGGCGTCGCGCGCCTTGCGCCGCGGCCGCCCGCAAGTCCTTGTACAGGCTCGAGTAGCCGGCGCGCCAACCCCATTGGCTCAGGACGGCGGCGTCGATCGCGGAGACCTCTTTGGGTATGTCGAACTCGCTCCACGCCTCGGGATTTAGCGCCATGTCGCGGACGACAAGGTACAGGACGTCCTCCCGGTCATGAAGCGGGCTCACCGCGGCTACCAAGGCGCGCCCCACGCCCGCTCGGGACCGCTTCTCCCGGAAAAACAAAGTTCCGTCGGAAACCCCGTCGAGTATATCCTTCACCACGGCGTTCCCGATTTGGACGTCCTCGCCCCGCATGCGATTCTTGATCGGCGGCTCGGAGCGCCTTGCGGACGTCTTGAAATGCTCGAGGATGCTCGCGACGCGCGCGGAGGCCCTTCGCAGGGAAACCGGGATCGAGGAGGCCTCATACGCGTGCCTGAAGTCATGCATCGTGAACTGGAGCAGCCCTATCTCGTCCCCGTCCACGTTGTCCTGGGGCTTGAGCCACGGCACGCTGAAGCCGAGCACGCGCTCCCCACGAGCCGACTGCTCGATGATTCGACGACGGGACATGCTCCGCTCGCTGGGCCTCAACCGCACCGCGTCCTTGCCGAACGCGGCGTCGAGCGAGGCCTGGAGCATACCGAACGACGGGACGATCGTCGCCAGGACCACGTTCTCATGCCGCGACGTGATCGTCCACAACCGCCGTTCCGAAAGCGGAAGAGCTTTCACCATGGTCTCGAAGCGTTTCACGACGGCCGGGTCCAGCGCGGCGTCGGTATTCAGCTCCGGGCGGTACGTCCCGGCAAGGCGCTTCGCTTCAACGGTCAGCCTGCCGTTCCTCGCCACGGCGGGGAAAGAGCGCACGACCGGCTTATTGGATTTCAGGTCCTCCAGGGCCTCCCACAGCAGAAACAGCGTCACGTACGGACCCTCGGTGATCAGCCCCTTCTCGCGCGCGGCCTTCGCGTCATGGAGAGCTTTCTTGTCGGTGAGGTCCCGCCAATCCCCGGCGTCGAGCGCCTTCAACAGGCGGACGAGGCCCGCTCCCCGAGCGTCGGAGCGCCCCCCACGCGGAGACTCGGGCTCCTCCGTGGAAGAAAGCGTTTCTCCGGCAAGCGGACGGCCCTTGCCTCCGGAGCGGAAATACTCGAAGACTTTCTTGAAGTCCCCGCCCATGACCTCGGCCTCTTTCCGGACGTCGAAAGGTCGCCACGCCTCCGGATGGAGCGCCATGTCGCGCGCGATGATCAACGCCGCGTCCCGCTCCAACGACAGAAGCCCGCTCCCCAAGCCGGTCCAGCGGTTGCCGAAGGAGGCGACATGATCCAGGTCGGCGAAAATGTCCTTGTAGTCCTCGATGAACTTTTTGGACAGGGGCTTCAGCGCCACTCCGTCCACCGACACCGGCGTCTCGTTCGCGTAGTCCTCGAGCACGCGGGCCAGGCGCGGCCCCAGCTTGCGTATCGCGGCCGGGACGCCGGAGCCGGCGTAGGCATGGCCGAAGTCGTGCAAGGTGAAGCGGTACATCCCAAGGTTCGTGCCGCCGACCATGATCTGGCGCCGGCCCCAGGGCGTGCTGTAGCCCAGGACGCGCCCGCCGCCGGCGGTCCCGGCCAGGACCTCGTCGCGCCTCCACTCCCGGTCGTGAGGGATCCAGCGCCCGGCACCCTCGCCCAACAACCCCTCCAGGCCCCCTTGAAGCAGACCGAAGGACGGCACGGCCTTCACGCCGCCGTCGCCGGGCTTGGTCAGGAGAAAGATAGTCCGCTCGGACGACGGCAGGCGCTTGATCGCCGCCTCGAAGCGGCGGATCATCGGCAAGCCTGCTTCCTCCGGGCTTACGGGCCGCGGCAACAGGGCCTCCGGCGAGATGTTCCCCAGCAAACCACGCGCGAAGGGCGTCAGCCTTCCCGACACGTCGAGCGCCGGGACGACGGAGCGGTTCTCGGGCTCCAGCCGGTAGAGCTCGAAGGCCTCCCAGCGCAGGAACATGGTCACGTACTGGCCCTCGGTGATGAGGCCCTTCTCCCGCGCGGCCTTCGCGAAATAGAGCGCGCGCTCGTGCGCGATGACCGGCGCGCTCCAGTCCCCGGCCCGCAAGGCCTCGGCCAGGCGGACGGCGCCTTCTTGATCGGGGTCCAGCGCGCCCCTCAGACGGTCGAGCTTCAAGCGCGAGGCGGCCAGCCGTTCTCCCAAGTCGGCCAACCTCCGGCCCTCGCCGACGTCGGGCGCCGAGCCGCGGGCGGCGGCGCCTTGGTCGAACGCGGCGGCCGCGGCGGCCGCGTTTCCCCGCGCCACGCCCTCCAGCCGCTTCACCGCCG
>CAZMIB010000183.1:0-5264 GCA_964566245.1 uncultured Elusimicrobia bacterium | reverse complement strand
AGGCCGACGTCGTCCTTCGCGACTGGCAGGATGCCGGTGTAGACGGCGACCTTGCCGCCGGGCAGGCAGAAGGCGTTGACGGTCTTGGGATCGTCGATCATCGTGAAGCGCCACTCGAAGTCCGGGCGCTCCGCGGCGCGCGCGAGACGATGGCCGACCTCGTCCAAGGTCTTGTTCCAACGCGGGTCGTCCCCGCGCTTGGTGCCCTTCAGCGTCTCGGCGTAGGCCTGCTCGCCCATCTGCTTGTCGTCGGACTCGGACACCAGGATCAAATGGTGGCGGCCGGTGATCGGAACGGTCTGGCAGGCGGCGAGGAGAAAAACGGAGGAAACGATCGCGCTTCGGAAAGTTCGAGCTCTCACCCGGGCATTTTACGATAAAAACTCCCGGGGACGTAGGTCTTTCGGCTCGTCGGGGCATGGGTCCAAATCCTACGCCGTTCCGGGGCCTTTGGCCCACCAAGGACCCTCCGGCGCGGCGCTATACTCGCGCGATGATGACCCGCTCGATGGCCCTTTGGCTCGCCTTGCTGCCGTTGGCCGCGCACGCTCAGCAGAACCGCGCTCCAGGCGCCTCTTCACGCGCGTCCGTCCCGGCGGTCATCGCGCCCGCGATTTTGTCGCAGCCCGCTCTCGCGCTGCCGAGCCTTCAGCTTTCCCAAGTCTCCCTCGCCCCCGTTGGGGGGAGAGGGCGGGGTGAGGGGGGCATCGCTGCGGCCCTCACCCCCACCCTCTCCCACGAGTGGGAGAGGGAGATCCTTGTTAATACCGCAGGCCGCGGCTCTATTCCCTCCGCGCGGATCTCACGCGTCGCGAAAGCCGCCGATGTCGCCTCTTCGCTCTCCGGTCTCGACGCCTTGGCGGGGGTTTTGGAGGATCGGCCCGCGCTCGGCGCGGCGGCTCTGGACCGGCTTTTCGACGTCTATCGCAAGGAAGGCGTCGCCGTGGAGGCGCTCTCGACCGGACGGACGAGCTCCTTTTCCTCGTCCGTCCTAAGCGCGGACGAGGCGCCGAGCGCGCTGGTCGCTCTCGCGGCGCCTCCAGCCCCGCGCTCGAGCCTGCGGCGTTCCGTCAAGGTCGGCCTTCTCGCGGCCTCGGCGGCGATGACTCTCGAGACGGTCTCCGCCGTCGTCGCCGCCGTCGCGGGCTACCACGCGCATCCGAACTACAGGCGCCCGGAGTGGGCGCTGCTGATGCCCGGCGACACGTTCACGCTCCACTTCATCGTTCCCCCGCTCGCGGAGGAGGCGATCTTCCGGGCGGGCCTGATGGGGGGAACCTACGCGCTTCTCTCCCGCCGCGGAGTCTCACCCAGGCGGGCGTTCTGGCTGTCGGCGACCTTGTCCTCTCTCGTTTTCACGGCCGTTCATGAGACTTCCGACCCGCTGTTCTTCGCCGTTAGGCTCGCGGGCTCCTACGCCTTCTCTTGGGTGTACCAGCACGAGGGGCTTCCGGCCTCGATCGCGATGCATTTTTGGCACAACTTGCTCGTTCGGTTGACGCCGCTGCTTCTGCTGCTGCCTCTCGGCGTCCTTCCGCTCCAAGCGATGACGGTCGCCGTGCTGATGGCGGGCTTCATCGCGACCTCGGCCGCCGATCTCCTCGCGGACGAGCCTCGGCTCAAGGCGGGCGAGATCGCGCCGCATCCGATGACGCCGCGGCTGGCCCTCGCGGCGGCGGGAGTCTTGTTCTGGGTGCTGAGCTGGTTCCAGCCGGGGCCGCTCCACGTCCTTTGGGGTATCCCGGCCCTCGGTTATCTCCTCTTCGCTTTGCGGGAGATCACCTCGCGCCCGCGCTCATGATCCGCCTGCTGGTCGCTTTGGCGGCGGCGCCGCTTCTGGCCGCCGGGCCGGTCAAGGGGCCGGAGCTTCCGCCGGCCGCGGCCGTCGCGAGTCCGCCTCACCGGGTGCTGATCCAATACGGGCTCGACCGCGGCCCCGACGGCTCGCTGGTCTACGCCGGAACGCCGGAGCCCGTGCCGACGGCCCTCGGGCGGAGGATGCTCGCCGCTATCGGCAAGATCATGGTTCCGGCGGATCTCGACCGGCGCGAGGCCGGGCGCTTCTTGCTGCGAAGCGGCCTGCCGATCGCGTTCAACGGCGTCCATCTGATCAATCCGAGCGGCGAGACGACGTTCTACGGCTCCAAGCTCTATCAGGCTCTCAAGGACAGGCCCGAGGCCGTCGACGCTCTCAGCGGCGAGCGGTTGAAGGAGGCTCTGGACACGATGCACGCGGCGGCCCAGGGCTTCGAGAAGGCCCCGTATTATCCCGAGGTGGCGGCCGCGAAGCTCGACGCCGCGTGGAGCCTGCTTCAGGCCGGGACGCTCAGGGCCGGGGAAGAGAGGCTCGTCCGCGCGGACTACTCTGGCTTGAACCACGACCTCGGCGCGTACCTGGAGGCCCGGCAGTCGAGGCTTGAGGCGGCCTATCGCGCGGCGAAGCCCGGCACCTCCGCGTCCAAGCGCCTCGCGATCGCCTCGACCGCGCTGCGGGCCCTGCGCGCGCAGACCCACGCGACCTTTAAATCCTCGCGCGTCGCGGCGACCCACGGCGGCTTGCCCGTCCTGCTGAGCGTCCTCGAGAAGCTCGACGGCCCGCTTGACGAGGGTTGTCTCCGCGCGGTGATCGAGTCCTTGCCGATGGGCGAGCTGATCTATAAATCGCGGGCCTTCGAGCTGTGGCGGGCCGGGGTCACCGGCCGCGGCGTCAAGGTCGCGGTCTTGGACATGGGGGCGGCGAGCCATCCGGACATCGAGCCCGCGGTCGAGCGGCGGGTGGACCTGACGGGTGCGCCCGGCCCCGCGGCGGCCGGCCACCTGCACGGCTTGAGCGTCGCCTCGGTGATCCACGCCTTGGCGCCGGAGGCCAAGCTGCTCTCGTACAAGATCGGCGCGCACCGAGGCGATCTGCCGGTCGGGCCGAGCCTGGATGAGGCGCGGGAGATGCTGATTCGAGCCCTCGAGTCCGCCGTCGACGCCGGCGCCTCGATCGTGAATCTCAGCTGGAGCCTCAGCATGAAGGCCGGCCGCTTCTGGTACTACCTGCTGAAATCGGACGCGGTGATCGCCAAGATGAGCGAGCTCCACGCGCGGACCGGCGTCGTCTACGCGGTCTCCGCGTCGAACGCGGGGGAGCGCGGGGTTCCGGTCAACTGGCTGTCGTGGCCCGACGGCGCCGTCCCGTTCGGGGCGATCGACGCGGCCGGGCGCCACGCCGACTTCTCGGACAAGCTGCCCGGCTATGACCGGACCGCGGGCCGCTTCGTCCGCAAGCCCGTCCTTCTGACGCCGGGCGTCCACGTTCCGGTCGCGACCATCGTCAAGGACGCCGATCACGTGCTCGCCAGGAGCGGCCCCGACGGCAAGTCCGCCGAGCCCGAGCGTCGTCCCGGCGCCTATGTCCCCGCTTATCGCCGCGCCTCGGGCACGTCGTTCTCGGCGCCGTACGGCGCGGGCATGCTCGCGCTGCTGCTGCACGCCGCCCGCAAGGCGGCCGGCGAGTCGGTCCAGTCGGTTCCGGGGCGGGGGCTGGGTTTGGCCGCGGCGGAGGCCCTGATCCGCACGGGACGCCCGGTTTTCGTCGCGGGCGCGGCCGGGCAGGACTTCTACGCCCCGAGCCTCGTGCTGGCCGCGATCGCCCTGGCGCGCTCGCTCCGCCCTTAGCGGAGAGAGGGGCCGAAGGCCGGGCGGGGTCGAGGGGGGGACGTCTTGAAGATGCCGAAGAGGTCCGAGGTCACCGTCTTAAGCAAGCCGTAGCCGACCTGCCCCGCCCCCGTGAAGGCCCCTATCGCCGTCGCGAACGGCGCGAAAGCGACGCGCTTGACCGCGTCGCCGGCCCCGCTGGCGCGGGCCGTCGTCACGATCGGGGTCAGCACGATGCGACCGATTCCGTCGCCGACGTTCACCAAGCCCGGCTTGCGGTTGCCGGTGTCCACCATCGAGTCGATGAAGCCGTTCTTCATCCTCGGCCCCAGCGGGTCGCTGCTCGTCACGTCGTAGCGGCCGATCCACGGGCCCTCGGCCGCGGGCGGCTCGCGGCCGCCGTCCATCATGGAAGCCAGGTAGGCCGGGTCCTCGGCGGAACGCCGAAGCTGGTACGGGTCGGGAGGGCGGTAGCCGGCCGCCGTCGGAAGGGGCGACAGGGAGTCCCTGAGGTCGCTTTCGACCGGAGGGGGGGCGGGGCGCCGCTTCCGCCGCCGGGGCCGCAGAACGTCTTCCTGGCCGCAGGCGACGCCGACCGCCCCGAGAACAACCAGGGCGAGCAAGAGCCTGGCGCCTGTATAAGGAAAGCGAGCCATGCCTGCCGCGGACCACGCGGCGGGCCCATGCTACAACAAACGCCCGGCGTGCTGCTTCGCTTCTTGAAGCGCGAAATTTAAGGCCGCGAAGGCCTTAAAGTCCGGCGTTTAATTCTTCTTCGCGGGCACGTCCTTTCTCGGAAACAACGGCGGCCCCTTCTGTATCCTGACCCCGCTGCCGGCGGCGGGAATCTCCTCGCCGGGCTGGAGCACGACACGGTGGCCGAGGAGTATCTGTATCTTGGTCGCCGTGTCGGGCATGAAGGGCTCCAGCCAGCCGGCGACGATCCTGAGGCTCCAGACGAGGTCGAACAGCAGGAACTTCACCACCTCGGGGTCGGTTTTGACCTTGATCCAGGGGGCCTCGCGGTCGACGGTCTGGTTCAGGCGCGAGAGGACCGCCCAGATGCGGTTTAAGGCCTCGTGGAACTGCAGCGCTTCCATCGACTCGGCGATGCGCGAGGTTTCCTTGGCGATCTCCGTCGACAGGAAAGGATGGGTCATCGGCGGGCGGCGCGGGAGCTGGCCGTCGAGGTACTTGTCGACCATCTGCACGACGCGGCTGACCAGGTTGCCGAGGTCGTTCGCGAGGTCGTGGTTGTAGCGGTGGCGCAGGCTATCGATCGAGAAGTCGCCGTCGCCGCCGAACGGCACCTCGCGGAACAGGAAGTAGCGGAACGCGTCGACGCCGAACTCGCGCGTGACCTCGGCCGGGTCCACGAAATTGCCGCGCGACTTCGACATCTTCTCGCCGTCCACGGTCCACCAGCCGTGGGCGTACACCTTGCGCGGCAAGGGCAAGCCCAGCGCCATCAGCATCGCCGGCCAGATCGCCGCGTGGAAGCGGAATATCTCCTTGCCGACGAGGTGCACGTCGGCCGGCCAGAGCTCGTCGAACCGGCGCGCGTCGGCGTGCGCGGCGGCGGCGTCCGGGCCGTGCAGCTGCTCGAGCAGGCGCCGCGCCTC
>CAZMIB010000182.1:0-5318 GCA_964566245.1 uncultured Elusimicrobia bacterium | reverse complement strand
CGGGCCTCGGCCCCGGCGGCCTGCCGCTGATGGCGGCCGCGGCGCTCGTTTTCGCCGCGGCGAACGCCGCCGCGCGGCTCGCGCTGCCGACCGCGTTGCAGGAGGACACCCCGCTCGAGCTGGCCGGGGGCGTCACCGCCGCGGCCCGCTTCGCCTCCAATCTCGTCTCCGTCGCGCTGAAGGGCCTCCTCGGCGTCGCGTTCGCGCTTTGCGCCGGGCCGCGCGCGGCCTTCGCGGCCGTCGGCGCCGGCCTCGCTTTCCTCGCCCTTCTGCAGTTCGTCCTCGCCTCCCGCCTGTCCGTGTCACGCGCTGTTTAGACGCCGCGCATCCGTCCGCCATGGAGGACGCGGGACGCGTCCGCTATAGTTCGGGTATGGACGATACCCGCGACGTGAGCCGTTATCGCGCGATCTGGATCTCGGACGTGCACCTCGGAACGCGGGCGTGCAAGGCCGAGCTCCTGCTGGACTTCCTCAAGCGGACCGAGTCCGACCGGCTCTACCTCGTGGGCGACATCATCGACGGCTGGGCCCTGAGGCGGACGTTCTTCGGCTGGACGCAGGCGCACAACGACGTGCTGCAGAAGCTGCTGCGCAAGGCGCGCAAGGGGACCGAGGTGATCTACGTCCCCGGCAACCACGACGAGCTCGCGCGCGAGTTCGTCGGCATGCGCTTCGGCGGCATCCTGGTCGCCTCCGAGGCGGTGCACGAGACCGCGGCGGGGCAAAGGCTGCTGGTCACGCACGGCGACCAGTACGACGCGGTCATCCAGTGCGCGAGATGGATCGCCTTGCTCGGAAGCTGGGCCTACGACGTCTCGGTGGTCTTGAACCACTGGCTGAACCTGGCGCGGCGGCGTCTGGGCTACCCGTATTGGTCGCTGGCCGGCTACCTCAAATCGCGCGTCAAGAACGCGCTGGAGTTCATCGCGGGCTTCCGCGAGGTGGTCTGCCGGGAGGCCCAGCGGAAGGGCCTGGACGGGGTCGTCTGCGGGCACATCCACCATCCCGAGCGCCGGATGGTCGACGGCGTGCTGTACCTCAACGACGGCGACTGGGTCGAGAGCTGCACCGCCTTGGTCGAGCACGCTGACGGCCGGCTGGAGCTGCTCCGCTGGTCCGAGGTCGGCGCGGCGCCCGAGGAGGTCCCGGCATGAAGGTCCTGATCCTGTCGGCCTCGGTGGGCTCCGGCCACGTCCGGGCGGCGGAGGCCATCGAGCAGGCCTTCCTGCAGCGCCATCCCCAGGTCCACGTCGAGGTCGTGGACGTGCTGGATCTCGCCAACCGCGCCTTCCGCAAGCTCTACGGCGACGGCTACCTGGGCCTCGCGCGCTCGGCGCCGCACCTGCTGGGCTTTTTGTACGACATGTTCGACCGGCCGCCGACCTCGATCACGATCAGCGACTCGATGCGGCGCGCGGTCCAGCGCTGGAGCCTGCGCGCCTTCCAGACCTGCCTGAGGGCGGAGCCGTGGGACCTCGTGATCCACACCCACTTCCTCTCGGCGGAGCTTTTCGCGCGGCTTCGGAGGCGGGGCCAGGTCGATCTCCCGCACATGACGGTCACGACCGACTTCGACGCCCACCGCTTCTGGGCCAACCTGCCGTGCGAGCGCTTCTTCGTCGCGACGGCCGAGGCCGCGGCCGCGCTGGGCCGCTGGGGCGTCCCCGAGGAGAATGTCTCGGTCTCGGGGATACCGATCCATCCGGCGTTCTCGCGCCCGCCGCGCCGCGAGGACTGCCTGGCCGCCCAAGGTCTGACCGGGCACCGGCCGGTCATCCTGCAGCTCTCCGGGGGGGCCGGCCTGGGGCCGATCGACGAGATCTACGCCGGGCTGCTGAGCCTCGAGACGCCGGTCGATATCGTCGTGGTGACCGGGAAGAACGCCGCCGCCCGCGACCGGCTGCGCCTGAGGCGGGCGCCGGCGCGGCACCGCGCGCGCGTGCTCGGCTACACCGACAAGATTCACGAGCTGATGGGGGCCGCCGACCTGCTCGTCTCCAAGCCGGGGGGGCTGACGAGCGCGGAGTCCTTGGCGTGCGGGCTGCCGATGGTCGCGATCGATCCGATCCCGGGCCAGGAGAGCCGGAACTGCGACTTCCTGCTCGAGAACGGCGCGGGCATCAAGCTCGGCTCGACGGCCGCGCTGGGGCGGAAGCTGGACCTGCTGCTGGCCGATCCGCGGCGCCTGGCGACGATGCGGCGCAACGCCTGGCGGCTCGGGCGCCCCGAGGCCGCCTTCGACGTCGCTCAGGAGGCCGTCGAGCTGGCGGCGGGCCGGGCCTTGGCGGCCTGAGCGCTTTCCGGCGCGAGCAGCGCCCGAAGCCCGGCCGAGGCCAGGCTGAAGGCGCCCAAGGTCGCGGCCATCGCGGCCCAGCGCGCCAGGCCCTCCCTCCACAACGCCGCGACCGTCAGCGCCGAGGCGCCCACGCCCAGGTAGTACTCCAACGGGAAGCCGTGCAGGCGCGCCGGAAACCACCACACCCGCTCGCTGAAGAAGCGCCGCGTGCCCCACGCGGGGTTCCAGACGAACCACTGGAAGTCCCAGAACACGGTCAGCAGGAAGTAGGACGCGAGGATCCGCGCCTCGACCGGACGCGCGAACGGGACGTAGAGCAGGGGCAGGTGCAGGACGGCGAGAAGGAACAAGCTCAGGTAGAGATGGTAGCCGGTCATCGGCTTGCCGTTGGTCAGCTCGAGCCACCACGGAGGGGAGAAACGCCACGTCGGCAGGTTCTGGGCCCAGCCGTGCGCGCCCTCGATCTCGATCTCGAGCCGGGCCAGGAGCCAGGCGACGGCGAACAGCGCGGCGCCCTCGGCGAAGGGGCTCATCGGCCGGCGCCGGGGGGAATCCGCTTCTCGAGCGCGGTTCCGGCGTAGCGGCCCATCGCGAGCGCGTTGAAATGGCTCTGCGAGCGCAGCCCTCCGGGACGCGCGGGGCCGGCGCGTTCGTAGGCGCCGTCCGGCCGCATGTGCCAGGCCTTGACCGCGTCGGCCAGCCCGACCTCGAGGATGACGTCCCGGATGAAGCGCTTGATGTCGGGGTTCTTGACCGGGAAGCCGATCTCGTAGCGCGCGTAGAAGTTGCGCGGCATCCAGTCGGCGCTCGAGAGGAAGATCTTCTCGTCGCCGCCGTTGCGGAAGTAGTAGACCCGGCTGTGCTCGAGGAAGCGGTCGATCACGCTGACGACGCTGACGTTCTCGCTGAGGCCCTTGAGCCCGGGCCTGAGGCAGCAGATGCCCCGCACCAGGAGATCGACGCGGACGCCGGCGCGCGAGGCGTCGTAAAGCGCGTCGATGATGTCCGGGTCGACCAAGGAGTTCATCTTGCCGACGATACGCGCGGGAACGCCGGCGCGCGCGAGGCGGGTCTCGTCGCGGATCAGCTTGAGGACCCGGCCGTGCAGGTTCTCCGGCGAGACCAGCAGCTCCTTGAAGCCCTCCGGCCGCCGGCGCCGCTCCAGCGCCGAGAAGTAGGCCGCGACCTCGCGCGCCAGCGCGGGCTCCGAGGTCAGCAGGCCGAGGTCGGTGTACTGCCGCGCGGTGCCGGGGTGGTAGTTGCCGGTGCCGAGGTGCAGGTACCCCCGCTCGCCCTCGGGCTCCGCGCGCAGGACCAGAGTGGCCTTGCTGTGGACCTTGAAGCCGCCGATCGGGCGGACGACCTTGACGCCGGCGCGCCTCAACTCGCGCGCCCAGCGCAGGTTGTTGCTCTCGTCGAAACGCGCGCGCGGCTCGATGTACGCGGTGACCTTCTTGCCGCGGCGCGCCGCGTCCTTGAGCGCGGCCATGATCGGGGACTCGCGCGTGGTCCGGTACATCGTGTGATAGATCCGCGTGACGGCGGGGTCCCTCGCGGCCTGCGTCAGGAACGAGACGACCGGCCCGAACGAGTCGTACGGATGATGCAGCAGCACGTCGTGGTAGCGGATCACCCGGTAGACGCTCCGCGCCCCGCGCAGCGGCGGGGGCGTCTGCGGCCGGATCGGCGGATAGCGCAGCCTCGCGGAGGAGCGCTCGCGGCACAGGCTCGCCAGCGCGCGCAGGTCGAGCGGCAGGTCGAAGCGGTAGAGCGCGGCGGAGTCCAGCCCCATCGAGGCGGCCAGGAACAGCGCGCCCTCGGAGTAGGAGGGGGCGTCGACCTCGAGCCGGACGACCTTGGCCCTGGAGCGCCTCTCCAGCGCCTCGGCGATCTGCTCCTCGATCGTGTCCTCCTCGTCGGGACGGTAGCGCAGGTCGGCCTCGCGTATGATCTTGAACGGGAACGCCTCGACGACCTCCCGGCCGGGGAAAAAGGAGCGCACCCGGTCGCAGAGCCAGCGCTCCGCGAGCGCGAAGCGGCGGACGCGCCCCGCGGGGGGCAGCCTGATCAGGCGCTTCTCGCGCTCCTGGATGGTCAGTATCGCGTACTCTCCGGGGAAGCGGACGTAGACGTGGATCCGCTCGCTCGGCAGGGACGGAGGGGGCTCGGAGGAGCGCCGCAGCGCGTACTGCATGTCGGGCAGGCGCTGGCGTATCTCCTCGTCGAGGCCGGGAGGGGCCGCGGCGAAGTCGGCGTGAATCCGCAGCCCCGCCTCGCCGAGCGCGTGGAAGATCTCCTCGAGGGCGGCGGCCTGGCGGGCCTTCTGGCGCAGCACGTGCTCGCGTATCTGCGCGAGCAGCTGGACGGCGGTCAGGCCGTCGGCGAAGCGCCGCTTCGAGGAGCGGCGCGCCAGGCGCGCGATCTCGGCGACCCGGACCATGAAGAACTCGTCGAGGTTCGAGCTGACGATCGTCGCGAAGCGCAGGCGCTCCAGCGGAGGCACCGAGGGATCGGCCGCCTCGGCGAGGACGCGGTCGTTGAAGTCGAGCCAGCTCAGGTCGCGATTGAGCAGCCGATTGATCGACGGCGGAGGCTCGACGGTCCCGTCGCGAGGCGCGGCGACGGGCGGGGGAAAGGCCTGCCAAGATCGGCTCATCGGGATCGGAGGAGGGGACCTGGAAAGGCCCGCGGCCGCGGCGGGTCTCCAGACGACGGAGACCGCGGAATGACGGCGCAAGGTCGGGAAGAGCAGACCCTGCGCGCTCGCGAGGACGGGCCGTTCCATGACCGGGCTCTCTCCGGCAGCATTATATAACAGCCCGGGCCGATCACGACCGGGCCCTTCGCAGCGAGGCCAGGCCCATCAGGCCCAGCCCGGCCAAGGGCCAGGCCGGCGCGGGCGGCTCGGGGCGCCGGAACGGGACGTCCGGCGCGGAAGCCTTGAAGACGGGCGCCGCGGCGGCCGGGACGGGAAGGGGGGCCTCCTCGGTCGGGGCGGCCCCGCCCGGCGAGGGCTCGGC
>CAZMIB010000181.1:0-5481 GCA_964566245.1 uncultured Elusimicrobia bacterium | reverse complement strand
CATTGACGCGCACGTCGCCCCGGTGAGCGCCAAGATAAGCGGCCAGGTCCTCTCGGTCCTGGTCGACGACAACCAGCCGGTCAAGCAGGGCCAGCCGCTGGTCGAGATCGACCCCTCCGACTACCGCGTCGCCGCGGCCCGCGCCAAGGCCGAGGTCGCGGCCGCCGAGGCGGACGCGCGGCAGACCGCGCTGGACGCCCGGCGCTACGCGCGGCTTTTGGCGCACGACCAGGTCTCCCAACAGGCTGCCGACAAGGCGCAGGCCGACGCCGAGGTGTCCCGCGCCAAGGCCGACACCGCGCGCCAGCGCCTCGCCGAGGCGGAGCTGCAGCTCTCGTACGCGCGCATCCTATCCCCCCAGGACGGGCGCGTGGCGCGGCGCAGCGTCGAGCGGCAGACCTACGTCCAGCCCGGCCAGCCGTTGATGGCGATCGTCCCGGACGAGGTCTACGTGATCGCGAACTTCAAGGAGACCCAACTCACGCGGATGCGCCCCGGTCAGCCGGCGGAGGTGCATGTCGACGCCTTCCCGGGCCGCCGCTTCAAGGCCCACGTCGACAGCTTCCAGCCCGGCACCGGCGCGCGCTTCAGCCTGCTTCCCCCCGAGAACGCCACCGGGAACTTCGTGAAGGTGGTCCAGCGCGTGCCGGTGAAGATCGTCTTCGACGAGCCGACCGCCGGCCTGCTCGCCCCGGGAATGTCGGTCGAGCCGGTCGTGCGCGTGCGGTGAGGCCGTGACCGGGCACGCCGACCCGCACGCCGCGTGGCGGCCCAAGCACTCGCCGTGGCTGGTCACCGTCTCGGTGATGCTCGCCACCTTCATGGAGGTGCTCGACACCAGCATCGCGAACGTCGCGCTGCCGCACATCGCGGGCAACCTCTCGGTCACCAACGAGGAGGCCACCTGGGTGCTCACGAGCTACCTCGTGGCCAACGCGATCATCCTCGCCGCGGCGTCCTGGCTCTCGCGCTACTTCGGACGCAAGCGCTACCTCGCTTTCTCGGTCGCGACGTTCGTCGTCTCCTCGGCGTTGTGCGGCATGGCGCGAAGCTTGCCTCAGCTCGTCGTCGCGCGTATCTTCCAGGGCCTGGGGGGCGGCGGCCTGCAGCCGCTGGTCCAGGCGGTGCTGCTCGAGAGCTTTCCCCCCGAGGAGCGGGGCGCGGCGATGGCCGCGTACGGCATGGGCATCGTGGTCGCCCCGATCATCGGACCCACGGTCGGCGGCTGGATCACCGACAACTACTCGTGGCGCTGGATCTTCTACATCAACCTGCCGATCGGGGCCCTCGGCCTGTTCCTGCAGCAGATGTTCCTCGAGGACCCGCCCTGGATCAAGGAGGGCAAGGCCAAGTCGATCGACTACGCCGGCTTCGGCCTGCTGGCGGTCGGCATCGGGCTGCTGCAGCTCGTGCTAGATAAAGGCCAGGAGGCGGACTGGTTCGCCGCGCCGTGGATACGCTGGTGCACGGCCGCGGGGGTGCTGGCGCTGGCCTGCTTCGCGCTCTGGGAGCTGGACCAGGACGAGCCGATCATGGACCTGCGCGTGCTGCGGAACCGCAACCTCGCGGTCGGGTGCGCGCTGATGGGGGCGACCGGCGGGGTGCTCTACGGGATGACGGCGCTTTTGCCGATCTTCATGCAGACCTTGCTCGGCTACACCGCGATGATCAGCGGGATGGCGATGACCCCGCGCGGCGTGGGCTCGATGCTCTCGATGTTCCTGATCGGCAGGCTGATCTCGAAGGCCGACCCGCGGCTGTGGATGGCTCTCGGCTTCGCCGGCCTCGCGACGACGTGCTGGGCGCTGAGCCATCTTTCTCTCGACGTCACGCGCTCGAATCTCTCCTGGACCTTGATCGCCAGCGGGCTCGCGATGGGCTTCGTCTTCGTGCCGATGACGACGCTGACGATGGCCACGCTCAAGCAGAGCCAGATCGGCCCAGGCACCGGGGTCTACAGCCTGCTGCGCAACCTCGGGGCCAGCATCGGCATCTCGGCGATGGTCGCGTACCAGGCGCGCTCGGTGCAGGCCCATCACGTGACGCTCGCCGCCCACGTCTCCGCCTACGACGCGGGCTATCGGATGTGGGCGGCCCGCCTGTCGCGGGCCTTCATGAACGCCCGCGGAGGCCTCGCGCTGCCGGCCGCCGCGGGGCAGGTCGCGCGCCAGGCCGAGCTTTTGGCGTTCAACGACTGCTTCCGAGTTCTCGCGATGGTGTGCGTGGCCGCCCTCCCCGCCGTGGCGCTGTTCAAGCGCGGGCACGGGCGGGCGCCGGCCCACGCCGCGATGGAGTAAGCCGGTTCCCTCCCGCCGTTCGATAATGGATTTATAACGGGCCTCCGGGGTACTCTACCTACGTGGAGTCGAGGACCCTGTCCGAGCTGTTGCGCCCCGAGGCCGTGCTCCTGCCCCTGGTCGTTCCGGACCGAGAGGCCGCGATCTCCGCCTTGGCGGGGACGCTCGCGCTTTCCGGGCCGGCCTCCGAGCGCGAGCGCCTGATCCGCGCCGTGCTGGCGCGCGAGGCGGCCGGCTCGACCGGCCTCGGGGCCGGCGTCGCCGTTCCGCACGCCCGTTCTCCCCGCCTGACGGCCCCGCTGTTGGCCGCGGGCCTGGCGCCCGTGCCGATCGACTTCCGTTCGGCCGACGGCAAGCCCGTAAGCCTGGTGTTCCTTTTGGCCGTGCCGGAGAAGGACCCCGCGGCCCACCTCCAGGCCTTGGCGGCGCTCAGCCGCGTGGCCGCGGACAAGAAGCTGCTGCGGAGGCTGAACAAGGCGGCGTCGAGCGAGGAGCTTTACGGGCTTCTCGCCGGCGTGCCGCTGGCCCCCGCCGTCGAGTGAGGAGACGATGACGATCCTAAGACATGCCCGGGCCGCGGCGTTCATCGCGTTGACGGCGTCGGCGACCGGCCGGCCCGCCGCCGCGCAAGCGAGCGCCTCCGACGCCGAGCTTCGCCGGGAGGTCGACGATCTAAGGAAGCGCCTCACGGAGCTCGAGAAGCGGGGCGCCGGCGCCGGGGACTCGACCGGGAGCGTCAAGGTGCCGCAGACGCTGGCGGCTCCGTTCGCCTTCGCCGACTTCACCTGGCTCAACGGCAACAGCCGCGTCGCGAAGCCGTTGATCGACAACGACGTCTTCACGAGCCAGTTCATGATCGACGTCAACTACGTCCGGGACTTCAACGGCCCCCGCGACCACACCTTGGTGGGCGGCTGCGAGACGGGCCGCACCGACGAGTTCCAGGTCCAGCAGCTCGGCATCGGCGGCGACCTTCATTACGGCAACGTCCGCGGCCGGGTGATGACCCAATTCGGCATGTACTCCCAGATGACCCCCCGCAACGACGCCAGCCCCGGAAGGGGCCAATGGAACCTGGACAACGCGTACCGCTACCTCTCCGAGGCTTACGGCGGCTACCATTGGGACAAGATGCACGGCATCAACCTCGACGCCGGCATCTTCATGTCCTACGTCGGCCTGTTCAGCTACTACCAGAACGAGAACTGGGCCTACATGCCGTCCTACGTCTCGGCGAACACGCCGTGGTTCTTCAACGGCGTCCGCCTCCAGATCTTTCCGTCCGACACGCTGAAGATCGAGCCGTGGTTGGTCAACGGCTGGCAGTCCTACGGCATGTTCAACGAGGACCTGGGCGTCGGGATGCAAGTCCTGTGGCGCCCGACGGGAGCGCTGTCCGTCCTGTCGAACAACTACTGGGGCCACGACACGCCCGGCGTCCCCAGCCGGCAGCGCTTCCATACCGACGACAGTCTGCAGGTCAAGTACTACGACCGGCCGGAGCGCCTGATCGACAAGGCCGCGTTCTCCATCACGGCCGACGCCGGCTGCGAGGACGGGGGCGGGGTGAGCTGCTTCGGGACGGACACCCGGCCGGCTCAGTCGTTCATCGGCTGGATGGTCTACAACCGGGTCTGGCTGCATCAGGACCTGTACGGCGTCACCGTCGGCGGCGGCCGCATCAACAACCCGGGCCGCTACCTCGTCCTGTTGCCGCCCATCAACGGCGCGACGGCCTTCTCCGGGACGCCGTACTTCACCGCCAATCCCGGGGACCCTTTCCAGGCTTGGGACATGTCGCTGACCTTCGACTACATGCCGAGCCAATACGTCACCTGGCGGACGGAGTACAACCACCGCCAAGCGAACGTGCCGTATTTCGCCGGGCCCGGCGGCGTCACGCCGCCGGGCGGCAATCAGGGCTCTCCGGGCTCGGTCGTGGCGGGCTTTTCGCCCGACCTGAAGACGTCCGAGAACCGGATCACCGTGGCGCTCTTGATACGCCTATAAGAGCGGGGAGGCTCCCATGGAGGATCTGTTGAGCGTCGGGCTATTGATCGGGTTTTTCGCGCTGACCTGGGTGATGGTCGAGCTGTTCGACCGCCTTTCGAGGAGCGACTCATGAGCCTCGGCTACGCCGTCGCCCTGATCGTCGCGTTCGGCTTGAGCGCCTATTTGTTCGTCGCCTTATTCAAGCCCGAGCTCTTCTAGGGAAAGCCCATGGACGCGAACGCCTGGCTTCAAATCGCGCTGTACCTGGCCGCCGTCGCGGGCTCGGCCGCGCTGTTCGGGCCCTTCATGGCCCGCGTGTACGAGGGCCGGCCGACGCTCGCGAGCCGCCTGCTCGGGCCGTTGGAGCGCCTGTCGTACCGGCTGTGCGGCATCGATCCGGACGAGGCGATGGACGGACGGAGGTACGCGGCCGCGGTCCTGATGTTCAACCTCCTGGGCGCGCTCGCGGTCTACGCGCTTCAACGGCTGCAAGCGCGCCTGCCGCTCAATCCGCGGGGTCTCGGCCCGGTCGGCGCTTGGACCGCCTTCAACACCGCCGCCAGCTTCGCGACGAACACGAACTGGCAGTCCTACGGCGGCGAGGCCGTGATGAGCTGCCTCACCCAGATGGCGGCGCTCACGGTCCAGAACTTCGTCTCGGCCGCGACCGGCCTGGCCGTGCTGGCCGCCTTCATCCGCGGCCTCAGGCAGCGCGAGTCCGAGAACCTGGGCAGCTTCTGGGCCGACCTCGTCCGCGGCACGCTTTACGTCCTCCTGCCGCTGTCCTGCGTCCTGGCCGTGGCGCTCGTCTCTCAAGGCGTCGTGCAGAATTTTCGGCCCGCCGCCAAGGCGGCGCTGATCGAGCCCGTCGTCTACGACGACTCCGGCGGGAAAGCGACGGCCGTCGAGCAGCTCATTCCCGTCGGCCCCGCCGCCTCCCAGGTCGCGATCAAGCAGCTCGGCACCAACGGGGGCGGCTACTACAACGTCAACTCCGCTCATCCGTTCGAGAACCCGACCCCGCTCTCTAACTTCCTCGAGATGACCGCCATCCTGGCCCTCGCCGCGGCCTGCTGCGTGATGTTCGGCGTCATGGTCGGCGACCGGAGGCAGGGCCGGGCTTTGCTGGCCGCGATGTTCGCGCTGCTGGTCCCCCTGATGGTCGGCTGCTGCCTCGCGGAGCAAGCCGGCA
>CAZMIB010000180.1:0-5603 GCA_964566245.1 uncultured Elusimicrobia bacterium | reverse complement strand
CAGCCAGTCGGAACCCTCGAGCGGGCTCCTGGTCGAGGACTGCGTCGTGCACGATTTTGCAGGGGCGGGCATCGCCTTCCACCGGGGGCACGTCCCCGGGACCGTCTACACCGGGTTGGCGGTCACGGGGTTCGAGGGCCCCACGATGTCGACCCCGACGCAGAACTCCCCCGGCGCGAAGGCAATGGCGGCCAGCACCGCGTAGCCGCCGTAGGTCCCGCCGTAGATCGCGACCTTGTCGGGGGTCGCGTGGCCCTGGGACACGGCCCAGCGCTTCGCGTCGATCAGGTCGTCGAGCATCTTGGCGCCCCACTCGCGGTCCCCCGCGTTCACGTGCGCCTTTCCGTAGCCGGTCGAGCCGCGGTAGTTTACCTGGAGCACCGCGTAGCCGCGGTTGGCGAGCCACTGGACCTCGGGATTGAAGCCCCAGTTGTCGCGGACCCAGGGGCCGCCGTGGACGTTCAAGACCAACGGGAAGGGGCCGCGGTCCTTGCCCTTCGGAAGGGTCAGGTAGCCGTGGATGGCCAGACCGTCGCGGGCCGGGTAGCTGATCGGGCGCATCTTGGAGAGCGCGTGGCCGTCCAACGCGGGGCGGTCGGTGAACAAAAGCTCGGCTTTCCGAGCGGTCCTGTCATAGAGGTAGAAGGCCAGGGGGCCGTCGTCGACGATGTAGGCGACCGTCCACAGCTTGTCGGCCGCGTCGCGCGAGAGGACCGCGAAATCGCCGTCGCGGGTACGGCGAAGGGCCTCGAAGTCGGCCTCGATCGAGGGATCGACGATCCGCCACTCGCGCCGGTCGCGGCGGAAGAGGACGGCCTCCAAGGTGCGGCGGCGCGGATGGTCCATCGTCTGGTCGACGTCGTAGCGCTCATCCTCGGCGACGACGTGCTCCGCGCCGTCGGGGCCCACCTCGACCAGCCGGGCCGCGTTCGCGCCGACGCTGGTCAGGAGGCGCAGCGTCTTGTTGTCCGGCCCGAAGCCGAGCATGCCGCCGAAGGCGTCGTCCGGCCCCCAGGTCTCTAAGGTCCGCCACGGGGCGTCCTTGCCGTCGCGAAGCCTCAGCTCGCAGCCGCCGTCCGGCGTCGCGGCGCGCGCGCCGCGGACGCGCAGCGCGTTGTCGGGCGTCCAGCCGACGACGTCGCCCGGGTTCTCGGCCTCGAGCTCGAGGCTCCCGTCGTCCAGCGAGAGCCGGTAGACGTCGTGCAGCCGCGGGTCGCGGCGGTTCAGCGCGATGAGGATTTGGCCGGGGAACTCGGGCTCGTGGGCCACGGCGTGGGCCTGGACGCCGGGGTACGGGGTCAGGTCCTTGGCCGGTCCGCCCTCGGCCGGAACGCGGTAAAGGTGCCAGTTCTCGTCCCCGTCCGCGTCCTGGACGTAGAACAGGTGGCGCGCGTCCTGCTGCCAGAAGAAGGTTCGTATGCCGCGCTTCCTGTCCGCGGTGACGGGCCGGGAGTCGTCCTTCGCGACGCTTCGGACCCAGACGTTGAGGACGCCGGCGTCCGGGGCGAGATAGGCGAGGCGGGTTCCGTCGGGAGAGATCTGAGGAGAGGTCCGCTCGGGATTGCCGAACAGAGCCTCGAGCGGGATGCGGGCCGGGGCGGTCACGGCTTGACCAGGTTCAGGAACTCCTGGCGCGTCCGCTGGTCCGTGTGGAAGACGCCGAGCATCGCGCTGGTGACCGTCGGCGAGTGCAGGCTCTCGGCCCCGCGCATCTCCATGCACAGATGCCGGGCCTCGATGACGACGGCGACGCCCAGCGGCTTGAGCTTCTCCATCAAGGTTTGCGCGATCTGGCTGGTCATCCGCTCCTGCACCTGCAGGCGGCGCGAGAAGACATCGACGATCTTCGGTATCTTCGAGAGGCCGATGACCTTCCCGTCCGGGATGTACGCGACGTGCGCCTTGCCGAAGAACGGCAGCATGTGGTGCTCGCACAGGCTGTACATCGAGATGTCCTTCACGAGCACCATCTCGTTGTACGCGACCTCGAAAAGGGCCGAGTTGATCAGCCGGTCGATGTCGACGTCGTAGCCGGACGTGAGATCGCGCAGCGAGCGCGCGACGCGGTCCGGCGTGCGCAACAGCCCTTCGCGCCCCGGGTCCTCGCCGAGAAGCTCGAGGATGCCGCGGCAATGCTCGGCCAGGCTCGGCTTCCGGTCGACGGACGGGCGCGAGGCGGTGGAGTCGCTCACGCGGCGGCCTTCGCGAGGTAGTCGAGCAAGGTCCGGACCATCGCGCCGGTCCCCCCCGCCGGGCAGAGCGCGCCGCCCCGGTCGGTCCAGGCGGTGCCCGCGATGTCGAAATGGATCCACGGCTCGGAGCTCACGAACTCCTTCAGGAACAGCCCGCCGATGATCGTGCCGGCCTCGCCGCGCACGCTCGAGATGTTCTGCAGGTCGGCGACCTTGCTCTTGATGCCCTCGGCGTACTCCTCGAAGAGCGGCAGCTCCCAGATCGGCTCGCCGGCCTTGCGGCCGATCTCGGCGACGGCCTTGAGCTTCTCGGAGTCGTTCGTCATCGCGGCGGTGACCGAGCTGCCGAGCGCGATCAGCGCGGCGCCGGTCAGGGTCGCGAGGTCGAACACCTCGTCGAGCTTCTGCTTGCAGGCGTAGGCCAGGGCGTCGGCCAGGATGAGGCGCCCCTCGGCGTCGGTGTTCAGCACCTCGATCGTCTTGCCGTTGTAGGCGCGCACGATATCGCCCGGCTTCATCGCGTCGCCGCCCGGCATGTTGTAGGTGAACGGCGTGAAGCCGTGGACCTCGATAGGCAGCTTCAGCTTCGGCAGGGCCTTGAAGATCGCCAGCACGGTCGCCGCGCCGGCCATGTCCATCTTCATCGTCTCCATCGACTGCGGCGGCTTCAGCGACAGGCCGCCCGAGTCGAACGTGATGCCCTTGCCGACCAGGCCGATGCGCCGCTTGGCCTCGCCGGCGGGCTTGTAAACCATGTGCACGAAGCGCGGCTCGACGGCGCTGCCGCGCGCGACGCCCAGGATCGCGTTCATCCCGCGCGAGGTCAGCTCGTCCTTGCCCCAGATCTCGACCGTGATCGACGGTCCGCCGAGATCCTTCGCGACCGCGGCCATCGTGTCCGGCTGCTTGTCCGAGGGGCCCTCGTTGACGAGGTCGCGCACGAGGCAGATCGAGTCCGCGTAAACCTGGGCCCGCGCGAGAGCCTTGTCGGCGGCGGACTTGAGCGCCGGCTCGCCGACCACGGCGAAGGCCTGCTTGAGGACGCGCTCGTCCTTCGGCGGTTGCTTGTACTTCGTGAAGCGGTAGGAGGCCAGGAGCAGGCCCTCGCCGACGGCCTGGACGGCCTCGGTCGGCTCCAGCCCCGCGACGGACGGGACCGCGACGCCGATCGCGGGATAACGCCGCTCGCCGAGCTTGAACGCCGCGGCGGCGGTCTCGCGAAGCTCCTTCAATCCGACCTTTTCCTTCTTGCCGAGGCCGCAGAGCAAAATCTTCGACGGACCGGAGACCACGCTCGCCGTCTCGCCGTGCTTGCCGCGGAACGCCTCGGCCGCGGCGGCCTTCGCCAGCCGCTCGGTTTGGGCCTTCGGCAGGCCGTAGCCGGCGAAAAGCTCGCCCTCGAAGCACAGCAACGCCAGCGGGCCCTGGCCGAAAATGAGACCCTTGCGAACGCCGGAGGCGACCTTGATCATCGGACGTCCTTTACCATGAGGAAGCGATCGTACAGCAACCCGGCCCCGGCGCCGCCCAGGAGCGGACCGAGCCAGTAGACGAAGTGATTCTGCCAGTGGCCGCTCGCGATCGCCGGGCCGAAGGCGCGCGAGGGGTTCATCGCCGCTCCGGTCAGCGGGCCGCCCATCAGGATGTCGAGCGTGACCGTGAGTCCGATCGCGATCGGGGCGATCGTGCCCGCGCCCTTCGCGTCGACCGCCGTGCCGAAGATCACCAGCACGAGGAAGAAGGTCAGCACGGCCTCGATCGCGACGCCCGCGCGGGCGCCGACGTTGCCGAGGTCGCAGGCTCCGAGGAACGGCGGGTTGCCGGCGAACTGGTAGTTATGCACGAAGCGCGCGAGCAGGAGCCCGCCGAGCGCCGCCCCGACGAGCTGGGCCGCGACGTAGAGCGCGGTCTGCACCGGCGCCTGGCGGCGCGTCACCAGCATCGCGAACGAGACGGCGGGGTTGAAGTGCCCGCCCGAGACGTGACCCAGCGAGGCGGCCATCGTCATGATCACCAGGCCGTGCGCCAGGGCGATGCCGGTCAAGCCGACCTTTCCCCCGGTCGCCACGTCCATGCAAATCGAGCCGGCTCCGATCAACGTCAGCGCGAAGGCTCCTATGGCCTCGGCGAGGTAAGCGCGAAACGGGCTGCCCATGGTTCGGTTCTCCATTCGTGCGGTATCCGCCGTCAGCGCTTGACGGTCTGGACTTCCAAGGTGCGGAGCTTGAGGCTTTGCAGGCTGACCTGGGCGGCGATCTTGCGCGCCAGCTCGCGGAACGCGCGGCCGGGAGCGGACTCCGGGTCGCGCGCGACGATCGGCTGTCCGGTCTCTCCGGTCTCGCAGACGGCGCCGTCGAGCGGCAGCCGGCCCAGGACCGGGATACCGAACTTCGTCGACAGGAACTCGGCGCCGCCGCGGCTGAAGACCTCGCTCGGCTTATTGCAGTGCGGGCAGACGAACTGCGACATGTTCTCGACGACCCCGAGCACCGGGACGTTGAGCTTGTTGAACATCGCGACCGCCTTGCGCACGTCGGAAAGCGCGACCGACTGCGGCGTGGTCACGATGACCGAGCCGACCAGCGGCACGGCCTGGCACAGCGAGAGCTGGACGTCGCCGGTGCCGGGCGGCAGGTCGACGACCAGATAATCGAGCTCGTCCCAGCGGACGTCCTTCAAGAACTGGCTGACGACCCCGTGCAGCATCGGCCCGCGCCAGATCACCGGCTGGTCGGCCTCCATCAAGAAGCCCATCGACATGACTTTCACGCCGTGCGCCGAGGGCGGGGTGATCTTGTTCTCCCCGTCGACGACCGGCTCATAGCCGTCGATGCCGAACATCTGCGGCTGGTTGGGCCCGTAGACGTCGGCGTCCATGATGCCGACCTTGGCCCCGTCCAGCGCGAGCGCCACCGCGAGGTTCGCCGCGACGGTGGACTTGCCGACCCCGCCCTTGCCGCTGCCGACCGCGACGATGTTCTTGACCCCGGGCGGCATCATGCGCTCCAGACGCGCGTCCTTCTGCACGTTGGCGCTCATGTTGATCTTGACGTCCTTGACGCCGGGGATCGTGAGGATCGCCTCGCGGGCTTCCCGCTCCATTTCTCCCTTCAGCGGGCAGGCCGGCGTGGTCAAAACGTAGGTGAAGCTGACGGTCCCCCCGCCGACGGTCAGGTCCTTGACCATCCCCAGCGAGACGATATCCCGCCCGATCTCGGGATCCTTGACCTTGGAAAGCACTTGAAGGACATCATCGACGGTAGGCATACGCCAATTTTACCGAAATTGAACCACCCATTCAACGCCGACTTGTCGCGAGGATTCCCAATCCCCTAGGACGCGGACGCGTTGGGCGGGGACCCCTCACATCCAAAACCTAAGTCTGCCCTTCAAAAAGACGGAAGACTTTGT
>CAZMIB010000179.1:0-5667 GCA_964566245.1 uncultured Elusimicrobia bacterium | reverse complement strand
GGCGCTGGAGCTGCTCCTGCTCCTCGGCCTTCTCCTCGCGGAGGGCGGAGTCCTTCCTCATCAGCTCGCTTTCCTCGCTCGAGGAGTAGATGCGTCCGAGGTTCGAGCGTTCCTTCCAGCCGACGGCTTCCTTGACGCCGGGATGCCTCCGGAAGAAATCCCTCCGCTCGGCCGGAGAGAGCCTGCCGAGCAGCTCGCGCATCGGGCCGGCCAGGTGGGCGTCCTCGTCGGCCGCCTCGTCCGCCTCCCGATCCTCGTCCGCGCCGGTCTCGTCGGCCGACTCCTCCCCGGGGAGCATGTCCTCTCCGCTTGACGGCGCGGGGCCCGGCTCGTTCACCGAGACGGCCTGGTCGTCCGAGGCCGCCTCCTCGTTCCCGTAAAGGATTTTGCGCTGAACGGGGCTCAACTGGGGCTCGCCGCGGGGCTCCACCGCCCGCGCGGTCGCGCCGAAAACGCCCGACCAAATCAGCACGATGATCGCCAATCGCATGCTCGTCCCCCTGAGGACTTCCCTATCCCCTCACCCCAGCCCTCTCCCGCAAGCGGGCGAGGGGTTCCGCGCCGCTTATCTGTAGCAGTCCGCCTACTTCAAGTCAAGGCCGGTTTGGGTTTGGATTGTAGTATCATCCCCGCGGTGGCCAAGGTCTTCGTCGATTGGGAGCCGTACGTCCTGGACGCGTCCGAGCTGTCGCTGTGGAACAGCGTCGCGCTTTTGACCGACGGGCGCGAGGCCTTCCCGGAGATGCTGCGCGCGATCGGCTCGGCGACGCGCTCGGTGCTGCTCGAGATGTACCACGTCGCGGAGGACGCCACCGGCCGCCGCTTCTCCGAAGCGCTGAAGCAGCGCGCGCGCGCCGGCGTCAACGTGCGCGTGATCTACGACGCGATCGGCTGCCTGGAGACCTCGACGGACTTCTTCGACGACCTGCGCGCGGCCGGCGTGCGCGTCGTGGAGTACCACCCGATCATCCCTTGGAAGCCGTACTGGAACTGGTTCCGGCGCGACCACCGCAAGCTGCTGGTGGTCGACGGGCGCGTCGCGTTCACCGGCGGCTTGAACCTCTCGCTCCTTGACGCGCCCCCGGAGTGGGGCGGGCACGGCTGGCGCGACACCGAGATACGCCTCGAGGGCCCGTGCGCGGCCCGTCTGGAGGAGCTGTTCTGGTCGACCTGGAAGGAGGCCGGACAGGAGCCCGACCAAGCCGCGGCACCGGCGCACCAGGGACCTCCGGCCGGCAACGTGCCGGTCAGGGTGGTGTCGCTGACCGGGTTCGCGAATATACGCTCGATACGGCGCAGCTATCACCAGGCGATCGACAACGCGCATGGCTTCATCGGCATCACGAACGCCTACTTCCTTCCGGGCCGCGCCTTGTATCGCAGGTTGCTCCGCGCCGCGGGGCGCGGCGTGAGAGTCGCCGTCATCGTCCCCTCGGTGACCGACCATCCCTGGGTCCGCTGGGCGTCCTGGGCCCTGTTCGGGTTGCTGCTGCGGGGCGGGGTCGAGGTCTACGAGTTCCAGGGAAGGGTGCTTCACGCCAAGACGGCGGTGATCGACGACCTGTGGGCGATGGTCGGCACGCATAACCTCGACCACCGCAGCCTGCGCTACAACCTCGAGGTCGGGGTGAACATCTTCGGTTCGCAGTTCGGCCGCGTGATGCGCGAACGATTCGAGACGGATCTCAAGAGCTGCCGGCGGATCAGCTACGAGGAATGGAAAGGCCAGCCGACCGGCCAGAAGCTCGTCTCCCAGGTCCTGTACGGCATGCGCTCGCTGCTATGACGCTCGATGAGAAGCTCGCTCGACTCGCGCCGAACACTCTCGGCACCTTGGCCTTCCTGTTGATGTTCGGCGGCGCGGGCAAGGCCCTGGCGGCCTTCAGGCGCGGGGAGCGGCTCTGGGCGGCGGGGATGTCGGTCTGGACGCTTCTGCTGCTGGCGGCCGCGGCTATCCCTAGCAGATTCCCGGCTCCTTGGCCGCCGCTGGACCATCTCGGCGTGAAGCTCGCGGGCATCCTGCTGGTCTCGCTGGGCCTCGCGATCGCGGCGGCCCCGGATGAGAAGCGGCGCCTGCCGGCCGGCGCGGGGCCCGTCTTGATTCAAGCCGGCGCGACGGCGCTGTTCCCGCAATGGGTCTTCGCGCTGGCCCTCGTCCTCATGGCCTGGGGCGCCGCCGCCCCGTCCCGCCGGCCTTTACTCTAAACTTACCGTCGGTTCATCGCCGGCTTACCTCCTCCGGCTACACTTCTTTTAGGGATGAGGGAGCCGTGACGCGCGACGGCACGGATTCGGGCTCCCCCCCGGAGGCGGCCCGTTCGCGAGAACGGGCCGCTGATTTGTCGCGCCCTGCGCGCCCGCCTTCGGCGGGCTGCTCGGGGCGTATGGCCCCGGCCTTTAGAGGCATGTGCGGCCGGGCGCTCCTCAAGGAGGGCTCTGCCCTCCTTGACGCGAGCTTACGGCTCCTGAGCCGACGCTCGCTGACCACCCGAATCGGCGAATCGAACCAAGTGGCTGGTCCGACTTACTGGCCCTCGTGCCCCATCAGATGCGGCCCGGCCGGGGCCACCTGCCTCAACTGATCAAGGGTCGGCGCCTCCGCCTGCGCCCAGACGTACTCGAACTCCGCCTGGTAGCCGGCGAGGTCGGACGCGTCGGTCGAGAACACGGCGTTCTCGAAGTTGTGGTCCCGGGCGTTCTCCGACAGGTTGTACGAGCCGCCCTTCAGCAGCTCCCTGTTGAAGACGACGAACTTGTGGTGCATCACCCCCCGGCCGCGCCGCCCGGAGACGATGCGGAAGTCGAAGCCGCGCTCCACGAAGAAGCGCGGCAGCGGCGACTGGTTCGCCTGGGAGCGGTCCATCATGATCCGTATGATGACCCCGCGATTCTTGGCCTCGACCAGCGCGTCGCCGACGTTCTGGGAGTAGAAGCCGAAATCGGCGATGTCGAGGGTGTCTCCCGGCTGAAGGAGGCTGATGGCCCGCAGTATCCAACCCTCGACCCCTCCGTTCGGCGAGAAGGCGATCTTGGGCCAGGGCTGGCCCTTGAAGCGCAGGTTGAGCTTCTCGTCGCGCGGCGGGCCGGACGAGGCCGGCGTCGCCTGGCCGTCGAGAGGCGCGGCCTGGGCCCACATCCACTCGTAATCGGCGATCGCGGCGTCGATCAGCTCGGCGTCGTTCCGGAACATCGCGTTCTCGAAGTTATTGCGGTTCGCCGCGTTGCTCCAATTGAACGAGCCCAGCTTCAGGACCTTGCGGCCGATCATCAATTGCTTCTGATGCATCACGCCGTAGGGCCCGGTGCCGCGCAGCGTCCGGATCGTGACGTTCGCGTCGATCAGCCGTTGTATCTGCGGCGAGCGGTGGTGGCTTCGCCGCTCGGGATAGACATGGCCGTGGTTGAGCAGGATCCTCACGTCGACCCCGCGGGCGTGGGCCCGCAAGATCGCGTCCGTCGCCTTCTCCAGATCGATCCCGTGCAGCGCCAGGCGCAGGGCTTCCCCGGCCGGGACGTTGTCGATCGCCCTGACCAGCTCGTCCTCGATCACGGTCTTGTGGCTGAAAAGATAGGTCGGGAGCCGGATCGCCGCGATGCCTTGATACTCGAACGTCGGCGCGGCGGGGATGCTGTCCGGCGGCTCGGGAACGTCGGGCCCGGGCCTTCGACCGGAGAGCTCCTCATGCGACGCGACGCCGTCGAACACGCCGTCGGAGGCGCTCAGGACCGGGCCATGGAGCAGCGCCGGCAAGGCCTGAAGCCGGCTCCAAGGAGCCGCGGCGGGAACGGCGGACGCGCGGATGGAAGACGCGAGCCGCGCCGCCTGAGGCAGCGCGCGCGGCGCCGCGGCGACGGGCCTCGCCAGCGGCGAGGGCGCCGCGAGACTTAACCCCGGCGACAGCGGTGCGGCGGCCTGAAGAGGAAGCGCGAGCGCCGACGGGGCTTGAACGGGCGCCGCGAGAGGCGCCTCGCGGAGCGGCTCGACCTTGAAGGTTTGGGCGCGCAGCGGCGCCGCGAGCGAGAGCGCGAGGAGAAAGCGAAGCGTGGACATGGGCGCCATGGTACCGGTCTTGAAGGCGCCCCGAACGGTGCTTCGGGCCCAGGCCCGGTCCGGCAATGGGCCCAGGGACGGCTGGGCCTTTCTGTTTATTGACCCACCGCGGGTCAGCGGCTCGAGTACTCGCCCTTCAGCAGCACGTCGCCCGCGTGTCCCAAGTGCTTGGCGAGGGCCTCAAGGCCGGAGCCCGAGACGCCGTTGACGGCCGCCATGTCGGGATGGAACCTTTTATAAAGCGCGCGAAGGCTCTTCTTGATCTCGGCTTTCGAGGCCCGCTCGCTCACTTGCAGCGCCCAGCGCGCCCACAACGCCTCGCTCGCCGGCCCGCGCTGAAGGTCGAGCCTGACGACCCACTCATCGTAACCGATCGGAGCGGTCGTCCAGGGCTCGATGTCCGCGAGCCTCTTCGGAGCCTTGGGAACGGCGGCCCCGCGCGACGAGCGGCTTGCCCTTCCGAAAAACAGCTCCTTCAAATACTCGATGAAACGTTCGGCGTCGAAATCCTCGCGGGGACCTTCATGAACCTCCGCGACGAAGGGCGCGCGCCGGCTCCACGCGCCCGGGATACGGGAAGCGCCGCCCGGCCGGCCGCGCATGTCGATGTAGGAATCGTCGCGATAGACGTCCTCGAGTCCTATCACGGTCGTCGGATCGCCCGAGCCGGGGTACTCCACCCTGAAGCCGAGCGTGCGGCCGCGCCGCTTGAGAACGTCGAGGACGCGATAACCGACCTGGTCGCAGCCCCGGAGCGAGTCCGGCCTCTTCAAGCAGAGCACCACGTTGTCCCCGACCGCGACCGGGCACTGGACGGCGTTCGCCATGTCCTCCGCGATGTAACGCTCCGAGACGCGCAGCGTGAACTCTCCGGAGTCCCGGACGGTCCGGAGAGCCGCGCTGAAGGACGGAAGCCAAGAATAACCGCCTCCGACCCAAGGAAGCCGCACGCGCGAGAGCGGGAACCTGAAGTTGAGGTATTGCGGCCAACTCGTATCGATGAACGGGGACCCGCGCCCGCGGATGATCTCGTCGAAGTAAACGGAGACGAGCCCCGTCGCGTCGATGCGCGAACGATCGTACGGGTAAATGCAGTCCCCGGTGTCGCCGCGGTCGTACTCGAATTTGAAGCCGACGGGGTTCCCTCGGCCGTCGCGCAGGATCGCCTCGACCCGGCGTCCATGGGGGCCTCGGCCGCTGACTAGAATTTTCTCCCCGTTGCGCTCCTTGAATTCAAAGCTCACGCCGTCGCCGACGGCAAGCGGGGCCGCGCGATCGCCCCCGAACTTAAAGAGGATCGGGAACGTCGTCTCCGGCTCCGGCATCGCGGAGACGTCGATGGGCCCGGCGGCTCCGGGCCGCGCGGGCCGGCTCACGACGCGCGCGTCGTCCGGATCGACGTCGTTGAGCCACACGACGTCCCGGGGCGGCGTATGGACGCCGTCCACGTGCTTGAAATCCGGACGCTGGACGAGAAGGCCGACGAGCGCGTCGCCGTCGTAAATGAGCCTCTCGATCCGCCCTTCGATGGGAGATTTCCAGAGGCGGTTGTCCGGGTCCCGCGAGTAAAACGCGGGCAGGCCCAGTTTGACCGTGTCACCGACCTTGAATTGAGT
>CAZMIB010000178.1:0-5799 GCA_964566245.1 uncultured Elusimicrobia bacterium | reverse complement strand
GCGCGCCTCGCGCCGCGAGGCCAACTCGCGCACCGCCTCGGCCAGCGCCGCCGGATCGCCCGGCCGGACCACCTTGGCCGCGCCCGAGCGCTCCAGTATCTCGGCCGATTCTCCCTTCACCGCGGCGACCATCGGCCGCCCGTACGCCATGATCTCGAAAATCTTCGACGGGATATAGTCCGCGAAACCGGGGATATCTCGGTGCGAGACGAGGCATAGGTCGGCCGAGGCGTACAGCGCAAGGGCCTCCTCGCGCGGCCGGCCCGGAAGGAACTCGACGTTCTCCAATCCTTCGCGCGCCGCCCGCCCCGCGAGCTCTTCTTTTCTGGCTCCCTCGCCGACGAACACGAACCGCACCGGCTCCCCCTTGAGCCGCCCCGCCGCCTCGAGCGCGACGTCGATCCCATGCGAAAGCCCGATCGCCCCCATGTAGAGGACGACAACCTTCCCCTCACCCCCATCCTTGATCTCCCCTCTCCCCTGTAGGGGAGAGGGCGAGGGTGAGGGGTCATCCGCCCCGTTAGGCACGAGGAAGATTTTATTCGCCGGTATCCCCCGCGCCTCGATCTTGCGCGCGAACCCGCGGGTGACGGTAACGACGGCCGCCGCTTGTTTGTAGAGGAACAATTCGATCGCCGACAGGAAGCGTAACAGCCGCCCTTCCTTGAGGATGCCCAGCTCGACGAAGATCGCCGGCCACATGTCCCGGACCTCGAACACCAGCGGGCGACGCCGAGCCTTCGACATCACCCAGGCCGACAGCACCGGCAGGAAGGTCGGCGAGCTGACGACGATCACGTCCGGCCGCGGGCCGCGGAACAGGCTCAACGCGACCACCGAGACCATGAACGAGACATGAGACATCGTCCGTTTGACGAACCCTTCGTTCGGCGTCGCGTACAGCCAATGCCTGAAAACCGTCGCGCCGTCCCTCGCCTCGCGAACGACGAGCCGCCCCCGGTACTCCGGAGGGACGACCCCGGTCGGATGGTTGGGGTGAGCGGTCAGCACCGTGACCTCGTGGCCCAAGCGCGACCAGTGCGCGACCAAGGACGAAAGGCGCACCTGCGGCGCCCCGATCTCGGGAGGATAGTGCTGCGTGACGAGCGTGAGCCTCATGATCCTCGGATCAATAGTAAAGCAGTTTGAAGGCGCTCTTTTGAGCCACCGCCAAGGTCTTGTAGGCCGCGCGCCTCTGGTAGCCTTCCCAGCGGTCGGCCGTCTCGGCGAAGAGCGCCTCGCCCGTCAGCTTCGCGGTGATCCTGAGCTGGACGATATGCAGCCGATGGTAGAACGGGCTCGCGATCATCGGCAGCATCGTCTTGGAAAGCTCGTAACGCGACCAGTAGCCCGTATCGTACTCGGTCAAGGCCGAAAGCAACGTCCTCACGCTCTGGGAGAAAAGACGCTGCGCGGCGGGTTCGCCGGTCGCGCGCGCGTAATCGTGAACGCCCCACAAGGCCCACAGGAAGCCGTTGAGAATGTGCGACGGCGGTGTCACGATGTACTCCTCGATCCAGACGCGGCCCTTCGCGTCCTTGAACAGCACGCCCCCCGAGGCCGTCTCCAGCTCCAGCGGCTTGAAAGCCGAGCGTGCCGCGCGCAGCAGCCGCTCCTCGCCGGTGACCTTGTGCGCGCGCAGCAAAAGCGAGATGCCCTGCCCCTGCGCCAAGCCCGAGTACCACGGCGCGCGCAGCGGCTCGCGGTACTCCCAATCGAACTGGTGCATCCACACCGGGACTCCGTGCCGGTTGCGCAGCAGGTTCGAGGCCAGCCAGCTGGCCTGGCGCAGGAACGCCGTGCGCGCCTCGGGCTTGCCGGTCGCGAGCCACTCGTTGTAGCGCGCCAAGCCGTACTGCGCGATCGCGATCGGGTTGTAGCGCCGACCGATCCGCCCGCGATAGTCGAGCAGCGGGATCCCCCCCGCGTCGAACGGCCCGGCGTACCGCGCCTTGCCGGCGAACGTCATGTAGTAAGGCCCCAGGTCCTCGTTGAACGCCGCGGGCTCGATCGCCGGCGTCTCATGCCAGAACGACAGCTGGCTCGTCCCGCCCCCGAGGTAAGCCGCGAAAACGCGCCCCAAATACGCCGCCCTGTCGATCACCGCAGCCATCTTATATTCTCCCCTCGTAACTCCCTCTCCCGCTTGCGGGAGAGGGGCGGGGTGAGGGCGTTCCGAACCATCCATCCAACTCTTCGGCAATCCGCTCCGCCGCCTTTCCATCCCACTTCTCCGGAATCCTTCCCGTCTTCAGCCTCGCCGCTTGCGCCGCCGCGAGTATCGTCTCGCGCCGCACCCCGCCCAGCACGTTCGTCCCCTCGCTGATCGTGATGGGCCGTTCGGTGTTCTCGCGCAGCGTCACGCACGGCACGCCGAGGATGCTCGTTTCCTCCTGCATGCCCCCGGAGTCGGTCAGCACGAGCTCGGCGTCGGACATGAGCCTCAGGAAGTCGAGATAGCCCAGCGGCTCGATGAGCCGCAGGCCCTTAGGGACCGGGCCCAGCGCCGCGAGGCGCTGGCGCGAGCGCGGATGGATCGGGAAAATCAGCGGCCGCTCGGCGGCCAGCTCAGACAACGCGGAAAGGATCTCGCGGAAGGCCGGCCCGTCGTCGACGTTCGCGGGGCGGTGCAAGGTGCAGACCGCGTAAGTCTTGGGCTTCAGCTCCAGCCACTCCAGGACCTTGCTCTCGGCCGCCCGCGCGCGGTGCGCGAGCAGGCTGTCGATCATCACGTTGCCGACGAAGCGGACCTTCTCGGCCGGGATGCCTTCCTTCCCGAGGTTCTCGTCGCCGTCGGGCGATGGAGTGAACAGGATATCCGAGAGCTGGTCGGTCACCAGCCGGTTCAACTCCTCGGGCATCGAGCGGTCGCGCGAGCGCAGGCCGGCCTCCACATGGCCGACCGGGATGCCGAGCTTGGCGGCGGTCAACGCCGCGCCGACCGTGGAGTTGATGTCGCCGTAGACCAGCACCATGTCGGGCTTCGTCTCGGCGAGGCAGGCCTCCAAGCCGGTCATCACGAGGGCCGTCTGCGCCGCGTGCGAGCCCGAGCCGATGCCCAGGTTCACGTCCGGGCGCGGCAAACCCAGCTCGTCGAAGAAAATCGCCGACATCTTCTCGTCGTAGTGCTGGCCGGTGTGCACCAAGGTCTGCTTGAAGCGCCCCGACAGCGCCTTGATCACCGGCGCCGCCTTCATGAAGTTCGGCCGCGCCCCGACGACGTGCAGGATATGCTTTCCGCTCATGTTCAGTGCCCTCTCCCGACGGGCCCCGCGGGCACCCTAAGGGCGGGCGAGGGGGTCTCCGCCTCGACTCCTCCCTCTATATCGACCGGGGAGAGATACTCGCTCAGGCATCCGCGGTAGTACTCCACCGTCTTGCTCAGCCCCTCTTTCAGCGGCGTCGTCGGCTCCCAATCCAGGCGCCGCCGCGCCCGCGTGATGTCCGAGTAGAAATCCCCCGGCTCCTGCATCGCGCGCTCGGGGCTGAACGGCTTCAACTCGTAGGCGCAGCCCGGAACCAGCTCGCCGAGCGCCTCGGCGACGTCGAGGAAGCACGACGGGCGGTCGCTGCCGACGTTGATCACCTCGCCGAACCCGGCGTCGAGGCGGCCCGCGCGCAGCAAGGCCTCGACGCAGTCGTCCACGTAGACGAAGTCGCGCAGGATCTTGCCGTCGCCGAAGACCGGGATCGTCTCGCCCATGAGCGCCAAGCGCACGAACCAATTGACCACGCCGTAATGCGGGTGCCGCATCTGGGCGCGCGGGCCGTAGACGTTCGCCAGCCGGAGCGGCACCGTCCTCAGGCCGTGGCTCCAGCAGTAAAACTGCGTCATTTTCTCGGCCGTCAGGTTCGTCAGCTCGTGAAGACCCTTGGGATTCGAGGGATCGTCCTCGGAGGCGGGCAGCCGCACGGGGGTCCCGTACTGGCCGCGCGTGCCGGTGTAGACGAAGACCGGGTCCGCGCCCGCCTCGCGCACCAGCTCCAGCAGGGCCGCCGTCCCCATGATGTTCAACTCGATGTCCGGAAAGGGGTTCTTCAGGCTCAGGACATGGCTGACCTGGCCGGCCAAGTGGAACACCACCTCCGACTCCGCGACCAGCCCGCGCATCGCGTCGCGGTCCCTCACGTCGCAGCGGACGACCTCGACCTTCCCTTCGATCGCCCGTATGTTGAAGCGGTTCGCGCCGTGCCGCGGGTAGAAGTTGTCGACCAAGATGACGCGCGCTCCCCGTTCCACCAGACGCAGGGCGAGCGAGGAGCCCAGGAAGCCGAGCCCCCCGGTGACGAGGACCTTCCGTCCCCGATAGAAGTCCTCGCCGTTCATAGGCCGATCACGCCCCCGGTCCGCAGGCTCTCGCGCGCCGCGAACAAGGCGCGCATCCCCCGTTCGATCCCCTCGAACGGCGTCGGCGAGGGTCCGCCCGAGCGCGCGGCGTCGACGAACGCGGCCGCCTCGGCGCGGTGGCCCTTGTCGGCCCTGAGCCAGGAGCGCAGCACCTTGCGCCGGCCGCCGCGCGCCAGCTCGAGACGGCGGAAGTCCTCGAGCATCGCCGAGCGCCCCCCGCCATGGACCTCGATGCGCTCCTTGCCGAGCGTCTTGTCCCCGTCGCCGACGTAGTTGATCGAGGCGATCGACCCGTCCTCGAAACGGAGCTGGACCGTGAACGAACGCCGCTCGTCCCCGGCCGCCGCCACGGAAACGGGCTTGCGGCCCGTCATCCATAGAATCCAATCGACGAAGTGGCAGCCCTCGCCGAGCAGCCGTCCCCCGCCCCGCTCCACGTCCGCGAGCCAATGGCCGTCGGGCAGCGCCCCGGCGTTGATCCGATACCGCGCGGTCAACGGCACGGCGACGTCGGAGAAAAAGTCCCGCAGCGCCAGCGACATCGGGGCGAAGCGCCGGTTGTAACCGACCATCAGGAAGGCCCGGGACGCGGCCGAGGCCGTCTTCAGGGCCTCGAGCTCCTCCCGCGTCAGGCAGGGCGGCTTCTCGAGAAAAACGTGCTTGCCGGCCGAAAGCGCCGCGACGGCCTGGCCGGCGTGCATGTGGTGCGGCGTCCCGATGACCAGCGCCGTCACCCGAGCGTCGGACAAAAGCTCCGTCTCATCGGACGCGCAATAGCCGAAGCCGAAGCGCTTCGCGGCCGACCGCGCCCGGGGACCCTTTCCGCCCGCGACGCCCATCCTTTCGACGGGAAGTCCCTTGAAAGCCGGCAGCAAGGTCCCGGAGACGAACGCTCCGGCGCCCAGCACGCCGAGGCCGACCGAGCCCCCGGCCGCCGGGGCGGCGCCGACGGACGCCAGCTCGACGCGCGTCCGGACGGGGGGCTCGGTCGCGCCGGGATAATTCAGCACGATCCCCAAGAAGTTCTCCCGGACGCGGCCGGTGATGAGGTCGTAGGCCTTCTCCCCGTCCCCGATGTCGAAGCGATGCGTGATCAACGAATCGACGTCCATCCGCTTGCCGGCCAAAAGATCGAGGAAGGTCTCCATGTTGCGCTGGACGGTCCAACGCGCGTAGGCCAGCGGGTAGTCGCGGCCTTTCTCCTCGTACTCGGGATCGTAGCGCCCGGGCCCGTACGAGCGGGACACGAAGAAGCGCAGCTCCTTGAAATAGTAGGGCCGGCGCGGCAAGTCGAGGCCGACCGCCCCGACGGCCACGACGGTGCCGCGATCACGCGCCAGCTCGGCCGCCAGCTCGACGGGGTCGTTGCTTTGGGTGTCGGCGCAGACCAGCACGACGTCGAAACCCCGCCCGCGCGTCGCCGCCGCGCCGGCGTCCCGGGCCTCCGCGCG
>CAZMIB010000177.1:0-5828 GCA_964566245.1 uncultured Elusimicrobia bacterium | reverse complement strand
GCTCGTGCGGCCGGGCGCAGCGCTCGCAGAGCTTGCGCACCAGGCGCTGGGCCATCACGCCGTTCAGCGAGGCCGCGATCAGGAACGGCTCGACGCCCATGTCCGCCAGGCGGTGCACCGATGAGACCGCGTCGTTCGTGTGCAGCGTGCTGAACACGAGGTGGCCGGTCAGGGCCGCGCGCATCGCCGTCTCGGCGGTCTCCTGGTCGCGTATCTCGCCGAGCAGGACCACGTCCGGGTCCTGGCGCAGGATCGAGCGCAGGCCGGCCGCGAAGGTCAGGCCGATCTTCGAGTGGATCTGGACCTGGTTCAAGCCGCGCACGCGGTACTCGACCGGGTCCTCGAGCGTCACGATGTTGCGCGCCGGGTCGTTCAGGGGGCACAGCGCGGCGTGGGGGGTGGTCGTCTTGCGCTGGCCGGTCGGGCCGGTACCGGGCACGATGCCGTTCGGCTTCGCGATCGCGGACTGGAAGCTTTTCAGGTTCCGCTCGGCGAGGCCCAGCTCGTCGAGCTTCTTGACGTTCTTCGAGGCGTCGAGCACGCGCATCACGACCTTCTCGCCGTAGATCGTCGGCAAAGTCGAGACGCGGACGTCGATCTTCTTGCCGCCGTACTCGAAGCGAAGCTGGCCGTCCTGCGGCAGGCGGGTCTCGGTGATGTCGAGCTTGGCCAGGATCTTGATGCGCGCGACCAAGGCGGTCTCCAGCTCCTTCGGGTAGCTCTTGCCCTCCTGCAGCACGCCGTCGACGCGGAAGCGGGACCGCAGCTCGGTCTCCATCGGCTCGAGGTGCATGTCGCTCGCGCGCCGCGAGACGCTCTCCTGAAGGAGCAGGCTCACGCGCTCGATCACCGAGCCGGCCTCGGCGCGCGCCGGCGCCGCGGCGCCGTTCTCCGCGCCGCCGCTCTTGGGCCTGTAAAGGGTCTCGATCGCGTCGAACAGCGTGGCGTGCGCGATCAGCACCGGCACGATGCGCAGGCCGGCGTGGCTCGAGAGCTCGTCGACCGCCTCGATCGAGGACGGCTGGACCATCCCGACCATCAGCGAGTCCTCGGCGCGGAAAAGGGGCACCGCCAGGCGGCGGCGCGCCATCGCCTCGGGGACGAGCGCGGCGACCCTGGGCTCGAGCAGGCCCTCGAGGCTCGCGAAGTAGGGCGCGCCGAGGCGCAGCCCCTCGGCCTTGAGCAGGGCCGACTCGCTCGCGCCGAGCTCGGCCAGGCGGCGCTTGAGGTCGGCGCCCTCGCCGCCCGCCGCCGCGACCTTCTCGGGGGCCAGAGCGCCGATCTCGACGAGGATCTCGCCGAGGCCCGCGCGCTTCATGCTGCCGGGGGCGGCCATCTAGGCGGCCCCTCCCTCAATCAGCCGGCGCGCCGCGCCCGAAAGCTCGGGAACGGCGAACGGCTTCACGAGCACCGCGTCCGCGCCGAGCTCCTTCGCCCGCGCGAGTCGCTCGGGCCGCTCCGAGTTCGTGAGGACCAAGACCTTGGGCTTATCGGCCCCCAAGGACTGGAGGACGGCCTCGCCGTCGAGGCCGGAAAGCTGCAGCTCGAGGACCAGCAGGTCGGGCTTCTCGGCGCGGACCCGCTCCACGGCCTCGGGTCCGGTCGCGGCGATGGACGCCGCGAAGCCTTCCTTTCTAAGGAGATGCTGGACGATGCGGGCCATCGCTCCGTCGTCGTCGCAGACCAGCGCCTTCCTCCGACTCATCCGGCCTCCCCGGTTCCCCCCCGGGCCGGCACTCTTCAGCCCTAATAGTCTGGCACCCGGCGGCCGGAACCGCGAGGGCCGAAGGGCCCACTCGACCCCGGCAAAGGGCCCAGCGCGGGCCTGACCGGGACATTACACGGCCTTCATGGAGCGGCAACGGCGGAGCAAGAGGTCTTGCAAGACCTCTCCCGGTCCGATATAAAGAGAACGAACGGCCCATGACCCAACAGCCGCTCTCGGTTCTGCTGATCGAGGACTCTCCCAACGACGCGGAGCTCGTCGCGGAAGCCTTACGCCGCGGAGGGTTGGCGCCGGCGATCACGCGCGTCGACACCCCCGAGGCCCTCGCGGCCGCGCTCGACGGCGGCCCTTGGGACGTCGTGCTGGCCGACTACTCGATGGCCCGCCTCGACGGCCTGACGGCCCTGGCCATGGTCCGCGAGAAGCGCCTCGACCTGCCGTTCATCATCGTCTCGGGCTCGATCGGCGAGGAGACCGCGGTCGAGTCGATGAGGGCCGGGGCGCGCGATTACATCATGAAGGACCGGCTGGCCCGGCTCGTCCCCGCGGTCGCGCGCGAGCTCGCCGAGGTCGGCCTGAGGCGCGAGCACCGCCGCAACGAGGAGATACGCCGGCACCTCGCGATGATCGTCGAGTCCTCCGACGACGCGGTCGTCGGCATGACCTTCTCCGGCCGGATCACGGACTGGAACCAGGGCGCGGCGAGGATCTACGGCTACGCGGCCGACGAGGCTCGCGGCCGCGAGGCCGCGGAGCTGTTCGCCGAGGGCGGCCCCGAGGCCGCCGCCCTGCTCGCGCGCGTCCAGGGCGGCGAGTCGATCGCGCACTACGAGACGCGCGGCCGGCGCAAGGACGGGCGCGAGCTCGACGTCTCGCTGACGTTGTCGCCGATCCTCAACGAGCTCGGGGCGAGGGTCGGCGCCTCGGCCGTCGCGCGCGACGTGACCGAGCGCAAGCGCCTTGAAAGGCTCAAGGACGAGTTCCTCGGCGCGGTGTCGCACGAGCTGCGCACCCCGATCGCGATCGTCCAGGGGGCGCTGATGAACCTCTGCGAGCTGCTCGCGGACGGCTTCTCGCCCGACCAGCGCAAGTTCCTTCTGATCGCCGCCTCGAACGCGGACAGGCTGAGCCGCATGATCAACAATCTGCTCGACATCTCGCGGCTCGAGTCCGGGAAAATCCTCCCGAACAAGTCCCCCCTCGATCTCGCGGAGCTTATCCGCGACGCGGCGCACCCGTTCCTCCCGGCCGCCGCCGAGCGCGGCGTCCCGGTCAAGCTCGACCTTCCGGCGGCCCTTCCGAGGGTCCTCGCCGACCCGGAGATGATCGCGCAGGTGCTGCGCAACCTGATCGACAACGCCGCGCGCTACGCGGCGACGCGCGTCATCGTCCGCGCCTCGGTCCTGGACGGAGAGGCGCGCGTCGTCGTCGTGGACGACGGGCCCGGCATCGCGCCCGAGGCGCGCGCCGAGCTGTTCTCGAAGTTCTACCAGGTGAACCGCCCCAAGGGCGGAGCGGGCTATAAGGGCACCGGGCTGGGCCTGGCGATCTGCCGGGAGATGTTGGAGCTGCACCACGGGCGCATCTGGATGGAGGAGGCCCCGCCCCGGGGCGCCGCCTTCCATTTCGCCCTGCCCCTCGGGGCGTGAGAAGACAGGAGGCGGATATGCTCGGATCGATGAGACGCGGCCGGCGCGCGGCGCTGGCGATCGCGGCGGTTTTGGCGGCCGGACGCCCGGCCGCGGCGAAGGTCACGTTCAGCGGCTACGCGGACCTCAGGTTCGCCGCGGCGTCCTTGGACGTCGGCGGAGGGCCGGGAGTGCTCTCCGGCCTGGGCCTGACGGCCGGCTCGGCCCAATCCGCGGCTTTCAGCGCCGACGCGATCGGCCTGTTCGCGACGACCGAGCTGCAGGACAACCTGCGGTTCCAGATGGACCTCACGTACCGCAGCATAGGCTCCAACTCCGTCCAGACGCGGATCCAATACGCCTATCTGGATTACACCGCCCTCCCGGAGACGACGGTCAAGGCCGGGCGCATCCCCCTGCCGTTCGGGTACTACAACGAGAACCGCTTCTACGCGTTCCAACGCTACCCGATCAACTCGCCGCTCTTCCAGTCGGCCATCCTCGGGCTGCCGATGGTCGACTGGGGAGCCGCGGTCAGCCGGCGTTTCAAGGCCGCCGGCCTGGACGCGGAGGCGACCGTGTACGCGGTCAACGGCTTCGGCAGCGTCCCGGGCTCCCCCGACGCGCTGCGCAAGGCCAGCGTCCCCGGCGGGCTCTCGATCGCCGGCAACGTCGGCGCGACCGACAACAACGGCAAGCCCGCCTTCGGCGGGCGGCTGAGGCTGTTCCCGGTCGCCGGCTCGCAGGCGGAGGCCGGGCTCTCGTACTACTACGGGCAATGGGACAAGTCCGCCACGCAGAACCTGCAGATCGCCGGCCTGCACGCGCGCGTGCCGATCGGAAGGCTCGAGTTGCTGGCCAGCGCGCTCGAGCTCGACGCCCAAGGCGACCAGGGCTTCGCCCCGCAGGTCGGAGGCGCGGACTGGAGGACGCGCGGCTGGCACGCCACGGCCTCCTACGAGCTGGGGTCCTGGCGGGGCGTGCCCGTGGTACCCTATATCCAGGGGGAGCACTACCGGACCCACGCGGCGAACCTGAGCGCGCCCGACGAGAAGCTCGACAGCCTCGCCGTCGGGACGTCGTTCCAGCTCACCCCGGGAGCGCGCCTGAAGGCTGAGTACTTGAAATTCTATTACGAGCTGCCGTACGCGAGTCCCTCGGACCGCTTGACGCTGGAGGCCGACGTCTGGGAGCTCGCGGTGGTGCTGACGTTCTAGGGACACCATGCGCCGAGCCTTGCTCGCGCTGATCGCGTTGGCCGGCCTGGCGGGCTTCACCGCCGCGCCGCCGCCCGTCGTGCTGCTCACCGAGGGCGGGGACCCCGCGTCCGAGGCCCTGGCGGTCGCGGTCCAAAAGCGCCTCGCGCCGAGCCACGCCGTGCGGCGCGTCGGCTTCGCGAGGGCCCAGCTCGACGACCCGATAGAGAAGGGGCGGCTCGTCGCCTCGCTGACGGAGGCGGGGGTCGTCGTCGCGGTCGGCGACGCGGCCGTCGAGCTGGCCAGCCGCGAGCTGGAGGACGTCCCGGTTTATTTCGTCGGCGCGGCGATCGTCCGCGGCAAGGACCTCGCCTCCTCCGCCCTCTCCGGCACCTTGGCCTACAGCCCCGAGGACGTGCTCGACGCCGTCCCCGAGCGTTGGCGGCGCGGCATCGGCCTGCTCTACACGCCGGGCTACGAGGGCGTCGTCGCCCGGATCCGGTCCGCGGCCCAGGCCCGCGGCGGACGCCTCATCGAGCGCAAGATTCCCAGCCTGAAGGAGCTGCCCGCGACGGCCGAGGGCCTGCTGGGAAGCGCCCCCGCGGTCTGGGTCCTCGGCGACCCTATCCTCGCGCGGGGCGCGGGGCTGCAGTACTTGGTCGAGGCCTCCTTGTCCCGCGGCGTCGCGCTCATCGGCTCGGAGCCCTCGGAGGTCGCCGCGGGGGCGGCGCTGTGCTCGGTGGCCGACCGGGAGGCGCTCGCCGCGCAGGCCTCCGGCGACATCGAGCGTATGTCCACCTCGACGGCCCGGGAGATCGGAGCCCGCGAGGCCCCCTCGGGAGGGGCCATCGTCTATCAACCCTCGCTGGCCGAGCGCTTCGGGCTTCCGGTCAAGACCCCGCGCTGGCGCAAGATCCAATGACGCCCCCCTCCCCGCGGGCGGCCGCCGCCGAGGAAAGCTACGCGCTGGAGGCGAAGTGGCGCGTCTTCACCCGCTCGATCGTCGCGGTGCTGGCCGCCTCGATCGTCGCCGTCGCCGCGGGCGTCTCGGCGATCGCCATCGTCCGCCTGCGCCAGCTCGCCCTCGCGGGCGCGGAGCGCAAGGCCGCCGACCTCGCGCGCTTCGTCGCGCGCACGGCCTTCGTCCCGCTGAGCCTGGAGAACCCCTCGATGCTCGCGCGCGCGGTCAAGCCCTACGCCGACGACCCCGACCTCGCCTATCTGACGGTGACGGACGCGGCCGGGAAGGCGGTCTACGCGAGCCGGCGCGGGGCGAGC
>CAZMIB010000176.1:0-6017 GCA_964566245.1 uncultured Elusimicrobia bacterium | reverse complement strand
GCGCGCTCATCATCGGCGCGCTGTGGCAGTTCCTGCGCGAGGATTCTCCGGCGACAAAAAGCCCCCGGTCTCCTTCGAGACCGGGGGCGTGAAGCGGCCGTCGTTGACTTACCGGGAGCGGACGCCCAACAGCTTCGCCGCGTCGATCATGCCCGCGCCCTGCTCGTCGGGCGTCATGCCCGACAACGGAGAGGCCGCGGCTTTCAAGGCCTCGCGCAGCGCCGCCGGCGCCAGGTTGCCCGCCTGGCCGAGCTTCAACGCCGCCAATCCCGCCACGTGCGGCGAGGCCATCGAGGTCCCCGATAGGAACCTGTAGCCTCCTCCCTTAAAGGTCGACAGCACCAGGGAGCCCGGCGCGATGAACGCGACCTGGGGCCCGCGGCTCGACCAGGTCGTGATCTTGTCGAAGTTGTTCGAGGCCGAGACCGCGATCGACTCCGGATAAGCCCCGGGGTAGCTGACCGAGCCGCCCGAGTTGCCCGCCGCGCAGACGACCGTCACTCCGGCCTCGACGGCCCGCTTGACCGCGTCGTGCATGGACTGATTGTCGTTGGGCCCGCCGAGGCTCATGTTCAGGACCTGCATCTTGTTCTCGACCGCCCAGCCGATGCCGGCGATGATCGTCGAGTAGTAGCCGCTGCCGTTCTTGTCGAGGACCTTGACCCCGTAGAGCCGCGCCTCGGGCGCGACGCCGACGACGCCGGTCGAGTTATGCACCGCGGCGATCGTGCCCGCGACGTGCGTGCCGTGGCCGTGGTCGTCCGCCCAGGACGCCGTCGCGACCATCGCGTTGAAGCCGCCCGCGACGTTGGCCGCGAGGTCGGGGTGCGCCGCGTCGATGCCGGTGTCGACGACCGCGACCTTGACCCCCGCGCCGCGCCCGGCCTTCCAGGCCGCCGGGGCGTTCACGCGCGCGATGCCCCAAGGAACCTCCGGGTCGATGCGCGTTACGGCGACGGGCGGAAGCGGCGGTCGCGGCAGCCCGTGCTTGGATTTGAGCCCCTCGATCACCGCATCCACCGAGGGCAGTTTCGGCGCCTCGGTCTGGCCGAGCCATGCGACATAGGGGTCGTCGTCGACGCGCAGGACTTGGGGCAGGCCCTTCAGGCGCGTCTCGAACGCCGCGAGCTCGGCGCGGGGGACGCGCACGACGACCGCGTCGATCAGCGGCAGCTCCCGGACCGCCGGCAGGCCGAGCCCGGCGAGGACGCCTATCCTCTCTCCCGGAGCGGTCCGCTCGGCGAAGACGACGATCTTCTGCCGGGGGGCCTCCTCCGCGCGGGCGGGCCGCGCGGGGACCGCAAGAGCCAGAACGGCAATAAGACAAGCCGGCATTTTCATCGTGAGCCTCCAGTGGGATGTTCAAGAACAAAAAAAGATTCGGTCGGGGCCGTTCCGAGAAGGCGCGCCGCGTCGATCATCCCGGCCCCCTGCTGCTCACGCGTGAGCTTGGGCAGCGGGGAGGCCGCGCGCGAGAGCGCCGCGCGCAGCGCCTCCGGCGTCATGCCGCCGAGGCGGCCGAGGGCCAGCGCGGCCAGGCCGGTCACGTGCGGACAGGCCATCGAGGTCCCGTCCAATTTGTCGTAGCCCCAGGGGACCGTCGAGCGCACGTCGACCCCGGGGGCGACGAACGCGACCTCGGGCCCGGAGTTCGAGAACCACGCCCAATCGTCCGAGGCGTCCGAGGCCGAGACCGCGATGACCTCCGGATACGCCGCGGGATAAGAGACCTTGCCCAAATCGTTGCCGGCTGCGCCGATCATCGCGATCCCGGCCGCCCCGGTCCGCCGCACCGCCTCGCGGAACGACGGGTTGTCCTCGCGGGTGCCGATGCTCATGTTGACGATCTGAACACGGTTCGCGACGGCCCATTCCAGGGCGGCGACCCCGTCCGAGACGCGGCCCTTTCCGTTCTTGTCCGTGACCTTGACCGCGTACAGCCGCGCCTCCGGCGCCACGCCGGCCACGCCGCGCCCGTTCCTGAGCGCGGCGATCGTCCCCGCGACGTGGGTTCCGTGCCCGTTGTCGTCGTCGAACGGCTTGCCGGGCTCGATCGCGTTGAAGCCCCCGGCGAGGTTCGCGGCGAGGTCGGGGTGCCTCGGGCTGATCCCGGAATCGAGGACCGCGACCTTGACCCCGGCCCCGCGGCCGAGCTTCCACGCGGCCGGAGCGTTCACGCGCGCGACGCCCCAGGGTATCTCGGGATCGGTCTCGGGGCGAGGGGGCTGGGGCGGCGGGCCGCGCCTGGCCCTCAGCCGGTCGACCCAGGACTCGACCGAGGGCCAGGGCGCGGCTTCGACCGCCTTGAGCCAGTCGATGACGGGATCGTCGTCCACCCGCTCGACGCCCGGCAGCGACTTGAGACGGGCCTCCGCCGCTTGCGCCGCGAGCGGCGGCAGCCTCACGACCGCCGCGTCGATCAAACTCAGCTCGCGGACGACTTGGACGTCCAGCTCCGCCAGGGCCCGGAGGCGCCCGGCCTCCGGAGCTCGCCCGTCGAAGACGACGATGCGCTGCTCGGGCGGATCGTCCGCGGAGCCCACGGCCGCGCCCGCGGCGGGCGGACCCGCGAGCGCGAGCGCGGCCATGATCCAAAGACGGCTCACGCCGGCCTCAGCGTCCGGAGGAGGCCGGCGCGGCGCCGAGCAGCTTGGCCGCGTCGATCATGCCCGCGCCCTGCTGCTCCCGGGTCAGGTCCTTCAGCGGCGTCGCCGCGGCGGCGAACGCCTTGCGCACGTCCTCGGGCTTGAGTCCCGGCGTCCGGCCGATCTTCAGAGCCGCGAGGCCGGCCACGTGCGGCGAGGCCATCGAGGTCCCGGAGTAGCTGTCGTAGCCGCCTCCCGGCACGCTCGACAGCACGTCCACGCCCGGCGCGATGAAGGCCACCTCGGGCCCGCGGCTCGAGAAGCTCGCCAGGCGGTCGCCGCTGTCCGAGGCCGAGACCGCGATGGTTTCCGGATAGGCGGCGGGCCAGCCGACCGAGCCGCCCGAGTTTCCGGCCGCGCAGACGATCGTGACGCCCGCGGCGGCGGCGCGCTTGACGGCCTCGTGCAGCGACTCGGTCGTCGTCGAGGCCCCGAGGCTCATGTTCACGACCTGCATCTTGTTCGTCGCGGCCCAGTCGATGCCCGCGATGACGTCCGAGAAGGTCCCGCTGCCCCAGGCGTCGAGCACCTTCACGCCGTAGAGCCGCGCCTGCGGCGCGACGCCGACGATCCCGGTCGAGGGAGTGACCGCCGCGATGGTGCCGGAGACGTGCGTTCCGTGGTTGTTGTCGTCGGCCCACGAGCCGCCCGGTTGGATCGCGCTCCAGCCGCCAGCGACGTTCGCCGCGAGATCGGGATGGGTCGCGTCGATGCCGGTGTCGATGACCGCGACCTTGACGCCCGCGCCCTTGCCGGCCGCCCAGGCCTTCGGCGCGTTCACGCGCGAGATTCCCCACGGGATGTTCGGCTCGGAGGCGCGCGGGATGCTCGGCGGCTTAGGGGCGCCGGGCGCGGCGTCTTTCGACTTGAGCGTCTCCATCACCGCGCCCAGCGAGGGCAGATCGGGGCCGGCGGCTTGGCCGTTGAGCCAGTTCAGGCGCAAGTCGTCCTCGATGCGTATGATCTCGGGCATCGACCGGAGGCGCGTCTCGACGCTCGCGACTGAGAACCGCGGCACCCGTATCACGACGGCGTCGATCAGCGCGAGCTCGCGGACGACCGGCAGGCCCATGCCCGCCAGCATCGAGCGGCGCTCGGGCCACGGCGCGCGCTCGCTGAAGACGACGATCTTCTGCGCCTCGCCGCTCGCGGCGGGCGCGGACCAGGCGGGCCCGAACAGGCCGACGGCCAGTAGGGCCGCTCCCCAGAGCTTTCTAAACATGGAATTTCCCCCGTGTCGCGCGCCGCGCCCGTCCCGCGGCCGCCGTGCTGGGGCCGCCGGGTCCGGGGCTCCCCGGGCGCGCGATTCGGCGCGTACCCTATCATAAGGAAGGGGGAGCCGCAATAAAAAATAGGTCTAAAGGCCCATAAATTGATAGGCCCTATGGCCCTTAAACTCCGGCACCCGCGGTAAAATCCATGTGACCGCTTCGCGGGGGTGCTTGCCTCTCTCCGTCGGGGAAGGGACTCCGGCTCGCGGCCGCGGTCGGGGCTCGGCCATGCCGTCGTCGCCGCGCCGCTTTAATTTTGTACTATAGCCATCATGGCCCAACGGGCGCTGAAGCTGTTTCTCGCGTTCGCCTTGCTGTGGCCGGTCAGCCTCGGGGACAAGATCGTTCTGCCCCAGGCGGCGCCGGCGCGCGAGGCGGTCTCCAGCCCCTGGGACCTGTACCGGAGCTTGGCCTCGGCCGTGCTCGGGACCAGCTCGGAGGAAGGGCGCGCGGCGTCGCTTTCGTCCCGCGTCTCGCCCGACGATCCGCCGGGCTTGTTGCCGCTGTTCCGGCCGACCAAGCCGCTTCTCGCCGCGCCGAAGGCGGTTCACCGCCTCGCGGAAGGGGAGTCGGTGCTCGGCGCACCGCCGCCCGCGGCCGCGTTCGCCCCGCCGTCGCCGGTCCGCTGCGCCCACCTCGAGTCAAAGAAATAGTCGTCCTCCGACGGAGCGCCGTTCGGCCCGTTCGTTGCGTTTGATTTCAATCGGAGGATACCATGCTCAAGACTCTTGTACACCGCGTCAGCCCCGCTTTCAACGGCAGCGAGACCTTGCCCCGCATCTATGACTGGGACGAGCTCCGGCGCTCGCTGGCCTATGCCCCGCTCAATTCGGAGCCCGAGCCGGCGCGGCTTTCCTCGACGCCGCTGGGCGCGCGCTACGCCCGCATGCTGGGCCGGGTCCCGCGCCGCGTCGACGTCACGTTGTCGATGGAGACGGGGCCGGAACCGAAGGTGCTCGTCGAGCTCAGGCTCGACGCCTGCCGCGACCGCTGGGAGCTGGAGGTCGACGGCAACGGACTGGTGACCGGCATGCGCTCGGACCTGCACGTCGGCGACTGGGCGTTCAGCGCGCGCGGCGCGAGCCAGTTCCTGGAGGAGATACTGGGCGGACTTTAAGAAAAGGAGCGGTCCGGAGGGCGAAAAAAAACGTCCGGCTCATCGCCGGACGCACGCGCCACTTTGGGCTGTGCACTTTTTTCCGCTTTAGGCCCCTGTCATGGCCGGGGCCAAGTTGGTTCTTAAAGTCCCGCCATACCCAGTATAACTCCCACCCCTAGACGAGTCAAGGGCATGATCGCCGAGAAATCGAACGCGTCCCCCTCACCCTACCCTCTCCCCCTATCGGGGGCGAGGGAGAACAGCGTCGCTTCGCCCGATAAGCTGTCGCGGGAGTTGGGCCTGTTCTCGGCGGCCTCGGTCGTCGCGGGGTCGGTGATCGGCTCGGCGGTGTTCCTGGTCGCGGCCGAGATCAGCCGCGGCGTGCCGTCGCCGTCCTTGGCGCTCAGCGTCTGGGTGGCGGCGGGGCTGATCAGCCTGGCCGGGGGCCTGGCGTTCGCCGAGCTCGGGGCGATGTACCCGGGCGCGGGCGGCCAATACGTCTACCTGCGCGAGGCCTTCGGGCCGTTGACCGCCTTCCTGTTCGGCTGGACGCTGTTCGCGGTCGTGCAGAGCGGCTCGATCGCCGCGGTCGCGATCACCTTGGCGCAGTTCGCCTCGGCGGTCGCGCCGATGACGCCGGCGGGCCTCAAGCTCGCGGCCTCGGCGTCGATCGTCCTGCTGACCGCGGTCAACCTGGCCGGGGTCAATCGCGGGGCCGGACTGCTCGATTTCCTGACCGTGCTCAAGGCGGCCGCGCTGTGGGCCGTGGCCGCCGCGGGCCTGTGGTTTCCCGCCGGGCGCGGCGCGGGGCTCGGGGCGCCGCACGGGTTCAGCGCTTCGTCCTACGGCGTCGCGCTGATCGCCGCGTTGTGGGCCTACGACGGCTGGAACGACCTATCCTTCGTCGCCGGCGAGGTGCGCGATCCGCAGCGCAACGTCCCGCGGGCGCTCGGGCTCGGCATCGGCGCGGTCGGCCTGCTGTACGTCGGGGCCAATCTCGCG
>CAZMIB010000175.1:0-6044 GCA_964566245.1 uncultured Elusimicrobia bacterium | reverse complement strand
ACCCCGACGTCATCATGGTCGGCGAAATCCGCGACGAGGAGACCGCGCACATCGCGCTCGAGGCCGCGATGACCGGCCACCTCGTCTTCTCCACGATCCACACGAACGACGCCCCCTCGGCCCTGGAGCGCCTCACTCAGATGGGCCTGCCGCCGTTCATGGTCGCGAACACGATGAAGGCCGTGCTCGCCCAGCGCCTGTCGCGGCGCCTGTGCAAGGCCTGCAAGGAGGAGGTCGTGATCTCCCCGGAGGAGATCGCGGTCTTCAAGGAGAACGGCATCGAGGTAAAGCCCGGGGCGAAGGTGTTCAAGCCCGGAAGCTGCGACGAGTGCAAGGGCAGCGGCTACAAGGGCCGCGTCGGCATGCACGAGCTGCTGGTGCTCGACGAGGCGCTGCGCATGCAGATCCTCAAGGATCCGTCGGCGCTGCCGCTGAAGCAGATGGCGATGCAGCAGGGCATGCGCACGATCGCGATGGACGGCCTCGAGAAGGTCCTGCTCGGCCTGACCACGGTGAAGGAGGTCCTCGGCGGCGCCGCCGAGGCCAAGAAATGATGAACGCCGAGAACGGTTCCCACAACGACGCCTTCGAGCTGCTCTCCATCGCCTCGAGCCTGAACTCGACGCTGGACCTCGACTTCCTGCTGCAGAAGATCGGCCTGGCCGCGGAGCGCTTGCTCGACTCCGAGGCGAGCTCGATCATGCTGCTCGACGACTCGAAGAAGTTCCTGTACTTCAAGATCGCGGGCGGCAGCGCCGGAGCCGCGCTGAAGAAGCTGACGGTGCCGGTCGGCAAGGGCATCGCGGGCCTGTGCGCCGAGACGCGCTCGCCGATCGTCGTGACCGACGCCCAGAGCGACGACCGCGTGATGAAGACGGCCGACAAGACCTCCGGCTTCGTGACCCGCTCGCTGATGGCGATCCCGATGATCTGCCGCGGCGAGCTGGTCGGCGTAGCCGAGGTCCTGAACAAGCGCGAGGGCACCTACACGCAGGACGACCAGGCGCTGATGTCCTCGCTCGCGAACCTGGCCGCGGTCGCGGTCGCGAACGCGAAGCTGATCCAGGAGCAGAAGAACTTCTTCTCGCACGTTCTCGAGATACTCTCCGCCTCGATCGAGACCTCGCGCCCGAGGATGACCGGCCATCCGGCGATCTCGGCGCGGCTCTCGTGCGCGATCGGCCGCCTGCTCGGCATCGAGGAAGCCGAGTACAAGGCCCTGTACTACGCCGGCATCCTGCACGACATCGGCTACATCGGGATGCGCAACTCCCGCCTGTCGGCCGAGATGGGCACGCTCGGCGAGCCCGCCGAGGAGCTGCACCCGCGCTTCTCGGTCAAGATGCTCGAGGGAATCGCGATGCTCCGGGACGCGATACCGATCATTCGCCACCACCACGAGCGCTTCGACGGGCAGGGCTACCCGTCCAAGCTTTCCGGCGAGGACATCCCGCTCGGCGCGCGCATCCTGGGCCTGGTCGAGGCGATGGAGGAGATCCGGATGATGACCGGCCTCACCGGCGGCGCGCTCGTCAACCGCGCCGTGCAGGACGCCAAGGACGGCTCGGGAAACCGCTTCGATCCCGACGTCGTGCAAGCCTTCATCGAGCTCGTCGAGTCCGACGACCGCGCCTGGGAGATGTAGCCCCGGGCCTCCCGCCAAAGTCAATGTCCGAGTGGAATCCGTCCACCGAGGAGATTTCGTCGTATAAGGCCCCCCATCCGTGGGGCGGGCTGGCGCTCGGCCTGCTCGGGCTCCTGGCGGCGGCGGGCCTCATAAAGTGGCTGCTCTCGCCGCGGCCTTCCGAGCCCGCGGTCGACCGCTCGATCGAGCTGTTGAGCCCGTTCACCGCCCGGCTCGCGCGCGGCCTGCTGCGCAGCCCGGGCGCGCCGACGATGGACGAGCTCGACTTGATGGAGGCCCTGTCGGCCGACGCGCGCTTCCGCAAGGGCTTGTACCTGGACCGGCGGCTGCAGGTGCGCTGGTCGAACGACCCGGGGCTGATCTCGAAGCGCTGGGAGAAGCCCGGCGTGGACGGCTTCCCGCACACGCAGTCGATCCTGAGCTCGCTGGAGAACCGCAAGCCGGCGCTGATCACCGGGCCGCAGACGCTGCGCGAGGTCGTTTATCCGGTCATGGTCGGCGACGAGGTCGGGGGCTTCTTCTGCGTCTCCCTGGACGTCGCCTCGTCGACCGACGCGATCAGGCTTCCGCCTCTCGTCGAGGCCTCCCCGATCGCCCCGGCGGTCTCGAAGGCCCCGCGCGCGCTGGAGGACCTGCAGCGAGCGGACGAGGAGAAGCGCGCGGTCGCGCGCAACTATTACCTGGCCGGGGTGATCCACTACGGCAGCAAGGCTTGGGACAAGGCGCGCTCGGCCTGGAGCCAGGCCTACGCCCTCGACCCGGCGAACATGGAGGTCGTGGCCGCGCTGAGGAAGCTCGACCGCGAGCATCCCGCCCCGCAGGGCGAGCCCGCGCCCCCGTCGACCCTCGATCCGAACCGCCCCCAGCTCGCGCAGGAGCACTACGCGCGGGGCGTCGACTATTTCCGCCGCAAGGACTACGCGAAGGCCCGCTTCGAGTGGGCCCTGGCCAAGTCGCTCGATCCCGACAACCCCGATATCGCGGCCGCGCTGGAGCGCCTGACGCCGCGAGGAGAACGCAATGCCCCACAGAATACTCATCGCTAAGCCGGGCCTCGACGGGCACGACCGCGGCGCGAAGGTCATCGTGCGCGCGCTGCGCGACGCCGGGTTCGAGGTGATCTACACCGGGATACGCCAGACCCCGGAGATGATCGCGCGGACCGCGCTGCAGGAGGGCGTCGAGGCGATCGGCCTGTCGCTGCTCTCGGGCGCGCACAACACGCTTTTCCCGAAGGTCGTCGAGACCCTCAAGCGCAGCGGCCTCGGAGGCGTGCTCGTTTTCGGCGGGGGCATCATCCCCGACGAGGACGTCAAGGGCCTGAAGCGCAAGGGCGTGGACCAGGTCTTCGGCCCCGGGACCCCGACCTCGGCGATCGTCGATTACCTCAAGGAGCGCCTCGACACCCCTCATGCCGCGAAGCCCAAAGCCAAAAGGCGCTAAACTCCCTCGCCCCCGCAGGGGGAGAGGGGGGGGTGAGGGGGCCTTAGCCTCCGCCGTCATCCGCGGCGACCAAGCCGCGGCGGCCCGCGCGCTGACCGCGGTCGTCGACGAGCGCGAGGGCTCCGAGGACCTGCTGCGCGAGCTGCACCGCTTCAGCGGCACCGCGCACAAGGTCGGCTTCTGCGGCCCGCCCGGCTGCGGCAAGTCCACTTTAGTCGGCCGTCTCGTCGGCGAGCTGCGCAAGCGCGGCGAGCGCCTCGCGGTGCTCGCGGTCGACCCGTCGAGCCCGTTCTCCGGCGGGGCCTTCCTCGGCGACCGCCTGCGCATCCAGGAGCACGCTCTGGACCCCGAGGTCTTCATACGCAGCCTGGCCTCGCGCGGCATGGTCGGAGGGCTCACTCATTCGATCTTCGGAGCGGTGCGCGTGATGGAGGCCTACGGGGCCCGGCGCGTCCTTCTGGAGACGGTCGGGACCGGCCAGGACGAGGTGGACATCGCGCGCGTCGCCGACACCGTCCTCTACGTGACCACACCGACGCTCGGCGACGAGATCCAGGCGATGAAGGCCGGGGCGATGGAGGTCGCGGACGTCTTCGTCGTGAACAAGTCCGACCTGGACGGCGCCGACCGCGCGGTCGCGGACCTGAGCCGCGCCCTCGGGCTGGGCGAGGACCGCGGCGGCTGGCGGCCGCGCGTGCTCTCGACCTCGGCGCTGACGGGGCGGGGCGCGGTCGAGCTCGCGGACGTGATCGAGGAGCATCGGCGCCACCTCGAGGACTCGGGCGAGAGGCGCAAGCGCCTGAAGGCCCAGCTGCGCGAGGAGCTGACGCTGTACGTGAGCCGGAAGCTTTACCGCGACGCGCTGCGGCGCATCTCCGACGAGGACCTCGAGGCCCTGCTCGATAAGCGCGAGGACCCGGTGACCATGGGCCGCCGGCTGGCCGCCGCGGGAGCCGGGCCGGAGGGGAAGCGGTGAAGGTCGACCACGTCGGCATCGCGGTGCGCTCGATCGAGGAGGCTCTCCCGTTCTACCGCGAGTCCCTCGGCCTGGAGGCCGCGGAGACGCATGTCGTGGAGTCCCAGAAGGTGAAGGTGGCCTTCCTGCCGGCCGGCGGGACCAAACTCGAGCTTCTGGAGCCGACCTCGCCTGACAGCGCGGTGGCTAAATTTATAGAACGACGCGGGCCCGGCCTGCATCACGTCGCGTTCGCGGTGGACGGCCTCGAGGACCACATGCAGGACCTCGCCGCCCGTGGGCGCCCGCCGCTCGACGAGCGGCCGCGCCCGGGCTCGCGCGGCACGAAAGTCTGCTTCTTGCATCCGAAGGACTGCCACGGGGTCTTGGTCGAGCTGGTGGAGCATCCCGAGACCCCGGCAAAGGAGACGCGATGATGGCCGACAAGGCGCTTTCCAAGACCCAGGAGCTCGAGGAGCGCGTCCGCCGCGCCCGCACCCCGGAGCCGGCCAAGGCCGAGGCCCAGCGCTCGAAGGGCAAGCTCTTGGCCCGCGAGCGGCTGGAGCTGCTGCTCGACGAGGGGAGCTTTTCGGAGATCGACCTGCTCGTCGAGCCCCACGCGCGCGAGCTGGGCCTCGCGGACCGGGCGATCCCCGCCGACGGCATCGTGACCGGGATCGGCAAGATCCACGGCCGCAACGTCTGCGTCTTCAGCCAGGATTTCACCGTGCTCGGCGGCTCGCTGGGCCACGCGCACGCGATGAAGATCTGCAAGCTGCTCGATCTGGCGACCGCCAACGGCGTGCCGGTGATCGGGCTCTGCGACTCGGGCGGGGCGCGCATCCAGGAGGGCGTGGACTCCTTGGGCGGCTACGCGGAGATTTTCTGGCGCAACGTGCAGGCCTCGGGCAAGGTGCCGCAGATCTCGGCGATCCTCGGGCCGTGCGCGGGCGGGGCGGTGTACTCCCCGGCGATCACCGACTTCGTGTTCATGGTCGAGGGCACCTCGCACATGTTCATCACCGGCCCCGAGGTGATCAAGGCCGCGACCGGCGAGGTGACGGACTTCGAGTCGCTGGGCGGCGCGGGCGTGCACGCGCACCGCAGCGGGGTGTGCCAGTTCGTCGCGAACTCGGAGCCGGACTGCTTCCGGCAGATACGCGAGCTGCTCACCTACCTGCCGCAGAATTGCTTCGAGCGCCCGCCGGCCGTCCCCTCGGCCGACGACCCGGGGCGGACCTCCCAGCTCTTGCAGGACCTCTCGGAGATGGACCCGAAACGGCCCTACAACGTGCGCGAGGTGATCGCGGAGCTCGCCGACCACCGCGCCTTCTTCGAGGTCCACAAGGACTTCGCGACGAACCTGGCGGTGGGCTTCATACGCCTGGGCGGCATGTCGGTCGGCGTCGTCGCGAACAACCCGGAGAAGCTCTCCGGCGCGCTCGACATCTCGGCCTCCGAGAAGGGCGCGCGCTTCGTGCGCTTCTGCGACGCGTTCAACATCCCGATCCTGACCTTGGTGGACGTCCCCGGCTATTGGCCCGGCGTCCAGCAGGAGCACGGCGGCATCATACGCCACGGCGCGAAGCTGCTGTACGCCTACTGCCAAGCCACGGTCCCGAAGGTGACGCTCGTGCTGCGCAAGGCCTACGGCGGCGCCTACGACGTGATGGGCAGCAAGCACGTTAGAGGCGACTTCAACTTCGCCTGGCCCTGCGCCGAGATCGCGGTGATGGGCCCGCAAGGCGCGGTGGAGATACTCTTCGCCAGGGAACTGAAAGGCCAAGCCGATCCTACCGCCGCGAGAGCCGCCAAAGTCGCCGACTACACGAAGCGCTTCTCCAACCCATACCTGGCCGCGAGGCGCGGCTACATCGACGAGGTCATCCCCGCGAGAGACACCCGCGGCCGTCTCGTTGCAGCCTTCGACTTTCTCAAGGGCAAGACAGTGGAGCCCCCCAAGAAGAAGCACGGGAACATCCCTCTTTGAAAACGGCAGCG
>CAZMIB010000174.1:0-6150 GCA_964566245.1 uncultured Elusimicrobia bacterium | reverse complement strand
GGGGCGCCGACGCGCACGATCGCGAGCCGAGGGGGAGCGCCGCGCGAGGCCTCGACGGCGCGCGCGCGCGCCGCGACGCCCTTCAGCATCTCGTCGGCGAGAGCCTTGCCGTCGAGCAGGCGCGCGGCCGTCATGGCGCCGGGGCCGGCAGGATCGGCGGCCGCTCGGGCTTGCCCTCGGAGCGCTGGGTCTCGATCTCGCCGATCAGCAGGCTGCCGGAGACCGTCGAGGCCGGCACCGAGCCGGAGGTCTGGTCGTCCATGTAGTTCGTCGTCTCGAGGTCGTTTCCGGCGGCCAGAATGCGGGCCACCGCGGTCAGCGGCGTGCCGACCATGTCGAGCCCGCGGATCAAGGTTTCCTTGCCGGTCTCGGCGTCGATCGTGTAGACGAGCTCGGGCAAAGCGCGGAAGGCTTGATGCTCCTGCGACCCGGCCTGTTGGCGCCAGCGCGTGACGTGGCGGATCCAGAAGCCGAACGGCTTGCCCCGCTGTCGGCATTCCTCGCGCAGGCGGCGCTTGAGCTCCTCCACGGAGGAGGTCTTGGCGGACTCGACGAACAGGCTCGCGAAGCGAGCGGTCGGCCGCCGCCCCGGCGCGGCCCGGCCGTGCCCGTTCGAGCGAGGGAAGCCGACGATCGGATAGCGCGACAAGAGGAAGCCCTTGAGGACGCCCTTCTCGATCAGCGGCGTCCTCCGCGCGGGCACGCCCTCGTCGTCGAAGCGATAGAAGCCCGCGAGCGGCTCGCCGGCCCTGCGCTCCACGGTCGGGTCGTCGACCAGGCCGATGAACGCGGGGGTGATCGCGCTTCCGAGCTTCGAGCGGAAGGTCTGGCCGCCCTCCGGGTTGCGCTGCTCCTCGCCCTCCAGGCGCGTCGCCAGGGCCGCGAACAGCGCGGCGGAGGCGGAGGGATCGAGCAGCGCGGGGGCGTTGAGCGGGGAAGCCGGCTCCGCTTTCGCGAGAGCGGCGAGCTCGTCCTGCATGGTCCCGGCCTCGGAGGACAATTTCTCGGCCGAGGGCAGGCTTCCGTCGCCGACCGCGGTCCACGAGCGCGTCACGTTGAGGCGGATGCCGTCGGGGGCCCAGCTTCCGGCCGACATCGTGAGCGTCGCCGCGCGCGGGGCGGTCTCGACGCGCGTGCCCTCGGAGTTGACCAGCCGTTCGTGGCGGAGGCGGCTTTTGACCGTCGCCCAACTGTAGAGCAGGCTCGGGTTGCCGCGGAAGGCCGCGGTCACCTGTTTCAGATCGGGGTCCGGGGGCGCCGGGGCCGGCTCGGGCGCGGCGTAGACGGCGGCCGGCTCGCGCGAAAGGTCGTCGGTCTCGTAGTCGGCCTTGCCTCGCTCGACGCGCTGGGCCTGCTTGCGCAGGAAGGCCGCCGCGGCCTGCTTGTAGTCCTCGTCGAGCGCCGTCCACGCCCGGTGGCGCAGCGCGTAGGCGTCCTCGCCGAACGGCAAGGTGACCAGATGGGTCTCCGCGGTCGGCTCCAGGGGATGATTATCCAGCTCGTAGGAGCCGACGCGGACGTCCGTGGAAAGCGCGCGGCTGTCGCCCCGGAAGGACTCCAGCGCCTGGCCGAGCGAGAAGTTGCGCTGCTCCTCGATCTCGTCGGTGACGCGCAGCGAGATGAAGTACGGCGGAGGGTAGCCCTCCATCTTCAGCGACTCGGTCGCGCGGCGAAGCTCGACGTCGAGCGCCGCCGGCGAAGCCGGCTCGGCCCGGACGCTCGGGGCCAACAGCAGGAGCAGGAGGGCGGAAGCCAGGTTTCTCCCTCTCCCGCTTGCGGGAGAGGGTTGGGGTGAGGGTGTCGGCTCGCTCATCATGGCCTTTCCGTGTCGAACAGCGGGGCCGGAAGGATCGGCGGTCGCTGGCGCTGTTCCGGTCCGCGCTGCAGCTCGACGTCGGCGACCAGCACGCTGGGCGCGATCTGGTCGACCGGCACCCAGCCCGAGGCCGCGCCGCAGTTATACGGGTTGGAAAGGGTCATGTCGTCCCCGGCGGCGAGTATCTTGTTCACGACGACCAGAGGGGTGCCCACGAACTCGACGCCGCGCACGAGGGTCTCCTCGCCGGTCCGCGCGTCGACGCGGTAGACGAGCCGGGGCGTCACGCGCAAGGTCTGCGGGGCGATCTTCTGGCTCGGGTTGTCGCCGCCCAGCGCGCCGCGGATGATGAAGCCGAACTCCTTGTCGCGCGCGCGGCACTCGGCGAGCAGGCGCTTCTTGAGCTCCTTGGGCGTCGCTGTTTCGTGCGCCTCGACGATCAAATTGGCCATGCGCCCGATCGGATGATGCCATGGGTCCGCGCGGCCGTGCCCGTTAGAAAACGGGGCGCCGTCGACCGGCCAACGGGACATCAGGAAAGTCTTGAGCACGCCGTGGTCGATCAGGACCACGCGCGAGGACGGCACGCCCTCCGCGTCGTACTCGTAGTGGCCGTGCAGCGGGACGTCCTTGAACTCGGCCATCGTGGGGTCGTCCAGCAGGCTCAGGAACGTCGGCATGATACGCGCCCCGAGCCGGTCCTTGAAGATCTGGCTCTCCTCGGGATCGCGCTGGCGCTGGCCCTCGAGCCTGTGGCCGAGGGCCTCGTGGAAGAAGACCCCGGTGAACTCCGGGTCGAGGATCGCCGGGGCGGCCGCCGGGGGCTGGATAGGCGCCGCGGCCAGCTTGCCGATCTCCTCGGCCAGTCCCTTCGCCGCCGCCGTGAGCTCGTCTTGCGACGGCATGCCGGCCGGGCCGCGCGCTGTCCAGCGCCGGCTGTCCTGAACCTCCATGCCGTCCGGCGCGCGGCCCATCGCCGACATCACGAGGTCGGTCGGAAGGTTCTCGTACCGGGTGACGAGGCGGGTTCCCTCGCTGGTGCGCAGCACGCGCTGGGACCAGGCCGCGTCGATGCGGACCTGGGAGTGCAGGACCGCCGGATAGGCCTTGAACACGGCGCTGAGGTCCTGGACCTGCTTCGCCAGCGCGGCCTCGTCCAGTGGAGGCACGGGGTTCGCGAGCGAGTCGGTCGCGGCCGGGGCCGTGGACAGGTCCGGCGGCGGGCTCGCCTCGTACTCGGTCGCGAGGCGGGCCTTCTTCCTTAAATAGGAGCTGAGCGCCTCCTTGTAGGAGTCGTCGGTCAGCGACCACAGCGCGTGGCGCAGGGCGTCGAGGTCGGGGATCAAGGCGACCTGGGCGCTGGGCCCGTTGTAGTCGCGGTCGACGCTGTCGAGCTTCGCGGATCCGAACCGCGCCTCGACGTAGAGCACGTTGCGCGAGCCTTTCTGCACGTTGTTCGCCGCGCCGTAGGAGGCGGAGATAGAGACGTAGGGCTCGGTCACCAGGCGGTACGCCAGATAATAAGGAGGGCCGTACGACTCCAGCTTCAGCCGCGAGAGAGAGCGCGCCATCTCCGCGTCCATGGCCTCCAGCGCGGCGGCCGCCGGAAACGGCTCCAAGGCCCCGGCCGCGGCGGCCGGAAGCCCCCGCAGCAGCAGGTAAAACGCGAGCGCGGCGAGTTTCATCTGGGAAAGGGCGCCTGCAACTTCCCCGGTCTCTCCCTAAGAAAACTCCCTCTCCCTAGGGGAGAGGGTGGGGGTGAGGGGCAGGCACCGGGCCCAGAATACCCCTTCTGGCCGGAAGGCGTCAAATGCTGGATGCGATTATTGACAGCGGACGAGGGGCCCGTTATACTTCAAGCGCCATGCTCGCTTGGCTCCTGCTGGCTCTCTGCGTCGGTTTGACCGCGGCCTTGGCCTGGACCTTGCGCGAGTTATACCGGCTGCGCTTCAACGGCGCCGCTCAAGGACCGCGGATGGGCGCGCCCCCGATGACCTTGGGGCGCCTCGATGAGCTTGTGACGATGCTGCTCGGGCTGCACGAGCTGTCGGTCGCGGACGTCGGCCCGGCCGCGCGCGGGCAGGTGGGGCGCGCGGTGCTCGACTGCGCGTGCGCGCTGATGGGCTCGACGCGCGGCTCGTTGATGCTCTTCGACGACGAGAGCGGGACGCTGCGGATCGCCGCGTCCCGGGGCCTGTCCCAGGAGGTCGTCGAGACGACGCGCCTGAAGCCCGGGATGGGCGTCGCGGGAAGGGCCTTCGAGCTCGGCCAGCCGATCTTCATCGCGGAGCCCGAGAAGGACCCGCGTTACGTGCAATGGCGGGCGGCCCCCGAGTCGCAGGAGCCGTTCGTCTCGATCCCGCTCAAGATACGGCAGAAGCCGGTCGGGGTGCTGAACCTGCACCAGACCGAGGGGACGTTGCCGTTCGGCGACTACAACCTGAAATTCTTGACCTTGCTCGCGAGCGAGGCCGCGAAGTCCTTCGAGAACCTGAACCTTTACGACAACCTGCAGACGTTCTACATGGACCTCGTGAAGGCCCTGGCGCGCGCCCTCGACATGAAGGACCAGTACACGCACGAGCACGGCGAGCGCGCCAAGAAGAAGGCCCGCCGCATCGCCGAGGAGCTCGGCCTTCCGGAGCAGATGGTCCGCTACGTGGAGTTCGCGGCGCTGCTGCACGACATGGGCAAGATCGGCATCGACGACGCGATCATCACCAAGCCCGGCAAGCTGACTCCGGAAGAGTACGAGATCATGAAGAAGCACCCGGAGATCGGCTTCCAGATCCTGCAGCCGGTGAAGTTCATGGGCCCGGTCGCGCAGATCGTGCTGTACCATCAGGAGTGGTACAACGGCCAGGGCTATCCGGAGGGGCTGAAGGGCGAGGAGATCCCGCTCGGCTCGCGCGTCGTCGCGGTGATCGACGCCTGGGACGCGATGACCTCCGACCGACCCTACCGCCGCGCGCTCGGCCGCGATAAGGCGATCTCGGAGCTGAGGCACGGCGCCGGCACCCAGTTCGACCCCAAGGTCGTCGAGGTCTTCCTCAGGATCGAGGAACGGGAATGGAGCCAGGACCCTACCATTCCATTGCCCGATCCGAAGCTCGCCTCCGCGGGCTACCGTCTCAACGCGAAAGCATAGCCCCTCACCCCAACCCTCTCCCCCGAGGGGGCGAGGGAGTTCTCACTAAGCGGCCCTCGCCCCGCGTGAGCGGGGAGAGGGTGCCCGAAGGGCGGGTGAGGGGGCAAGCAAACGCCCGCGGTATTTGTTACTTTCCTCAATATATGAAGCCTCCTGTCGTTGAGGCGGAGGAGCTGCGGAAGGCGTATGGTCCGCTCGAGGCGGTCAGGGGAATCTCGTTCGCGGTCCGGCCGGGGGAGCTGTTCGGGTGCCTGGGGCCCAACGGGGCGGGCAAGACGACGACGATCAAGATGCTCTGCACCTTGCTCGCGCCGACCTCGGGGCGGGCCTTGGTCTGCGGGCGCAACGTCGTCAGCGAGCCGGACGCGGTCCGGCGCTCGATCGGTATCGTGTTCCAGGACCCGAGCCTGGACGACAGGCTGACCGCGGAGGAGAACCTGCGCCTGCACGCCGGGCTTTACGGCGTGCCCTCGGCGCGCCGGTCGACCGCGGTGAGCGAGGCCTTGGAGCGCGTCGGCCTCTCCGACCGCGCGCATGATTTGGTGCGCACGTACTCCGGCGGCATGAAGCGGCGCCTGGAGATCGCGCGCGGGGTGCTGCACCAGCCGAAGGTCCTGTTCCTAGACGAACCGACGATCGGCCTCGACCCGCAGACGCGCAAGCGCGTCTGGGAGCACCTGTTCTACCTGAAGAAGCAGCTCGGCGTGACCTTGGTGCTGACGACCCACTACATGGAGGAGGCCGCGCTTTGCGACCGCGTCGCGATCATCGACCACGGGCGCCTGGTCGCGCTGGACGCGCCCGCGGCGCTGCGCAAGGAGGTCGGGGGCGACGTCGTCACGCTGGCGCTCGAGCAGGAGGAGCTGGCCGAGCCCTTGAAGGAAAAGATCCAGGCGCGCCTCGGGGCGGCGGTCCGCGGGCGAGGGGCGGAGCTCAGCTTCGAGGTCGCCGACGGGGAGCGCGCGGTCGTGAAGCTGCTCGGCGAGCTGCACGGCATCCAGGGCTTCTCGATCCGGCGGCCGACGATGGACGACGTCTTCCTGAAGCTGACCGGGCACGCGATCCGCGACGAGGAAGCCGACGCGATCGACGTCATGCGCACGATCGTCCGCCACAGGAGGGGGAAATGAAGGGTTTTTATCGCGCGCTCCCGGCCGCGTTCGCGCTCGCTTGCGCCGCCTGCGCC
>CAZMIB010000173.1:0-6156 GCA_964566245.1 uncultured Elusimicrobia bacterium | reverse complement strand
GCGGCACCTCCCGCGCCTGGCCTATCTCTTGAAACGGGAATCCCCCGAGACCGCGGCCGTGGTCGTCTCATATCTCCCCGCGGAGATGGGGGCGCACCTGCTGGACGGGCTCGACTCGCGCCTGCGCGCGCAGACGGTCGCGAAGCTGGCGACCGTCGAGGAGCTGGGGCAGGCCAAGGTCCAGGCGATCGAGTCGTCGATACAGTCGAAGATCGAGTACCTGGTGGGGGGAGAGGACCGGGTGCGCCAGATACTGGATTTGGGCTCGCCCACGGCCCAGCGCTCGATGGTCGACGAGATCAAGCGCAAGCACCGCGCGCTGGGCGACAAGCTCGACCGCGATCTGCCGCGCCTGGAGGATCTGGCCGCGCTGGAGGCCGGGGAGCTTCAGAGCCTGCTCAAGCGCGCGCCGATGTCGAGCGTCGCGCAGTCCCTGAAGCAGGTCCCCGACGCCGCCGAGAACCTGCTCGCGCGCCTGCCGGAGGGCCTGGCCGCGCGCCTGCGCGAGGAGCTGGAGCTGGCCCGCCCCATCTCCAAGGACCGGCTGGAGGAGGAGGAGCGCCGCGTGCTGACCGCCCTGCGCCAGCTCGCGCGCGAGGGCTGGATCCGCCTCCACAAGGAGAACGGCGGCGGAGAGCCCGGGGGAGCGGCCTGATGGACTTGATGACCTTGCTCGGGGCCGCGTTCGGCTTCGGCGCGATCGGCTACGTCCTGCACCACGGGCAAATGCTGCAGTTCATCCTGAACGGCGAGGCCGCGGTGCTGATCTTCGGCGGAACGATCGGCTCGGTGATGATCAGCTACCCGTGGTCGGTGCTGCGCTTCGTGCCGAACGCGTTCGTCAAAATGCTCTTTCCGCCCAAGCGCGTCGAGCCGCTGGTGCTCGTCAGGACGATCGTCGGGCTCGCCGAGCGCGCGCGCCGCGAGGGGCCCGAGGCGCTGACGCGCGCGGGAGCCGCGCTGCCGCACCCCTTCCTCGAGGACGGGCTTAAGATGCTGGCCGAGGGCCTGGACCTCGATACCGTCCGCGACAAGATGGAGCAGGACATCATCCTCACGCGCCAGCGCCACCTCCGGCTCTCGGGCGTCTTCCGCTCCGCGGGCACCTTCGCGCCGATCTTCGGCCTGCTGGGGACCTTGATCGGCGTCGTGCAGGTGCTGCGCAACATCACCGACCCCTCGGTGATGGGCGCCTCGATGGCGGTCGCGATGACCGCGTCGTTCTACGGCATCTTCTCGGCCAATTTCGTGTTCCTGCCGATCGCCGGGAAGCTGAACTACTACACCGACGAGGAGGTCCTCGCGAAGGAGCTGATCCTCAAGGGCGTGCTCGCGCTGCACCAGGGCGAGGTCCCGTGGCTGATCTCCCGGCGGCTGGAGGACTTCCTCGCGTACCACCTGCGCAAGCAGGCGCGCTTGGGCCGCCGGGCGGTCGAGGCATGAGGCGCGCCGCCTGGGTCTCGGTCGCGACCCAGGGCGCCTTCGACGAAAACCCTCTCTGGCTGGTCGTCCTCTCCGACCTGATGACCAACCTGATGCTCTTCTTCCTCGTGCTGTACGCGTTCACGCGCCAGCCGGACGAGGAGCGCAAGCGGATGATGGAGAAGCTCTCGAGCTCGTTCTCCGGCAAGAAGGTGGAAACCGCCGCCGAGACGAAGGCCGCGGCCGCGCTCGACAAGGCCCAGGAGCAGGCGGCGGCGGAGGCTCTCAAGCGGCTGCTCGACCCGAAGATGGCCGACGTGATCGTCAACGAGCGCCAGGTCCGCGTCCGCCTCAATAACCCGGTCTACTTCGCCTCCGGCTCGGCCGCCCTCGACCCCGCCGCGGAGAAGGATCTCGACGCGATCGGCGCCTTGCTGGCCGCGATGCCGAACGAGGTCCTGATCGAGGGCCACACCGACGACGTGCGCATCGCGTCGGGCCGCTACCGCACGAACTGGGAGCTATCGTCCGCGCGCGCGGCGAGCGTGCGCGCCTATCTCGGCCGGAGGTTCGGCATCCCGGACGGGCGCTTCGTGATCGCGGGCTACGGCGAGTTCAGGCCGATAGCCTCCAACGCGACGCGCGAGGGACGCCTCAAGAACCGGCGCATCGAGCTGATCGTGACGCGCAAATGATCCAGTTCAACGACGAGGAAGGCGACCGGGACATCAGCCAGCTCTGGATGGTCCCTTACGCGGACCTGATGTCCATCCTCGTGATCTTCTTTCTGGCCCTGTTCGGCTTCGCGTACATGCGCCGGCACGGCGGCTACGAGCGCGCGGTGGCCCACCTTCAGAAGGAGATGCGCGGCGGCGACGAGGCCCTGAGGAAGGCCGAGCAAAAAGCCCGCGAAGCCGAGGTCGCCGAGAAGCTGGAAGCCGAGCTCGCGGGGCTGCCGAAGGACCAGGTCGCGGTGCGGCTCGACTCCCAACGGCTCAAGGTCACCTTGGGCGGCGGGGTACTGTTCGAGGAAGGCAGCGCCGCGCTGAAGCCCGCGGCCGAGGACGTGCTCTCGAAGATCGCGGGCTCGCTGCGCGCGCTGCCCTACCCCGTGATCGTCGAGGGCCACACCGACGACGTCCCTCCCGGCCGCAAGCTGCGTTACGCGTCGAACTGGGAGCTCTCGGCCGCGCGCGCGTTCAGCGTGATCGAGTTTTTCACCGAGAAGGGCCTGCCCGCGGAGCGCTTCTCCGCCCTCGGCCGCGCCGCGAACCGCCCCGTGGCCCCGAACGACGCCCCGGAAGGAAGGGCCCGAAACCGCCGCATCGAGATCTATCTCCAGCGCCAGGCCTGACATGGTGTCAGACTTTGAATTTTTGAATCGTTGACCATGGAGCGCCGAGGGCGGTCTTGAGGCTCATTTCGCTGCTTATCGCGGCTTGGCTGGCGGCCGGCGGCGCGTCCGCGCCCGTGTCGGCGCAGGAGCTTTCTCCGCAGGAGAAGCAGGTCCTGATGCAGCAGTACTACCAGAAGGCCTTCGAGCTCTACTCCTCCGGGGAGTACGGGCGCGCGGTCGAGGCCTGGACCGAGGTCCTGAAGCTCGACCGCTACCAGACCACCGCCTCGGACATGATCGAGGACGCCCGCAAGCGGATCGCCGAGCGCAACGAGCGCCGGGAGAAGGAGGTCCAGGGCCTGGTCGCGCGGGGGGAGTACGAGGCCGCCGGCCTCTTGGTCGAGAAGCTGCTCGGCGACGATCCGACTCACCCCCGCTACCGCGCGCTGCGCGCGAAGCTGGCCCGCATCGCGCGCCACGTGCCGTCGGCGCGAGACCAAGGCAAGGCGACCGTCTTCGTGCGCAAGGCCCTGGCGGCCTACCTCTCTCCGGAGCAGGACTACCAGTTCGCCTACGACGCGCTGCGCTACGCGCGCGACCTCGAGCCCCAGTCCAAGCGCATCGCGGGACTGATCGGCGAGTTCGAGGACGAGAACCGGGATCTCGTCCGCTACGACAAGCTCACCCCGGGCATGACCTTCATGGAGTTCAAGCACGCCGTCGCGCTCGATCAGATCTACGACGGCAAGTACCAGGCGGCCGTGGAGACCTGCGACGAGATACTGGCGCTGGAGCCCTCCGATCTGACGGCCCTGAAGCGCCTGGGCTCGGCCTACTACGCGCTGGGACTCAAGGGGAAGGCCCGCCTCGCCTGGGAACGGGCCATGAAGGTCGCCCCTCAGGACGAACAGCTCTCGCGCTTCCTCGCGAGAGTCCCCAAAACGGAAGAGGCGGCGGCGTCCGGGAAGGCGCCGCCGCCTCCAGTCGAAAAACCCTGATCAGCGGCCGCGGGTCGCGCGGCCCAGGCTGCGGCCGGCGGCGGCGAAATCCGCCTCGCCGTCCTTGCGCTCCGGCTCGGCCGCGAGCACCAGCTTCTTGCCCTCGACGGTGGGAGCCAGCGGAAGGGGGGACGTCGCGTTGGAGGCGGCGGCGTCCTTGAAGTCGGCCGCGGACGCGACCGCGGGCGACGAAGGCTCGTCGACGTCCGCGATCAACGGCGCCGCGTCGGCCGCCGGGGCCTTGAACATGTACGCCAAGCTCCCCGCTATCATAAGGAAAAAGCCCGCCGAGATGAGAACCAACCCCGCCCGTCCCTCGCTCGTCTTCCAAAGGTTTCGCATGTTCGCCCCCTCGTTGATAGGGTAGTCCAAGGGCGTTGGGGCGGGGTGAGGCGGGCGTAAATCCGGGGTAAATCAGAACCCGTACGAGACGCGCAAGGAGGCCGTGTTCGCGCCGACGTTCTTCGTCGGGTCGACGCTGTCGGTGGTCTGGTTGCGGCCGACGCCGAAGGTGATCGCGACGTCGGTCGTGCGCTGGACGGTCAGCTCGGCGTTGAAGGTCATGGTCGTCGCGTCGGCCGGGGTGGTCGGCGAGTCCGAGGTGCTCGAGGTCCGCGTGCCCCAAAGCTGAAGCGTCAGCTTGCGCGGCGTGATCGGAAAGCCGACGCTGCCCGACAAGGACTGCGTTTTCCGGCTGGAGCCGTCCACCTTGTCCGTGGTGTTCGAGGAGGTCAGGCCGACGCCCCCGGTGACGCGCATGGCGACGTTGAAGGAGCCCGACAGGCCGATCGTGGTCGTGCCGAGGTCGTGCGCGACGTGCGTGTTGTCGGTGAACGCGCTCTGCTGCACGTTCAGCCCCATCACCTGCCCGTTCCAGGCCTGGCTGAGACCGGCGGAGAGGGTGCCCGTCTTGTTGTCCTGGGAGCCGGCGAGGTCGCCGATCGCGCTGTTGAGGCTGTACGAGAGGTTCACGCCGGTCGCGCTCGGGAGCTGGAAGGCCCCGCCGCCGGTCGTGACGCGCTGGGTCGTCGTGACCTTGCCGGCCTGCTGCGAGAGGTTGTCGTGGAACTGGTTGACGGTCCCGAACAGGCTGGCCCAGGACTTCGGGCGCAGCGTGACGCTGCCCTCGGTCGTCACGCGGTCCGGAATCGCGGTGGGGGCGCCGAACGAGGAAAAGTCCGTTCCGGTCCGCTGCACCCAGCCCCGCACCGAGACGAGCTTGCGGTCCAACCGCGCCTCGGCGCGCATGGCCGAGTCTCCCACGGCCGACCCGGTCGAGGTCGAGTCGGCGTAGAACGAGCTTTTCTGGAACTCGCCGATCAGCTTGACGCCCCCGCCCGGCTCCCAGGCCGCATCGAGGCCGGCGGAGGGATTCTTGGAGGGCCGGAGCGACGGCCCGCGGAAGTTCACGGCCAAGGGATCCGCCGACAGCGAGCCGTCGTCGTCGAAGCCCATCGTGTAGTTCGCCCCGAACTTCACGTTCCACGGCGTCCCGACCGTGGCCTTGCCGCCGTAGAGCAGGCGCTGGTAGCGGCCGTTCGTCGTGGAGGAGCCGTTGGACGACGCGACGGTGCGCCCCCCCGCCAAGACGAAGCCCGAGGTCCAACCCTCGGCCGTCCGCGTCTGCTCGAGCATCGCCCCGCGCATCCCCTGGCCCGACAGCGCCAAGGTCCCGAAGGTCGGAGAGACGTCCCCGAGGCTTACCGTCCCCCACGGGGCGTAATAGTTGAACAACAGGACGTACGGGTTGAAGGCGTTCGACTTGCTGCTCAGGATGAAGGTGTTGAACAGAAAGGAGGAGTCCTGCATCTTGCCGATGAGGTTCGCCGAGGTCGCGCCGTTGTGGTCCGACCAGCCGTTCTGGGAGGAGTTCTTGTACGAGACGGTGACGTTGCCCCCGACCTTGTAGTCCGGCAGCTTCGGCGGCGTGATCGCGCGCTCGAGGATCTGGAAGCCGCGGTAGTCCGACTCGATCAGGCGGTTGCCCGCGTGCGTCAAAAAGACGCGGAACAGGCGGCGCCCGGAGATCGTGTCGGGAACCTGGAAGAAGAACACCGCGCTCGAGGTCTCGCCGGGGCGCACCTCGTTGGGCGGCTCGATGCGGTCGAGCTTCGTGATGAAGTTGCGGTCGAGGTCGTAGATCTCGGCCTCCCAATAGTACGTGCTCGGGGTCCAAGCCTCGAGGCCGTTGTTCACCGCGAGCGCCTGAAACGAGACCGTCTCCCCGGCGACGACCGGGTCCGGCGCGGCGACGGAGACCTGGAGAGCGGCCAGGTCGGCGGCCCGGGCGCCCAGAGGCGAGGAGAAGAAAAGAAGAAAGGCCAGGACGGCGGCCCTGCGCGCGGGGCCGAGAGTCCGGACCCCGTCCGCGGGCACGCGGTCCGCGCCGGCGGCGCGGCC
>CAZMIB010000172.1:0-6197 GCA_964566245.1 uncultured Elusimicrobia bacterium | reverse complement strand
AAATCGTCCTCCTCGCGCGCCGCGGAAGGACGCGCGGCGGGCGCCGCGCGCTTGGGCGACGGCGCGGCGGCCTCGGGCCGGGAGGCCGGCTTCGACGCCTCCGGCCGGGAAGCTTCGGACACGGCTTCCTTGCGCGCGCCTCCGCCGCTTCCCGAGGCGCCGATGAAGTCGATCTGGTAGACGGGGCCGGGCAGGCTCAGCGGGCCTTGGCGCACGAAGATGAACGCCGCCGCCAGGAGGGCGGCGTGAAAGGCCGTCGAGTACGCGAGGTAGGGCCTCAAAGCGGCGACCGTCCGTCGTTTACGTCGGTGTGACGCCGATGCCGAGCTTGCCGACGCCGAGCTTCTTCGCGATGTCGAGCACGAACACGACCTTCTCGACCGGCACGCCGCGGTCGGCCTGCACGAGCAGCGTCTTCTGGGCCGACTTGGACAGGCGCACGGTCAGCTCGCGCTCCAGCCTCTCGGGGCGGACGCGCGTCCCGCCGACGTAGATGGCGCCGTGCGCGTCGATCTGGACCTGCAGCGTCGCCTGCTGGTCGGCCGGCGTCCCCTGCTGGGCCTTCGGCAGCTTGACCATCAGCTCGGACTGGACCAGGACCGGGGTCAGCACCATGAAGACGATCAGCAGGATCAGCGCGACGTCGATCAGCGGGATCATGTTGATCTCCGCGATCGTCCCGCGGTGCTTGGTAAGAGGCTTCGGCATGCGGTTTTACGAAAGCGGCGCGCGCTCGAGCACTTCCTCGCTGAGCCAGGTAAGCTCCTCGGCGAACTGCTCGGACCGGCGCTGGAAGGCGTTGTACGCGACGATCGACGGGATCGCGACGAACAGCCCGGCCGCGGTCGCGACCAGCGCCTCCGAGATGCCGACCGCGACGACCGCCGGGCCGGCTCCCTGGAAGGCCGCGAGGTCGCGGAAGGCGCGCATCACGCCCAGGACGGTGCCGAACAGGCCGATGAACGGGGCCGTCGAGCCGATCGTGCCGAGCGCGGTCAGGCCCGAGCGCAGGCGCGTCATCTGGCGCTCGATCACGCGCTCGCAGGAGACGCGCCGTTCGTCGCGCGAGCCGCGCGAGGTCATCACGCGCACGAAAACCCAATGCACCGGATCGCGCTGCGACTTGAAGGCGTCCAGGGCCGAGTCGAGCTTGTCGTCCTTCAGCGCCTGGCGGACGCGCTCCGCCGCGTCGTTCAGCCCCTCGCGGAACTGCTTGTACGCGACGTAACGCTCCCAGATGACGGCGAGGGTGTAGATCGAGAGCAGGCACAGAAAAATCAAGATCGGCCCGCCGGCGGCGATAATCTGCTTCAGGTAGGTCAGGCTCATGGTCGTCTCGAAACACTTCTATCATTTTTAAGGGGTCTTGACGCCGCGGGGGCGGGGGCTATACTAAGGAAGCGCAGACGGCCGAAACGATGAACGAGCCCCCCCGCCGCGCCGTTCTCCTGGCCGCGCTCGTGATCACCCTCGCCCCCCTGGAGATCGCCACCGAAAGCCTCACGCTGAACACGTATTATCCGGCCCCCCTGGGTTCGTACGCCAGCGTCACGACCACCGGCGACAGCTTCTTGTCGCGCGACGACCCGAGCCGGCTGTACGTCGGCCTGACCGCCTCCGGCGACTACGCTCAGGGCATACAGAACCTGAAGATGGACACGGGCGGGATCATCGCCGCGGACGACGTGTTCCTCAAGAAGGTCGGGCGCTTCGCGAGCGAGGGCAACCCGATCGACACCGGGGAGGTCAACTGCACGGCGTCATGGTGGGGCACCTGCACGATCACCGTGCCGAGCAGCGTGAAGGCGATCATCGTCAGCGGCCCTCCGTCGCTGGTTTACTATCCTTTTTACGGCTGGTACTACGGTTGGTACTGGTGGTACCCGTGGGGCTACGCGTACTGGTACTACTATCACCTCCTGGGCTGGTATGCCCCGCCGTTCGCCCCCCCGTCGCTGACCACGGTGATCACTCGCAAGGGCCAGCAGTTCTTCTACACGTTGCCCGAGGGCGTGGGCACCTGCAAGATACCGACGGCCGGCATGGGCAACCCGTACTGGGGCTACTACTACTATTGGTGGTGGTGGTACTACGCGTGGTACGGCGGCTACTATGCCGCGACCACCGGCAACTGCCCGAACCTCGTCGCGACCTCGGGCCCGGACCATGTGACGATTTCCTTCCCATCGACGTACTATTACAGCCCCTACACCGGATGGACGAGCGGCAAGGGTACCTATCTCGCGTTCGAATAGGGAGAGCGGATGCACCACGCGCGCAAGACGGGCGGGGGCTGGACCACTCTCTTCGTGGGCCTCGGCCTGCTGGCGGGGCTGTACCATTACGCGAATAAAGTCGAGCGCCGCTCCGTCGAGACTCCCGCGCCCGCCCCGGCCTCGATGCCGCAGGCTCCCTCGGCCGAGACGGCCCCTTCCGGCTTGCCCAGCGGCTTTCTCCCCCCCCGCGGCTCGCCCATGCCCCCCAAGCCCCCGACTTTGAGCGAGGCCATCGGCTTTCAAGTGAACCCGGTCGAGGCCTGCCTTAACCCGTGGGCCTCCGCGCGTCTCAAGCCGAAGTACGTCAATCAGCTCGTGGACTATTTCGAGTGCCACGCGGTGCTTGAGAAGGACAAGAAGGCCTGCGCGCCGCTCGGGATGTTCCGCTCGGGCTCGATCGGCCACTCCGCGAAGAGCCTGTGCGAGGAGCGCCAATCGACCGACGCGGCGTTCAAGAGCTTCATCGACCCGCGCGCCGGCGGCGAGTCTTGCGTCGCGTTCCTGGCCTCGGTCGACGCCCCGTTGGACAACGTCCAGGCGGCCAAGCTTTGCGGCCTTCTTATCTCCGCGCAGCGCAAGGGCTCGATGTCGAACGCCTGCGGCGAGGAGGCGCTGCGCGACCTGAAGCTGCCGCATCCGATGTTCGTGCAGCAGGTTCAATATTTCTGCAAGCGCATCTCGAATTTGATCGAGGGCGAGGACTGCTCGCGCTACCAGAAGGGCGGCGGGCGCGGGGAGTGCGAGCGCAACCGGACCCTCCTGAACGCCCTCAAGAGCCGGGACCCCGGAGCCTGCGGCGCGTCGGCGGCCTGCCGCGCCGTGGTTTCGCCGAGCCGCAACGTCTGCGAGAGCCGGCTCTCCAGCGAGCTCACCGGCGAATGCAAGAAGCTGGCCGCGTCGCCGCCGCCGCAGTCGTCGTCGCCGGATGGAATCCCGCCGGAGTTCGGCTCGCCGCCTCCGGGCTTCAAGCCGGGCAAGTTCCCTAAGGGGGCGCCTCCGGGCATGGGCGGGATGCCGCCCGGCATGCCCGAGGGTTTCGACCCCGCCGCGGCCGGCCTGCCGCCGGGTATGTCCGACGGCGGCGGCGCGGGGTCGGGAGCGGCGCCGCCTTCCGACGGCGAGTAAGCCCTCGGATCAGCGCGTCCCCGCCAAGTCCAGCTTGACCTTCAGCCAACCCGCCTGCCGCTCCTCGAAGGCCGCGTAGGCGTCCAGCACCGAGCCGAACGGCTCGCTTTGCGTCAGCACCCGCGCGGGGTCCACCTGGCCGATCTTGATGAGATCGAGCAGCCTCGGGATGTACTTGCGGTGGTTGCAGTTGCCCATGCGGATCGTCAGGTTCTTCGAGACCGCCTCGCCCAGCGGGAAGAATATCTCGCCCGAGGGGTAGACTCCGATGATCCCCAAGGTCCCGGCCTTCGCCAGCGCCTCGGTCGCCCACAGCAGGACCTGGGACGGGGCGTTGCCCGGGTGCACGCGGCCGTTGCCGGCCTTCGAGCGCGAGAGTATCTCCTCGATCTCCTGGCGGAAGTGAGCCTCGCTGCGCTTGGCCTTCGCCGCGGCCGGCCCGCGCTGGGGCCGGTAGGCGTCGACGCCGACCGCGTCGATCGCCCGGTCCACGCCGATACCTCCGGTCAGCTCGAGCAGCGTCTCGACCGGGTCCTCGGCGTTGAAGTCGATGACCTCGGCCCCCTGGTCGCGCGCCATGTCCAGGCGGGTCGCGACGGTGTCGATCGCGAAGATGCGCCCCGCGTCCATCAGCTTCGCGGCGGTGATCGCGAACTGGCCGACCGGTCCGCAGCCGAAGACCGCCACCGTGTCGCCGGACCGCACCTCGGCCAGTTTCGCGCCGAACCAGCCGGTCGGGAAGACGTCCGAGACAAGGATCGCCTGGTCGTCGCGTATCTCATCGTCGAGCTTGACCAGGTTCGCGTACGCGAACGGCACGCGAGCCTTCTCGGCCTGCAGGCCGTGAAAGCCGCCGCCGTCCTCCGGGCTGCCGAAGAAGGCGGTCCCGGCCTTGCGGCCGCGCGGGTTCGCGTTGTCGCACTGCGACTGGTAGCCGGCCCGGCAGTAGGCGCACCAGCCGCAGCAGATCGTCGAGGGGATCACGACGCGGTCCCCCGGCTTGAAGTTCCTCACGCCGCGGCCGATCTCCTCGACGATGCCGACGCCCTCGTGGCCGAGCACCGTCCCGGGGCGTATCCCCCCGACCGTCCCGCGCAGCATGTGCAGGTCGGTGCCGCAGATCGCGCTGGTCGTGATGCGCACGATCGCGTCGCCCGGCTCCTGTATCTTGGGCTCGCGCACGTCCTCGAGCCTAAGCTCTCCCGGTCCTTGGAACGTGACGGCTTTCATCGGCTCCTCCCTCCTTTTCGGTGCGCGTCAATTGTGCCATGGTCCCCTCCGACGTCCTCTCAAGACGTCCGATTCCATTATAGGAGCGGCGCCCTCGGGCGGCCCTGGACCCTCGCGTAAACATTTCATCGCGTTCCTTCGACGGCGCCGCTTGAACGTAGGTGAGCCGGCGTCTCACGCCGGGAGTCTAGCTCCCCCGCCCGGCTTTCGCCGCCTCCGACGGGTAAACTCGCGTTCGGCCTCGCGTGACGCCGGGGCCGTTCATCCGCGGGACAACAAGGCTTCATGCGGCGGCGATGGGCGGCCCGCGCGGGGGCGGCTATAATCGCCGCGCATGAAAATCTGCCGGACGCTGGCGCTGGACGTGTCCGGGCTGTCGCCCTCGCTGCTCGGCGAGTGGACCCCGCGGCTGACCGCGCTCGCCCGCGCCGGGGGCCAGCGGGAGCTGCGCCCCGTCTTCCCGGCGCTCGTGGGTCCGACGCGCGCGACCTTCTCGACCGGCCTGGAGCCGGGGCGCCACGGCTGCGTCGGCAACGGCTGGTACTCGCGCGAGTCCAACGCGATCGCCTTCGAGCGGGAGCTCGATCCGCTTACGGCCGGCGAGACCGTCTGGGACGCGGGCCGCCGCCGCGACGCGGCGTTCACGTGCGCGCGCGTCTTCTGGTCTGGAGGCGCTCGCGGCCCGGGCCTGATCTCGGTCGGCGCGCGGACGGTCGCGACCGCCGACGGCCGCCGGGTTTCCGAGCTCGACGTCGAGCCCTCCGATCTCAGGCCGTTCCTCCGAGCGCGCCTCGGCCCCTTCCCGCACGACCGGCACCGCGGGCCGCGCGCCGGCATGCAGGCGAGCCGCTGGATCGCCGACTGCGCGCGGGTGCTTTACGAGGCCCGCCGGCCGTCGCTGACCTTGGTCGGCATGCCCCATCTCGAGTCGGCTCTATCCCGCCTGGGGACGGCCAACCCGGCGCTGCGCTCCGAGCTCTCGGCGCTCGACGAGGCCTGCGGCGCGCTGATGGAGGCGTTCCTTTCGGACGGCGGGCGCGTCGTCGTCGTCTCGGGCTGCTCGTTCTCCGACGTGCGCGGCGCGGTGCCGATCAACCGCTCCCTGCGCAGCGCCGGCCTGCTGCGCGCGCGCTCGGAGCTTTCATGGGAGGCGATGGATCTCGAGGCCTCCGAGGCGTTCGGCGTGGCCGACGGGCAGATCGCCCACGTCTACGTCAGGCGGCCGGAGCTCGCGCGCGCGGTCAAGAGCTGGCTCGGCAGCCTGGCCGGGGTCGAGGCGGTGCTCGACGACGAGGGCAAGCGCCGCCGGGGCTTGGATCACCCGCGCGCGGGCGACCTGGTCGCGGTCGCGGCCCCGGACCGCTGGTTCAGCTACTACTACTGGCTCGAGGAGGACGCCGCGCCGGACTACGCGCGCGCGGCGGCCCCGGGGCTGAAGCCGGGGGCAGACCCGGCGGAGTACTTCTTCGATCCCGCGCTGAGCTTCCCGGGAGCGCGCCTGGCTTGGGCGCGCCTCGGCGGCCGGGGGCTCGCGCGGGTCGTCGCGCCGCACGGGCGCCTCGTGCG
>CAZMIB010000171.1:0-6221 GCA_964566245.1 uncultured Elusimicrobia bacterium | reverse complement strand
CGCGGCGGCCGCCCCGCGGCTCGTCGAGCCCGGCGCCGATTTCGCCGCGACCGAGATATGGGCGCCCACGATCTCCGCCGCGCTGCCGCGCGCGGCGCCCGCGCCGGGCGCCTGGGCGGCAACCTTCGCTCCGCTGCGCGTCTCCTACGGACAAGGCTCCGGCGACGGGGGGCCGTATCAGAACGTCACCGGGCTGGGGCTCTCCGCGAGCCTTATTCGGAGCCTGACCCCGCATGTCGGCGCGGGCTTCGTGGCGTCCTTCGCTCAAGCCGACGGCGTCGGAGGCATACGCGACACCCTCACCGGCAACTACGGGGACGATCTCGTCCAAGGGGGCGGGGCGGCGGCGGCCGTCGTGGCCGATCCGTTCGACGCCTCGTCGCGCGTGCGCCTGCCGGTCGCGCTGGCCGCGGGCTACGCGTACCTCGACCAGCGGCTTCACGCCGACACGCCGTACTTCAACGACACCTTGGATCGCGATCGCAGGGGCGGGGGCTTCGGCGTGACGGCGGCGGTCGCCGCCCCCTTCGACGCCGGAAAGGACTGGCTTTGGGCGCCTTACGCGTCGTACAGCCGGTCGTTCGCGAACGTCTCGGAGACCTGCGCGTCCCTCGGCTCGGCGTCCTGCGGGCCCCCCTCCTCCGCGCGACGCGACCGGCTCTCCTTCGGGGCCCGGGTCGCGTTCAAGCCTCTCGGGCTCGGCTTGCTCTACGCCGCCGCGCCGGGAGCCTCGGCGCTGTCGCTGGAGTGGATCGTCCCTCTCGGGAAGTAGGCGAAACTACCCTTCGACGTCCGGCGCCGCGGGCAGCGGACCCGCGAGTCCGTCCCATGTCCGCCCGCGCGGGCTCGGCTCGAACGGCACGACCGACGAGCCGTGGGCCGGGAGCGGCCCGGTGTAGTCGAGCCCCAGGTCCGGCCGCTTGATCTCGACCAGGATATCCGAGTCGTTGGGGTTGGCGACCACCAAATAGCCGCGCGCGCCCTCGGCCGCGCCGCGGCCCGGAAGCAGGGCGTAGCCGACCGCGGGAGAGCCCTTGAAGTCGAGCGCGAACATCGCCGCCTCTCCGAGCTCGGCCCTCAGCTTCCGGCGCAGCTCGAACGCCACCTTGGAGTAGAAGCGGCGGATATCCGGGTTGCCGTCGTGCCAGTCGATCGTGACCGGCACGCCGAGAGGCAGCGGCTTGGCCGCCTCGGAGGGATCGCGCGGCTCGGGGCGATCGAAGCCTATCTCCGCCGAGGCCAGGAACAACAGCGAGCCCGGCAGCAGCAAGGTCAGGAACATCGCCCCGCGCATCCAGTCGCCGAACGCGCGCTCGGGCGACCACTCGTCGTGGTTGCCGCCGAACTGCTGGCCCGCGGCTCCGCCGCGCTGCCACAATAGGAAGGCGAGCCGCCTCAGGGCCTCGCGCAGCGTCGCCGGGCGGCGCTCGCGCAGCGCGTCGTACCAGCCGATTTCCCCGCGCTCCTTGTCGTGGTCGTTCTTGTTGTAGATGAGGTCGAAGCCGGCCGCCGAGAGCTCGTCCCAGTTCGAGTACGCCTCGGCGATGAAGGCCGCCGAGGGCTTCGCGGCCTTGACCTCGCGTATCAGCTCCTCGAGGAACTCCTCCTTCGGCATCGCGACGCCCCAGGAGGCGGCGAAGTTGCGGTTGAGCAGGCGGTAGGCCATGTCGACCCGGAACGCGTCGACGTCGAAGCGCCGCACGAAGCCGACGGCCAGGTCGATCATTTGCCGCCGGACCTCGGGGTTCGAGTAGTCGAGCTGGGCCGTCTTCTCCCAGTAGATCGGCGTCACGTCGCCCTCGAGGTAGCCTCCGTAGTGGATCCAGTACCAGCGGCCGTCCTCGGCGAGCACCGGGAAATGATTCGCCGGCGCCTTGGCCGGATCGGCCCCCTCGGGAACCGCCTGATGGATGTACCAGGCCGGGTGGAGCTTGACCCAGGGATGCGTCGCGGCGGTGTGGTTCGGCACGAAGTCCATCTGCGCCTTGTGCCCCAGCCGGTGGCTTCGCTCGACCAGCTCGCGATACTCCGCGTCCGTTCCCAGATCGGGATGGATGCGGTCGTAATCGGAGATCGAGTACGGCGACCCCCCGCCGGTCCCCCAGTCGTCCATCGGGAACAGGCCCATGAGCCAGGTCGCGTCGAAGCCCAGCGCCTGTATGGCTCGCTGGGCTTCGTCGGTGATATCCTTGAACAGCCGCCCCTTGACCGGCGGCGCGGAGGGTCGGGGCTCGCCTCGCGTCGCGGCGATGAAGCCGGGCATGTTGGCCGCGCGGGCGAAGAGCTCGTAGGCCGCGTAGCCGCGGCTCCAGCCGGCCGCGTCCAGCCGCCGCGCCTGCTCCTGGAAGCCGCGCGTGATGTCGATCAGAGCGTCATTCAGGGCCTTATTGCGGACCGCGAACGGCTCGGTCGAGGCGCGCAGCGCGCGGACGCGCTCGCGGGCGGGCTGGCTCCACGGATAGACGCCGAGTACCGTCTCTAGATAAGGAAAAAAGTAGAGCCACTGCTTCTCCAGGACCTCGGACCCGAGGACCCGCTCCAGCTCCAGTTTCGACCAGAGGAAGCCCTCGAGGCCGGCCGCCCGGGCGTGGAACAACTGCCCGTCGGCGGTTTGGAAGACGTACGGCGTGACGCGTTTGCCTTGCGCGTCCCGCGGCCCCGCGCTCAGCACGTCCCGGAGCTCGCTCAACGACCGGGCCGGCTCCGCGGGAGGAGCCCGCGACTTGGAGGGCTGAAGCTCGGCGGACTCCGGCGCGGGCGTATCCGCGACCACGGCCAGCCGCGTCACGCGGTCGAAGGGAGCGACTCGCACGGGCCCGCGGCCCGGCTTGCCCGAGGGGTTTCCGTGATCCTTTTTCGCCTTCTCGTCGAGAGAGCGCGCCTCGTCGCGGATCTTCTTGATCGAGGCGGGCGTGGCCATGGACTCGCGCAGAGCCTTCGCGACCTCGGCGACGTTGTCGAACAAGCCCGCCCCCGCCTCGTAGTCGGCGTATTGGGGCGTCTTGGTCACGTGCTCCCTGACGAACTTAGCGAGCCAGAACTGCCAGCCGAGCGGCAGCTCGAGCATGCGCTCCAGCATCAAGCCGACGAGCACCCCGAGCTTGCCGGCCGCGTGCGGCGCGGCCATCGAGGTGCCCGACATGTCCTGGTAAAGCGGCTTGCCGGTTTTCTTGTCCGGATACCAGACCGTGGTCGGCTTGTCCTGGTTCTCCTTCGCGAGGCGGGTGCTGTTCGCCGAGGTGATCTCGTACGGGTTGTCCCGGCCGAAGAACGCCCGGCCGCCGAAGTCCATGACCGCGACCGAGGGTTCCTCCTCGGTCCCGCGCGAGGAATAGTCGACGAGCTTCCGATCCTTGCCGGCGGAGGCGACCGCGAACGAAAGCGCCGCGTTCCCCGGGTTGCCGACCGTGCCCTTGGTCGGGCCTTCGTTGCCGGCCGCCGCGACGAACATCGCGCCGGCGAGCACCAGCTTGTTGACCGCGCGATTGAAGGCCGAGTCCTTCTCGCCGGGGCCGCCCAACGACTCGTTGATGATGATCGGATCCTTCAGCGGGTCGGCGCTGAGGCTCGCGGCCCAGGCCTGGCCCTCCATGACCTGGACGTCCGTCCCGCCGCGGGAGCCCAAGACCTTCGCGAACACGATCTTGGCCTCGGGGGCCATGCCGACGTACGGCGAGCCGTCCACCGCGTCGCCGGCCGCGATGCCCGCCACGTGCGTCCCGTGGCCGATCGTCTCCTGGCCCACGTCGTCCACGTCGCCGTCCTCGGTGAAGTTCTTGACGGCGCGCACGCGGCCCTTGAAGGCCGGGTGGTTCACGTCCCCGCCCTCGTCGACGACCGCGATCGTGACGCCCTTGCCCGTGCCGCCCGCGGCGCGGACCCGAGGCATCGTCGAAAGCGGACCGGTATCCTTGATCTTGAGATGGATCGGGCGCGCCGGATGGACCTTGAGTCCCGCGGCCGTCAGAGCCTCCACGAGCGCCGCGCGACGGGCCGCGGGGACCTCGAGCGTGACGCCGTTGACGTCCGGCAAGGTCGCGCGCAGGCGGCCCTCGTGGCGCTTGATCAACGCGGGATCGACTCCCGCCGTGGCCGCCTCGGCCTCGACCGCCGTCGTCCCGGCGCCCTTCTCGTCCTTGAAGAAGCTGAAGCGCTGGATCGTCGCCTTCTCGCGCGGGATCTCGACCAGAAGCTGCACCGGCCCCAGTCGCCCGTCGACGCCCGGCACGCCCTTGCCGCGCGGGTCGGGAATCGGGGTCGGCAGGTCGGGATCGACGCCCATCAGGCCGGCGATCGTCTTCACCAGGGCGCCCATCTGTCCGCCGCGGCCGACCCAGGCGCGGTTCGCGGCGATGAAGTCCAAGAAGTCCTTTTTCGCCTCGTCGGAACGGGCGAGCGCGACCAAGGTCTTCTTGCGCGCGACCAAGGCGAAGAAGCGGTTGATGTCCCGATCAAGGACGGTCTGCGTGGGACCCGCCACCTTGAGCACGTCCGTCAGTATCTTCCCGGAGAACGAAGCCTCGCTGCCCGAGACCATTTCGCCGAGCGCGGCCAAGGCCACGTGGCGGACGGTGTCGACCTCGCCGGCGTCCTGGACCCGGCGCGCCAGGGCTTTGACCACCTGGTTGTAGGCCGGGAGGCCGGCGTCCTCGACGGCCTGGGCGGCCCGAAGGCGCGCCCTGAGCCCGACGAATGACGGACGCGCGTCTTTTCTCTCCGCGTGCGCGAGCTTGTCGCGGGCGGCCTGGACGGCCGCGGCCGGGGCGCCCGCCGCGGCGGCCAGCTCGCCGGCGAGGAAGGCCGCGCTTATGCGGCGGCTCGTAAGCTCGGCCGCGCCCTTCCCGTCCAGCATCGCGATCAGCCGAGGCAGGCCGCGCGGGTCGCCCCGGCGCGCCAAGGCGTAGGCCGCGTAAAGCTGAACCTCCCACCGATCATCCTGCAGTCCTTTATCGAGCGGCTTGGCGCTCTCGGGCGACCTGAGCTCGGCGAGAGCCTCGAAAGCGACGCGCCGCACGCGCGCGTCGGGATCATTCAGCGCCGCCTCGGCGAGCGCCGGGGCGGACTGCTCGAGCCTGAAGTTGAACAGCTCGAACGCGGCCTGGTAGCGGACAAGCCAGACCTTCTGCGATTTGGCGTCGAGGGCCTTCAGCAGATCCGGCAGCCGCTTCGTTTTTTCCTCGGCGAGGATCTTGGCCTTTTCCCGGCCCGCGGCCTGCAAAGCCTCCACCAGTTTTTTCTTGTCGACCTTCTCGGGCTCCGGCCCGACCGTGCGCGTCAGCGACTCGTCGCGCGCCTCGCGCGCGGCGAGATACGGCGCCATGCCGGCGTCGATGACCGCGCGGAGTTCGTCCAGCCAGTCCCAGGAGGTCTCTCGCTCCTCGGAAGAGGCCGCGGGCCCCGACGCCTTCCGGCGCCCGGCCGCCTTGGCCCCCGAGCTGTCCTCGACCAGCCTCACCGCGGCCTCGGCGTCCAGGAAGCCGGCGCCCTGGCGCTGCCCCGGCTCGCCGACGTCGCGGGCGGTGCGCATCATCACGCCGCGGACCAGCAGCCACGCCTCGGACAGCAGGCGCTCGCGCAGCTTGCCGTTGGTCGCGCGCCGCGCGGCCTGGATGACCAAGGCCCCTATCCCGGCCGCGCCCGGCGAAGCCTGGGACGTGCCGGACATCGTGGTGGTCATCTTGTCCGCCGAGTCGCCGGGGGACGCGGGACCGCTGCGGCTCTTCGCGGAGCGGACCCCGTAGCGGTAAAAGTCCTCCTTCGCCTGCTCCTCGGGAACGGCCGAACTCGGGCTGGTGACGTTGCCGCCGACCGGACCGGCGGCGACGGCGTTATGGTACCGGCCAAGGTCGGGATCCCAGCTCCAGCCGACCGAGGAGAACAGCGAGGTGTGCGGCAGGCCGTCGGCCTCGCCCTTCGTGAACGCGGGAACGCCGAAAACCTTGTAGCCGGCGCCGGGTTGGCTGACGGTCTGGCGGGCCGCGCCCGCGTTGCCCTCGGCGGCGAAGACGGCGACCGACTTGCCTTGGGCGTTGACGTGCTCGGCGACTCTCGTGAAAGCGACCGAAAGCTTCGAGGACGAGTTCCCGCCCGAGCCCAAGCTGAGATTGATGACGTCCGCCCCGGGGCTCGGCGCCTCGGGAGCCGCGAGTCCCGCGCGGCGAGCGAGGCGCTTGGCCGCCGCGGCCGGAGCCGCGAGCGCGCCTTCCAGCCGCGCGCGAAGC
>CAZMIB010000170.1:0-6393 GCA_964566245.1 uncultured Elusimicrobia bacterium | reverse complement strand
GGCTCGCGCTGCTGCACTCGACCGAGGGCCGGCCCGGAGAGGCCGAGGTCGAGGCGCGCTCGGCCCTCGCCGCCTACGAGTCCGCCCACGGCAAGAACAGCCCCGAGACCGTCGCGAGCCTGGACCTGCTGTCGAGCCTGAGCCGCGCCGGCCGCAGGTACCGCGAGTCGGAGCGCCTGAGCCGGCGCGCGCTCGCGATCATGGAGCGGGCGCTCGGGCGCGACGATCCGGAGCTGCTGAAGTGGATCAACGACCTCGCGCTGCTGTACCAAGCGCAGGGGCGCTACGCGGACGCCGCGGACTACGCGCGCCGCGCGCTCGCCCTGGTCGAGAAGACCGGCGTCCCGGCCGAGGTCGCGGCCCGGCTCTCCGACCTCGCCCTGCTCGAGCAGGAGCGCGGGCGCATGGACGAGGCCGAGCGCCTCTACCTGCGCGCGCTGGAGCTGCAGCGCCCGCCCGCCGGCCCCGACCCGGCGAGCCTCGCGCCCGCCCTCTCGACGATGGCCTTGTTCTACGAGGCCCGGCGCCGGCCCGCGCGCGCCGAGGCGTTCTACAGGCGCGCGATCGACGCGATCGAGCGCGAGCGCGGGAAAGAGGACTCGGCCCTGGCGCCGATCCTGGAGAGCTACGCCGAGCTGCTGAAGCGGGAGAACCGCTCCCTCGAGGCCTCGCGCCTCGAGGCCCGCGCGCGCGCGATGGAGACCGCCCCATGATGACCGCGAGGACGCTGCGCAGCCAGCAGGTCCTGCTGGTCGGGATCGCGGCCCTGGCGGCCGCCGGCTTCGGCGCCGCCTACGGCATGCTGGCCGCCTCGCGCGCGAGGCTCGAGCGCGCCTTCCAGCGCGACCTTTCCGCGCTCACGGAGCTGCCGCGGCTGCGCGACGGCCTGAGGCGCATCGACCAGGCGACCGACGAGTACCTGCTCTCCGGGGACGCGACGTGGCTCGCCGAGCGCAGGAAGGCGCTGAGCGACGTGCGCGGGGTCGAGTCGCGCCTCTCGGACCTGCTCGCCGGGGCGCAGGAGCGCGCCTCGCTGGACGGGCTCGACGGCCAGCTCGCCCTCCATCTTTCGCGCCAGGAGGGCTGGCTCGCGCGCAAGCGCGCCGGCCGGCTGCCGTCCGCGGACGCGGGCATGATCGTCTCGCGGCGCCCGACGCTCGAGGACGTGCTGACGCCGGTGCTCGCGCTCAAGGACGCCAGCGTGCGCGAGCTGGAGACGCGGCGCCTGGCGGCCGAGGAGGCCGCGCGACGGACCTTGCTGATCCTGCTTCTGACCGGGACAGCGGCCTGCGCCTTGCTCGCGCTGATGCTCACGCGCTTTTGGGTGCGGCCGATCACGGCGCTGGAGAGAGGCGCGCGCGCGTGGCAGCTCGGCCGCCCTTGGGACGCCCCGCCGTCGGAGTCCTCGGTCGAGATAAGCAGCCTCGGGCTGACGATGCGCGACATGGCCGAGCGGCTCAACGCCCAGCACCGCCGTATGCTCGAGCTCGGGAAGTTCAAGACGCGCCTGCTCTCCCTGCTCAGCCACGAGGTCTCCAACGCGCTGACCTCGATCCAGGGCGTGTCGGCGATCCTCGAGGAGACCGAGGGGCTGTCCCAGCCCGAGAAGCGCACAAACTGCTACCGGCTGCTGAAGGGCAACGTCCGGACGCTGTCGCTGACGGTGCACAACCTGATGAAGATGGCCCAGCTCGAGGCCGGCCGCTTCGTGCTCTCGCCGCGGAAGGTCCAGCTCGAGGATTTGCTGCGCGAGGGCCTGGCGCGCCTCGACATCCTGAGGCTGCGCAAGGGGCTCGACGCCTCGCTCGAGGTCGCCCCCGCCACCCCGCCCGCGAACGCCGACCCCGAGGCCCTGGCGGTCGTGATCGCGAACCTGCTCAGCAACGCGTTCAAGTACACCCCCGAGGGCGGGCGCATCACGGTGAAAGCCGCGCCCGCGCCGGGAGCCCGCGTGCGCGTCGCGGTAAAGGACACCGGCATCGGCGTCGCCCCCGAGCAGAAGGCCAAGATTCTCGAGGGGTTTTTCCGCACCGAGGAAGGCAAGACCGCCGCCGAGGGCTTCGGCGTGGGCCTCTCGCTGGCCCGCCAAATCCTGGAAGCCCACCACAGCGCGCTGGAGCTGGAAAGCGAGCCCGGCAAAGGCTCGACCTTCTCGTTCCTGCTGCCCGCCTGGAGCGAGGGCGCCGCGGACCCGGGATTTCTTAAGCACCCTCTCCCTACGGGAGAAAGTTAGCGTGAGGGGCTCCTAGCCCGCCGTCAACCGGACCGTCGCGAGGTAAAGCCCGCGTATCAGGGCCTGCAAGGGATTGGCGCCGTTCACCGGCCCCAGGTCCCGGCTGCGCTGGACCGGCGCGCCGGGCGCGGGCAGGACGTGAGTCGCGCGCCGTATGTCCCAGCCGCGCTCGGTCCAGCCGCGCGAGCCGCCGGGCTCGCCGTAGATGACCTTGGCGCCCGGATAAAGCGCCGCGGGAATCGAGCCCCGCGACAGGTCCCCGACGTAGGCATCGGTCATGAAGTAGGCCATCTGCGCCGCCATCAAGCCGACGTTAAAAATTTCCGGCGAAGCGGCGTCAGAGCGTCCGCCGTTGTACGCGCTGAAAGCCGTCGCGAACAGCGTCTCCAGGCTCCGCTTGAGCAACGAGGGTTCCCCGGACGACTCGCGCGCGACGTCCAGCTCCCCTCGGCGCTCCAGGTAGGTCGGCGGGATCAACGCCAGCGACAGCAAGGTGTCTCCCAGCAACGCGGAGGCGATGTAGTTATGCGCCCGGCCCCGGTCGCGGTCGACCATGTTCAACAGCCGTCCGAAGCGGTCGTCGGCTAACTGGCGGGCGCGCTTGTCCTCGATCAGATCGTCGATGAAGCTCAGGCTCGCCAGGTCGGCCGGGCCGCTGAACCGGACGTTGGGGTAAAGCGTCGCTCCGACGAAGTCGTTGAGCCGCCCCGCGCCGCTGCGGTGCTGCTGGTGATTCTTGACGTCCACCATCCAGTCGTAGCGCCGGTGCTGGGCGTGCTCCTGGTTGTGGAACAGCTCGATGATCTCGAGGTCGAAAAGCCCGTGCCGGGCCATGACGAAGCGGTCATGGACGTTGATCTCGAACGCTTTGAGGAACTCGTCATGGGCAACGGACGGGTCGTTGAGATAGACGCGATAAGGGTTCTTGCCGTCAACCAAGTCGACCTCGTAGGCGGTGAAGAAAACCTCGTCACGCCCTTCACTGAGCTTGCCCTCTCCGGCGCTTCGCCGGAGTTCGCCCAGCACCTCGGCCGGCATGTCCTTGAGGGCGACCTTCGCCAGCCGTGCCGCGCCTCGCGGATAAACGCCGCGCAAGCCCCACTCGCCGCTTTTGCCGCGCAGGAAATCCGAAACGTCATGCTCGTAGGCCAGCACGGCCGGATCCTCGCCGGTCTTGAGGAACTTCAAATGCACGGCCTTCCCCGGCCCGAGGAAAACCGCCGTCCGACCGTAGACCCCGGCGAACGAGAGCCTCCCGACGATCGGGTCCAAGCCTTCGTAACGCGTCGCCGTCAGGGACTGCATCGTTCCCCGAACCGGCAGGCCCTCCGGACGCGCGTGGCGTCGCGGCGGCAGCAGCTCGAACGCCTCCTTCATGACCTCATGGTAATCGGACACGGAATCCCCGCCGTCGCTGAACTCGATCGACTTGAGGCCCGCCGAGCCCCGACGCGCGTAGCGGTCCACCAAGATCTGGGTCAATCGTCTCGCGTCCAGCTCAGCGAGTTCGCGGCGGTCATGGAAGAAACCGGGTTTGACCATGCGCCCTACCTTGGCCAGCCGCTCACGCGGGGAAAGACGCGCGCCGGGCGTGTCGTCCCTGACCAAAGGACTGTCCAAGAGCGCCAGCGCGTCGTCGGCGACGGAGCCGGACCCGGTCGCGAGGCTGGGGGCCGCGGCGCCGAGCGCGCCGGCGGCCCTGAAGGCATGCTCGCGGCCTGCCGGGAGCGCGGCCGAGAGCTCGCCCAGCAGCGTCTGGAAGCCGCGCGTCAGGCCCAGCGCGACCGCGAGGCTTCGGGCCGCCTCACGCCTGACGATGGACTCATCGCTCTTGAGCGCCTCACGGGCCAGCGAGGCGGCCCGGCCGGCATGGCCCGGGCCCCAGGCCCGGGCCAACGGTCGAAGGTTCGCCGCGAACTCCGAACGCGTTATGTCGCGGGCAATCCAAATCCGGCGGCTCAACTGTTCCGCGAGGCCCACGAGGCGCTCTCCTCCAAGGACCTCGACCAAGCTGGGAAAGCTTTCGACCAGCGCGTCGATCCAGCTCGAGTCGACCGCGTCCACCCAGCGACTGAACAGTTGGACGATGGCCCCGGCGTGCGCCGGGCCGACCGCCCGCGCCAACTCCGGCAAAGCGCGCGCGCGACGAGAGGAGACGTAAGAGTCCCACGGCATCAGCGCCGATTTGAACAACGCCAGCGCGTCCTCGGCGTAACCCGGCCCGAGAACGCCCGCGAGGCGCGGCAGATTTGCGATCGCGACGGGAAGAATTTTGTCGTAGCGGAAATCCGAACGTGCCGAGTCAAAAATGCGCCGCGCATAACCCGGCCCGAGAGCGCGTGCAAACTCGGTCAAGGCCTGATGGACGGCGATTCGATGATAAACATCTTGATTTTGATCGCTCCAGGCCTCGAAAAGGGCGAGGAGCCGCTTGGGCCGGGTCGGACCCAAGGCCTCGGCCAGGCCGGCCAAGGCGCGCGCCGAGTATTTCCACCCCTCAGGCGTGAGACCTTTCTCGAGCAGTCGAATGTACCGCTCCAGGGACGCCGGTCCCAGCGCCCGAACCAGCCCCGGCGCGCCGGCGAAGGCCGCGAGGCTTTGGGGGACATACCCGCCGCCGAGGGCCTCCGCCAAGGCGAGGAGCTCCTTGGCGCGGCCGGCTCCGAAGGCCTCCGCCAAACCCGGGAGGCTCGCCGCGACGCCTTCTCCGGAAAATGCGTAGTAATCGGAACCCAACGCGCGGGCAAGCTTCAGGACCTCGTCCGCGCGCCTCGGTCCAAGCGCTCGCGCGACGTCTCCCAAGCTCTTGGCGAGTCCTCGGCGGATCGCGGGGTCCGGGTGGGCTCCCCACTCCGAGGCCAACGCGAGCGTTGCATCGGCGCGCTCGGGGCCCCAGGCCCGAGCCAAGCCGGACAGGCTCGCGACGGCGTGAACGCGCACGTCCTCACTCCTGTCTTGAACGGCCTCCCGCGCCAGGGCGAGGACTTGCTCGGCCCGGGCGGGCCCCCAGGCTTTGGCGAGGCCCCACAAACTCACGACGGCCCCAGCACCCACCGCCCCGCCCCGAACCCCCAGAGCCTCGCGCGCAAGCGCCAGGACGCTCTCGGCGCGCCGCGGTCCGAGAGCCCGCGCGAGGCCGCTTAGGCTCTTGGCGGCGGCGGCCCTCACCTCGGGCGGGCTTTCCTTCTCGAGCATCTTCGCGGCAAAGAACAGCGTTCCCCCGGGATCGTTTTCGGCCGTGACCGCGGCCAACTCGGGCCACGTCTCCAGGAAAGGCGCCTGGTTGCTCAGCACGTGGAACGCCGCCAAAGTGAGGAACCTTGGCGCGTAGGCCGGCCCCGCGGCCCGGGCCAAGCTCGGCAGGCCGGCGGCGATCCGGAGCTTCACCGCGGGGTTGCGGCTTTCCACGGCCCTCGCCGCCGCCGTGTAGATCGCCTCCCCGTGACTCGGCCCCAAGGCCTCGGCGAGCTTGACCACGCTGTCGTCCTTGGCGGCGTCGCCGGAAGGCGGCGTCTCGTCGGACAGCCGTTCCGCCAACACGATCGCTTGGTCGTCATAGGCCGGCCCGGCCGCCTTAAGGAGGTCGCCTAGGCCGCGCAGCACGGCGTAGCGGACATCGTATTCCCGGTCGCGAGACAACGTCTCGGCCGACTCGAACAACAGCGGTATGCCGGCCGGCCCCGCCGCCGCGGCGACCTCCGGCAGGCTCTCGGCCAAACCGCGCCGTATGCGTTCGTCCGAGGAGTCGAGCAGCGAAAACCACTCCTTCAGGACCTCCGCGCCCTCTCGCAGGTCGCGGAGCCGCGACGGCCGCGCCGCCGAGCTTCGCCTATCCGATGGAGCGCCTTCTCCGACGGGGCGGCTTTCCGTCGCTTTCGTGAAACTGCGTGAGGCGTCGGCGGGCGCCACGACGACGGGCGCCGCGAGCGGAGCGGAGGCCGCCGCGTACAGTCCCGCGCCCCCGTACACCCTGTCCAACGTCGCGGCCAAGGCGGCGACATTCGAGCCGCCCGGCGCGGACACCGAGGCTTGAACGTCCGCCAGCGCGGCGCGCAGACCCGGTTGCGAGGCGCTCAGCCGGCGCAGCACGCCGGCGGCGGGCTGAAGCACGGGGACGCGACCCCCTCCCGCGTCGGGCCGGGCCAGATAGGCCGCCAGCG
>CAZMIB010000169.1:0-6442 GCA_964566245.1 uncultured Elusimicrobia bacterium | reverse complement strand
GCTCGCGCGCGTCGTCCAGCGCTGCAGCGCGTAGCGGCTCGCGACGCCCTGAACCTCGGCCGCGAGGACGCCCCGGTCGAACGACCCGGAGGTCGTGCCGGCCAGGCCCGCGCCCGAGAGGACGGCGCTCCATTCGACGCGCCCGCTCCTCACGTTCAGCGCGCCCTTGGCGCGCGGCCCCTCGCTCTCCGCCAGCTCCCAGTCGGAGGACGCCGAAAGCGTCGGCGGCTCAAGCCCCCGGCCCGAGGCTTCCAGGCGTCCGGATAGAGGCCTCAGGCCCGGCAATATCTTGCCGACCGGCAAGGTCAGCCGGCGCAGGCGCCCCTCGAGATCGACGACCTCCACCCGCCGCGTGTCGAACCCCTCGAAACCCAGCTTGGCGCTCCACGCCTTCGCGGGCGACAGGCTCGCGATGAGATCGAGCCTGGCTCCCGACCACGCTCCGCGCGCGCGAAAGGCCCAGCCCCCCGGCGAGCCATGAAGCCGCGCCTCGCCGGAGAACAACCGGCGGGACTGGACCGTCGCGTCCAGATAAAGCGGGTTGAGCGTCGCGTTTCCCGTCAACGTGAACGGCACCCCCGACAGCTCGGCCCCGGCGGCGTCGACCTCCAAACGGCGGTCGTCTCCGCGCACGCTCGCGTGCGCGTGCTCCAGCCGGCGCAGCCACGGCCGCGGCGCGTCCTTCCAGACGATCGTGGCGTCGGCGATATGGACGCTATGGAGCTCGAGCCGCCAGCGGGAGGGCTCTATCCCCTCACCCCCGCCCTCTCCCCGTCGGCGACGGGGAGAGGGTGCCCGAAGGGCGGGTGAGGGGGCGCCGACACCTGCCGTCGAAAAGACCACTCTCACTCCGCGCGCCTCCAGCTCCTCCAGGCGAAGCCTGCGTCTCAAAAGAGAACGCAGGCTGGGCCTGAGGCGGGCGTAGGCGATTTGGATCTCACCGCGCGGAAAGGTAGCGCGTAAATCGCGGACGATGAAGCCGGAGAGCGGGTTGCCGGTCACGACGCCGGGCGCGATCGCGACGCCGGTTTTTCCGGTGATGAGCGGCGCCGCCAGATCGAGCGCCGCGCCGGGATAAAACCACGCCCATGCCAGCGCGGCCGCGAGAAGGACGGCCGCCCCGCCGGCGGCGAGCAGAACCGCGAGCCGGATGCGGCGCCTCAGAAGGCCTCCCCCAAGCTCAAGTGCAGCCGCCAGCGCTGCAGCTCGTCCGCCGTCGGGCTCAGCTTGAAGCCGACGTCGAGGCGGAACGGGCCGACCGGGGTTCGGAAGCGCAGGCCGGCCCCGGTCCCGAACTGCCAGGCGGAAGGCCGGACGTCCTTGAAGAAGAAACCGGCCTGCCCGCCGTCCAGGAAGGCGGCGCCGTAAAGCTGCCCGATCAGCGGGAAGCGCAATTCGGCGCTCGCCCCGAGAGCGACGTTGCCGCCGACCGGCGAGTCCTGGGGGTCCTTGGGGCCGATGCCGCGCTCGCGGTACCCGCGCACCGAGTTGGCGCCGCCCATGAAGAAGCGGTCGAAGGTCGGAACCTCGGTCGACGGCGAGAACTCCCTGACCCAGCCCGCGTTCGCGGAGCCGACGCCGATCAGCGGCCCCAGAAGGCGCTGATAGCGCGTCGACGACGCGGAGACCTTGTTGTAATGGACGTTGCCGCCCAGGACTCCCCCCGAGCGCTCGAGCGCCACGGTCGAGCGCGTGCCGGTCGCCGGATAGAAGGGATCGTTCGACGTGTCGCGATTCAGCGTCAGGCTCAGCGCGCGTATGCGCGACAGGCCGGGGGTGACCGCCGCGATCGCCGGGTCGACGCGGAAGATCAAGTCGGTCTCGATCCTCAGCGCGGCCGTGGCCTGGAGGGACGGCTCGAAGCGCCGCCCCAGGCTGTAGCTCTGGAGCGTCTTTTCCAAGTCATAGCCGGGCTGGGTCTCCCGCCGCCAGCTCAGCTGAGCCCGGTGCTCGACCTTGCTGTCGAACACCGACCGGTTGAGGAACTCCAGCTTGTGCTCGACCGAGATGTGCGTCCAGGTCGACTGCAGGTCCAGCCGGTACGCCCGCGCGAGGAAGTTATAATGCGTGAAGATCAGGCTTAGGCGCTCGCGCTCGACGGCGCCGTAGCCGACCCCGGCCTTGATCCACTTCATCGGCCGCTCGCGGACGGTGATCAGGACGTCGGCGGTCCGCGCGGGCGTGGTGGACGCCTCGACGTTGACATCGTCGAACAGCGACAGCCCGAAGATCCGGCCCTGGGCCTTGAAGAGCTCCCGCCTGTCGTAGGGGTCGCCCGCCTTCCAAGGAAGCTCGCGCAGAACGACGCGCTCCGGCAGCGTGCTCAGGCCCTGGACGGACGTCCGGCCGAAGGCGTAGCGCGGGCCCTCGGCGACCGAGAAACGCAGGCGCGCCGTTCCGCTCGACAGTTCCACGCGGACCGAGGCGCGCGCCTCAAGGTAGCCGCGGGCCTGATAGAACGAGGCGATCGTGTCCGTCGACAGGACGACGCGGGCCTGATCGTACGGGTCGCCGGGCTTGACCGGCAGAAGCGGGCGCAGCTCGGCCTCGTCCGCGGCGGCCCGCCCCTCCAGGCCGACCGAGGCGACGACCGGCGCGGCCTCCTGTCCGCGGGCGCAGGCGGCGCCGAGGCGCAGCACACCCAATAGGAAAAGCACTCCTTGCTCCTGACAACCCTACGGTGTGGGGCGGGACTCGGAAACGTCAGTCGGTGAGCGTCTTCAAAAGCCCGGGAAGGTCCTCATCCCGGACGCCGGAGTACCACTGTCCGTCGGGAAAGACGAAGAGGTTGGGCCCCTGGGAGCACAAATCGAGGCAGCCGGAGCGGGCGACGCGGATCTGCTTCTTCAAGCCGGCCTCCTTGATGGCCCGCTTGAGCCGCACGCACAGATGATCGCCGCCGCGCCCAGGGTTCGCGCACGCGTCGCGCCCGTCGGAGCGAGCGTTCGTGCAGACGAAGACCGTCTTGCGGTAGGGGACCGTCCGCTTGTCCATGGAACTATTCTACGAGAGTTGGCAACGGATGTATAGACCGACCTTCGCCTTGCCCCTCACCCCCACCCTCTCCCACAGGGAGAGGGCGATTCCCTTTGAGGACAAGCAGGGAGACGACGTACGCGCCGGCCAAGGTCAGCGCGAGGCCGGCGAGCTGGGCGGGCCCGACAGCCTCGCGGCCGAGGGCCCAGGAGAACAACACCGTGAACGCGGGGTAGGAGAGGATGATCGTCGTCGCCTTCGAAAGATCCATGCGCCGTATCGCGACGTACCACAGCAGGTGGTTCAGCGCGCACATGCCGACTCCCTGGAGCGCGACGAGCCCGAGGCCGGCCGGGCTCCAGCTCCAGCGCGCCCCGCCGAGAAGCGACAGCGCCGCGACCGGCGCCAGCGAGACCGCCCCGTACAGCATCCGCGCGCCCGAGATCGTGACCGCGTCGAGGTCCCGCGGCAGGCGCTTGGCGTGGATGTGAGAGACCTGGTACATCCACGGCGTCAGCAGGATGAGGAGGTCGCCCCGCCAGCGCGGGCTCGCCAGGTCGTGGCCAAGGATGAGGCCGGTGCCCGCGACGACCAGAAAGGCTCCCGCGGCCTGCGCGCCGGAGATGCGCTCGCCCAGCAGCCAGGCGCACATCGCCGCGGAGTAGAAGACCTCGACCTGGGCCGTGATCGCGGCGTTGGCCGGCGTCGTCCATTTGACCGCGCTTATGAACAGGAAGGTCGAGAGCCCGCTGCCGAACAGGCCCATCCAGAACATCGAGCGCCGCAGCTCGGGATCGACGAGCCGCCGCCAGCGGCCGTCCTTGAGAAGCCACGGCGCCAGCGCGGCCAGGCCGACCAGCATGCCGGCCTCCGTGAACAGCGCCCCGTCGTACAGCGCGGTCCCCGCCTGGGCGACGATCGGCCAAAGCGCCGTCAGGACGACGTCGATGAGAAGCGCGGCGAGGGGCACTTACCGGTAGTTGGAGAACTGCAGCTCGAGGCCGAAGTCCTTCTGCTTGAGGTGGGCGATCGCGGTCTGCAACTCGTCCTTGGACTTCGAGGCGACGCGGACCTGGTCGGACTGTATCGAGGCCTGGACCTTCAGGCCCGCGGCCTTGATCGAGGCGACGATCGCCTTGGCCTTCTCGGAGACGATCCCCTGCGCGATCTTCACGACCTGGCGCACGGTCGAGTTCGCGGCCTGCTCCAGCTTCTGCGGCTCGAAGTTCTTCAGCGGCACGCCGCGCTTCGCGAGGCGCGTGTTGAGGATGTCCATCACCGAGCGCATCTTGATCTCGTCCTCGGAGACGATCGTCAGCGAGCCGTTTTTCTTGTCGAGCTCGATGTTGGAGATCGAGCCCTTGAAGTCGAACCGGTTCACCATCTCCTTGTTCGCGATGTGGACCGCGTCCTCGACCGCCTGCATGTCCACCTTGCTGACCACGTCGAAAGAGAACTCTGAGGCCATGATTCCTCCGGGAGCCGTATTTTATGAAATTCGGGACGTCAGAGGAGGCCGCGGGCCAGGTTGAGGGCGCGGTCCCAGCCGAGGATCACCGCGCAGGAGAAAAGCGGAGCGGCGAGGCCGAGCATCAGGCGGTTCCATACCGGGGAGTTCATGTCCTGCGCGCGCAGCATGGCCGCGCCGAGGACCAGCGCCCCGACCGGCACGGCCCACAGGTCCGGCAGGAGCTCGGCCCAGAGGTTCACGCGCGGGCCGAGAAAGGCCCCGACCGCGGCGAACGACACGAGCATCAGCCAGTTCTTCGAGAGCGCGGAGCACAGCTCGGCCGTAAAGCGCGCCCAGCCCTTGGCCCCGAGCAGCGAGCACAGCAAGGACAAGACCAGCAGGACCGAGGGCACGGCCCACACGACGGCCATGATCGAGGCCTGATTCTCCTCGTAGACGCGCCGCGCCATCGCCGCGAGCTGAAGCGCCTGGAACGGCGACGCCCCGCCGCGCCGGGAGGCGCGCAGCAGAGCGTCCATCAGCGGGTTGCGCATCTCCTTGGCCTCGGGCGAGATATCGGCCAGGAGCTGGCGGGCCTCCGGCGAGATCGCGGCCCCCGCGCGCGACGGCGCGAAGGCGGCCTCGGCCCGGGCGGGCTCGTCCTGGAGGCCGGTGGCCTCGGTGGCCGCGTCGTTCTGGAGACGCTCCGCCTGCTGAAGCAGGCGGCGAAGATCGCCCAAGTCGCCGGTCTGGATGGCTCCGCCGAAGGCCGGATCGCCGGCCTGCGACCGCGGCAGCAGCGCCGTGACGCGCTGAGGGATCGAGCCGGCGGAGACGGCCAGAACGGCGATGAAGGCCAGGCTCAGGAGGCGCCCCATGGATGTCCCTAGGCCAAGCCGACGACGCGCGAGACCTTCAGCACGCAGGCGAAGCCGTTGCCCGGCTTGTCGAGCGCGGCGGCCGCGGTGACCGCCTTGACCACGGCCTCGGTGCGGTCGGGAGGCACGGCCATCAGCATGACCACCTTCTCCGCGTCGATGAAGTTGCCGAGGAAGCCGAGTTTCTGCCTCACGCCCGTGCCCCGCCCGTAGAAGTAGGTCGCCCCGGGGGCGCCGGCCGCGAGCGCGGCGTCGAGAGTCTTCTTCTCGTCCTTGTGCTGCACGATCACGGTCACCAGGTCCAGCTCGTCCGCGGTCGCCATGCGTTCTCCTCGGGCTAGGGCCTCATCGGTATCTTGACCCCGCGCTCGCGCGCGCAGGCCTCGGCCTCGGGGTAGCCGGCGTCGACGTGGCGCGCGACGCCGATTCCCGGGTCGTTCGTCAGCACGCGGTCGAGCCGCGCGTCCATCTCCTTCGTCCCGTCCGCGACCGACACCTGTCCGGCGTGCAGGCTGTAGCCCATCCCGACGCCCCCGCCGTGGTGGAAACTGACCCAGCTCGCGCCCGAGGCGGTGTTCAGCAGGGCGTTCAGGATCGGCCAGTCGGCGATCGCGTCGGAGCCGTCCTTCATCGCCTCGGTCTCGCGGTACGGGCTCGCGACCGAGCCGCAGTCGAGGTGATCGCGGCCGATCGCGATGGGAGCCGAGAGCTTCCCCTTGCGCACGAGGTCGTTCATCGCGAGCGCGAAGCGCGCTCGGTCGCCGTAGCCGAGCCAGCATATCCGCGCCGGCAACCCCTGGAAGCGGACCTTCTCCGAGGCCAGCTTCAGCCAGCGCCCGAGGCTCTCGTCCTTCGGGAACAGGTCCAGCGCGAGCCGGTCGAGCGTCCGTATGTCGGAGGCCTCGCCGGACAGGGCCGCCCAGCGGAACGGGCCCTTCCCCTCGCAGAACAGCGGGCGTATGTACTCCGGCACGAAGCCCGGGAAGGCGTACGCGTCCTTGACCCCGGCCTGGAAAGCCATCGTGCGGATGTTGTTGCCGTAGTCGAAGGTGACCGCTCCGGCCTTTTGCAGGGCCAGCATCGCGCGCACGTGCTCGGCGATCGACTCCAAGGCGCGGCGCTCATAACCCTTGGGGTC
>CAZMIB010000168.1:0-6454 GCA_964566245.1 uncultured Elusimicrobia bacterium | reverse complement strand
CCGGCGGACGCTCCGGGTCGGCGGACGGCGCCGTCACGGCGGGGCTCCCGTACAAGCCGAACGCGGGCCGGGCGTTCACCCATCTTTCCTCCGCGTCCGTTCCGCCCGGCGGCGCGGTCAACTTGACGGCCGACGTCTCCGCGCCGTCGACGGCGCGGGTGATCCACGACCACTTCGGGAAAGATCGTTTCCCGGGCGTTCAAGCGGACATGCTGGACGCCGTCGACAAGGGTGCCGGCGCCCGGCTGACGACGGACGACATCCTCTATCCGACCGGCTGGATGCTGTTCAATTTTCTGATCGACCCGCGGACGGGCCTCGAAAGGTCCAAGGTCCTCGGCGTCCCGCACGGCGAGCTGATGAGGCGTCTTATGGAGGAGGCGGGGCGGCGCTCCGTGTGGGAGCTGTTGAGCCTGCCGGAGATGGAGGAGCGGCTCGAGCTGTACTTCGACTCCATGGAGAGGCACAAAAGCCAGGTCATGCGCTGCTCCTCGGTGCATTACAACCTGATCGTGACCGACACGCGGAAGGAAGCGTCGCGCTACCCGGGCAACCGTTTCGTCGCCTACGCTCTGTTTCCCGAGTGCAACGTCTCCTTGGACGTCTCGCCGGCGCCGGAGGGGGAGAAGACGGTTTTTTCGGCGGGCCGATCGATTCTCGACCGGACCTGCTCGACGGACATCGGGAGCATGATGAGGAAGCACGGCGGCGGCGGCCATGCCGGGGCGGGGGCCTGCCGCGTCGAGAACGGCAGGGCGCCGGAGGTCCTCGGCTCGCTGATAGGCGAGTTGAGGACCGGCTTGTTCAAGAATTTGTTCCTAGGCTACTTCAACTACTACTGAAAGGATCGAGAAAGACAGGCCCATGCACAAAATCAAGCCGCTGTTGACGCTGCTCGTCGTCCTATTCTCCTCGGCCGCGCCCGGGCGCGGGGGCGCGGAGATACTGAGGCTGCCGCTGCGCAAGCTGACCCCGACCGGCCAGGTCGACCTCCGGTGCGTGTCCGCGTCGCACGACATCTCGGTCCCCGTGCCCGAGCGCTGGAAGGTCGAGCGGGCGACGCTCTCCTTCGGCTACGCGAACTCCACCGCGCTGCTGGGCAACTCGAGGTTGGTGACGAAGCTCAACGGCTCCCCGATATCCCAGACGGGCCTGAGCCCGCTCGCTCCCGAGCGCTTCCTGAAGGTCTCCTTGCCGGCGCGCCGCTTCAAGCCCGGCTACAACGATCTGGAGTTCTCGGTCCAGCAGCACTACTCCAGCAGCTGCGAGTTCCCGTGCCAGCCGGAGCTTTGGACGACGCTGAAGCTCGGCGACGACGAGGCGGTCCTCGAGCTGGAGTACGAGCCGAGGGCGGTGCCGCTGAAGCTGTCCGCCCTGTCGAATTTCCTGTTCGACCCGAAGCTGAACCCGGATGACGTCAATATCGTGATGCCCGACCTGGGCGCCGACACGATCGGCGCGGCGAGCATCATCGCGTCGGGCGTCGCCCAGAAGTTCGACTATAGGAGCGTCGGCTTCACCGTGTCGCGGGAGATCGCGCCCGGACGGGACAACGTGCTGATCGGCGACAAGGCGTTCGTGAGCAAGGTCGTCCCGCGCGGGGAGCTCGACCCCGAGGACATCCAGGGGCCGTTCCTCAAGATCCTGCCCCTGCCGCGCGGCGACGGGCGAGACGGCCGAGGCCGGCGCGTGCGGGGTGGCGAGGATCCCTATCATGCCTTGATCGTCGTGTCGGGCTTGAACAAGGAGCACGTGAAGCTCGCCGCCGAGACGTTCGCCGTCATGTCGGCGCCTTTCCCGGAGACGGACGCGATGACGGTGACGGGCCTCGTGATGCCGGACATCCCTCTCTACGGGGGCCGGGGGGTCATCAAGGCCGACGCCACGTACACCTTCAAGGCGTTGAATTTCCCGAGCCACACCTTCGTCGGCGGAAACGCGAACGGGGCCGAGATCAGGTTCCGCCTGCCGGCCGACTTCCTCATCAAGCAGAACCGCTACGCCGAGCTGTCGCTGCATTACTCCTACGGCGCGGCCAACCGCGCGGACTCGGTCCTGAACGTGTCGGTGAACGGGAAGCTTTTCCGGGGGATCAACCTGGACGACGCGCGGGGGGCGCTGATCGAGGGCTACAAGCTCGATATCCCCACCTACCTGTTCAAGCCGGGCGACAACGTGCTGCGTTTCGAGCCCGTGCTGGCGCCGCTGGTCGGGAAGAACTGCGAGTATTTCCAGACGCAGAACCTGTTCCTGACGATCATGGACGCCTCCACCCTCAAGTTCCCTCCGATGCCGCATTACGTCGACATGCCGCGCCTGGAGCTGTTCATGCTCAACGGCTTCCCCGTCACCCGCTGGCCGGACGGCCACGGCGCGGAGATATTCCTGCCCGGCGCGGATCGCTCGACCGTGGAGGCCGCCCTGAACCTCGTGGGCCTGATCACCCAAAAGAACGGCCACCCCCTGCTCGACGTCAAGTACGCGCTGTCCAAGCCCGAGGCTTTCGACGGCGAGCTCATCGTCGTCGGCGACACGGGCTCCTTGCCCGACACGCTGAAGGCGCAGGCGCCCCTCGCGTTGACGAAGGAGACGGCGTTCCCGTATCCCGTCGTCCAGGGCTGGGCCGGCGAGTCGCAGTTCGCCTTCAGCCGTCAGATCAGCGGGCTGAGCCCGGGCCGGGGCGCCTTGATGCAGTTCCAATCCCCTTACTTCGGCAGGCATTCCGTCGTCATGCTGACCGCGCGCACCGCCAAGGAGGTCCGGGAGACCTCGCGCGCCCTCATGGAGCCCGGCGTGCAGGCGAACATACGCGGCTCGGTCGCGCTGCTGGACTTGAGCGACCCGGAAAACAACATCATCACCGCGGACATCGGAAAGAGGTACTTCGCGGGCAAGGCCGGGCCGATCTCCCGGCTGGACGCCTACCTGTACCGCTACCCGGTGTTGTACTCCCTCCTGCTGGGCGCGGTGATCGTGGGCTTGGGACTGATCGTGTTCTACTTCCTGGTCAAGCACCGGAAGCGCCGCATCAAGGGAGCATGAGCCCGCGGGCCTTTCTTCTCGGCTTTCTCTGCGCGGCGTCGATGCCCGGCGCGGCGCGCGCCGATGCGAGGGACCTCTCGGAGACGTGCCGGCCCGCCGCGGCGTCCGCGCCCGGACCGGCCAAGCTCCTGGGAGTCGACCACTCCGGCGTCGACCTGAGCCGCCTCGAGGGCCTGGGGGAGGGGGAGCTTCTCGGGGCGCTCAAGATGAGCGGCATATGGGTGTCACGGCTCTCCCCGGACAAGCATGCCCGGCTCTCGGCCGAGATCTGCGCGTATACCGCCCGGAGGAAGCAGGCGCTTTTCCTCGAGATGCCGGTGTCGTACTCGGACGCGGACGTCGGACTCGTCCTGGAGCATCTGGTCTCCTCCGGGTGCGCCCCGGCGGGATTCTCGATCGGCAACGAGGTGGACCGGCTCGTCGCGGAGGGGCTCGCCGCGCGGTACGCCGTCGAGGACTACGTCGCGGACTATAACCGGATCACCCCCCTCCTGAAGAAGCGTTTCCCGGCCGCGAAGATCGTCGCGCTGGAGCTGTCCTCCTTCAAGAGCAGGGACGCGGAAAAGAACGCTCCTCCCTCCGTCCTCTATAAGCCCGTTTTCGATTGGCTGGTCCCGTTCTCGAGGGCGCGCCTCGCGAGCCCGCCGGATTACGTCTCGGTGCACTACTATCCGTTCGACGGCGCGCAAAGGGAGTGGGAGACCTTGTCCGCGGGCGCGATCTTGCGGGGAATCCTGAGCGACCTGGGACCTCAGCTCGCCGCGGCGCCGCCGTTGATCCTCGGCGAGTTCAACGCCACCTACCAGTACCACGAGGCCCTATCCTATCCCGGCAGCGGGGGCGACTCGTTCATGGCCGCGCTGGCCGTGCCGGACATGCTTTCCAACCGCGCGGTCGCCGGCTTGTTCCATTGGTCGCTGGTGGAGCCGAAGGATTCCACGTTGGGGTTGTACTCCGCCGGCGCTCCGGCGCCGCTGTTCCTCGCCTACCGTGTCATGTCGGACGCGCTGGACCGGCGGCCGGCGAAGGCCGAGGTCCGCGCGGCGGGCCTCGAGGCTTACGCCTTCTCCAAGGGCGGCGATTACAAGCTCGTGCTCGTGAATACCACGCCGTTCTTCCGCAGAAACGTCGCGTTCTCGGGGGAAAAGGGCGCCGACGTGAGCGTCGAGGACTTTCGCGGCTGCGCGGGCTTCGGCGGCTCCGCGACCTTGCCGCCCTTCTCCATCGGCGAGCACGGAGGCAAGCTGACGGCCGCGGTGCGCTCGAGTCCCGTTTCGTTCGCCTACGCCGACAGGTCTCTCAGGACCGGAGACGCCGAGCCGGGCAAGGCCTATTGCGCCCCGCTCGCCGACTTCTCGGGAAAAGACAGCGAGAGCGAGCCGTTCAAGAACAAGCGGTACGACCAGAACGCGAAGATCGCCACGGGAGGGACTCTTGTCGCGTTGTCCTCGCCGGGCGGCCGGACGGTCTTGACGAGGGAGAACGGCGCGCTGAACGTCGCCTGCGAGCTCCCGGGATCGGGAGCCGCCTATTACCAATGCGGCGCGAAGCTGCCGCTGGTCGCGGACGGCATGGCGGATCGCGGCTCCGGCGCGGACTGGAGGGCGGGGTTGGAGAAGGGCTTCCTGCGGATAAAAGTCGAGACCGACCGCGGGCTCCCGCTCGAGCTGCACTTGGAGGATTTCCAGTCCGGCGCCTTCGACTACAACACGCATCGGAGGATCGTGGACGTCTCCGGGTCCGAGACCGTCGACGTTCCGATCAGGACGTTCTCGCAGGCCGAGGGGGCGGGAAGCGGGCGCGCGTTGGCCGACGTCCTTGGGAACGCCGCGGCCCTGAGAATAGAAACGCGGCGTCAGGGCTTCGCGGGAAGCTTCAAGCTGCGCTCGATCGAGGTGTGCGATGTTCCATGACCAAGCGCGCCGCTTTTCATGGGCGCTGGCCGCGGCGTTGATGCTCGTTCCGATGGGGGCGCGGGCGGACTATCATCCGCTCGGCTACCCGGGCGCCGTCTGGGGCTCGGTGTCCCAGGATTTCAGCGGCCTCGAGGGGCTCGGCTCGCAGGGCTTCGTCCAGCAGGGCGTCGAATGGGCGCGCCTGCCGGCGGACATATCATTCAAGACCTTCGCGGCGTACCGCTGGCGCCTGCGCGTCAGGAATCCCGATTTCTTCAACGCGCACGGCCCGGCGGTCATCGTGCAGTTCTCCAAGGCCTTCATCGACGCCGGCGTCGACCTCAGCCGCCAGCGCTTTCCCGATCTCGACCGGACGGTCGACCAAGACGAGCTGTTCGCGGCCTGGTACAAGCGCGTGGAGCTGGCCGGTCCGCCCCGCCTGCTCGGCGTGCCGGTGCTCGGCTTTCCGTTGACGACCTGGGGCCGGGTGTCCCACGACATGTCCGGCATCGAGGGTGACGGGACCATGGGCTGGGTCGCGCAGGGCGTCGACTGGCTGCGCTTTCGGGGCGGGACGACGCTGACGACCGCCGCGTACTACAAGTGGCGGCTGCGCAGCCAAGAGCGGCAGTTCTACAACGTCCATGGGCCGTCGATAAACGTGGAGCTCCGCGGCGATCCGTTCCAGGCCGGCGTCGAGTACGATTGGCGCACCTACCCCGGGCTCGACTCCCGCGAAAAAGCGCTGCAGCTCTACCTCAATTGGTATTATGCCTGGAGCCTCGGACGATAGAGGGAACGCGCATGCGCCGCCCGACCCAGACGGTCCTGTTCTACAAGCCCTACGGCGTGCTCTCGCAGTTCACGCCGGAGAGCGGCCACGAGTCGCTCGCCGCGTTCAACCTGCCGAAGGGCGTCTATCCCGCCGGCCGGCTCGACCACGACACCGAGGGGTTGATGCTGCTCACCGACGACGGCGACCTCATCCACAGCATGATCAATCCTCGCTTCGGCCACACGCGAGTCTATTTGGTGCAGGTGGAGCGCGTTCCGGACGAGGCCGCGATCGCCGCGCTGACGAAGGGCGTCAAGCTGAGCGACGGCAAGACGAAACCGTGCCGCGTCCGCCTGCTCGTGACCGAGCCGACCTTGCCGGAGCGCGTGCCGCCGATACGCTTCCGCAAGACCGTGCCGACGGCGTGGCTCGAGCTCACTCTGACCGAGGGACGCAACCGCCAGGTGCGCCGCATGACCGCCGCCGTCGGGCACCCGGCCCTCCGCCTGATCCGCACGCGCATCGCGCGCTTCAACATCGTCGGACTGGAGCCCGGACGCTGGCGCTGGGTGGACCGCGAGGAGCTGCGCGATCCGTTCCTTTATGAAGCGCCTCATCCCAAGAAGCGCCTGCCGCGCCGCCGCTGAACAATTTTTTTTTTACCGTCGAGCCGCGCGTTGCGTCCATTGACACCGGTCGGCTCACCCTTTACCGTACGGTCCCTTTGGCCTGCACGAGCCGG
>CAZMIB010000167.1:0-6564 GCA_964566245.1 uncultured Elusimicrobia bacterium | reverse complement strand
CGCTTGTCGGCGAGGGACTCCGCGAGCTCCGCGGCGCGTCCGTCCTGCCACGACAGCGCGCGCCCGACCGGGCGCCCGTCGCGGCGGTCCCAGAGGACGATCGTCGCGCGCTGGGCCGCGAGGCCGATCGCGAGCGGGGGGCGCCCGAGCCGGCGGTGGACCTCGGCGAGCGCGGCGCGCGCGCCGCGCAGCAGATCGGCCGGATCGTGCTCGATCCGGCCGGGTCCGGGATAAAAGGTCTTGAGGGGACGGCGCGCGCTCGCGAGGACGCGGCCCTTGAGATCGAACGCGATCGCGCGGGAGCTCGAGCTGCCCTGGTCCAGGGCGACGACGGCTCCGCTCACGACATCAAGCCTTCGGCCTCGATGCTCTTGAACCGGAGAGTCGCGTGCTCCTGGCGCTTTCCGAGGCGCTCCAGCTCCGCGCGCGCGGCCGCGGGAAGATCGGGGTCGGCCATCAGCTTGTGCACCTCGGGGGCCGAGGGCTTGAGGACCCGCTCGTAGAGCCCGTGGCGGCGCAGGACATCGAGCACGCGCGCGCGGTCCTCGAACTCCCACTTCTGCTCGGCGTGGACCGAGACCTCGAAGCGCGAGCCGAAGGCCTTCACGTAGCCCTTCTTGCGCAGCAGCGCGACGATCCGGGCCTTGAGCTCCTCGGCCCCGGCCTCCAGCTCATGGGCCTGGGACTTCAGCTTGCCGTACTGGTCGGCCAGCTCGGCGAGCAGCGCGTCGTCGCCGGGCTCCAGGGCGAGCGACGGGCCGTCGATCGGCAGCTCGGCCTGCGCGGCGGGGGCCTCCTCCGCGTAGAGGTGGCGGAAGACCGGGCAACGCGGCCGGTAGTCGCACCACTGGCACTTGCGCTCCTCGGGCTCGGGCTCGAACTTGCCGGACTGGATGTCCCCGTTCACGCGCACGATGCGCTCGCGCAGCTCCTTGACCAGGCCCTGGTCGTGGGGCGCGACGGTCAGCGGGGTGAGGCTCGGCAGGTGGTAGAAGGTGAGGCTCTCGACCTTCAGCCCGAGCAAGGTCTCGCAGGCCATCTGGTACATCGTGAGCTGGGCGTCCTTCTCGACGCGCTTCAGGTCGAAGGCCTTGCCGGTCTTGTAGTCGACGACCGCGAGGTTCCCGTTATCCAGCTTGTCGATGCGGTCGATGAAGCCGGCGACGGGCACGCCGTCGACGTCCAGCTTGAACGGATACTCGGCGAAGAGCGGCGGCCTGAAGGTCGGGATGTGCTTGTCGTAGAACCCGCGCAGGATGCGCTCGCCGTCGGCGAAGTACTCGGCCTCCTGGCGCGCGTCCTTGTAGCCCTCCTTCTTCCAGTGCCGCTTGTAGTGCGCGAGCAGCTCGTCGAGGGTCGGGGCCGGGAGCATCCGCACGCCGTAGAAGAACTCGAGGGCCTTGTGGACGCTTTGCCCGAACGAGAAGAACCACTTCGGCGCCTCGGGGATCTTGTCGATGTACTTGAACTTCCACTTCTGGGGGCACTCCTGGTACAGCGAGATCGAGGAGTGGGAAAGGGGTCTCGAGTAAAGCATGGTCGGGGTCAGCTCCAGAGATGCTCGCGGAAGCTGTAGTAGCCGCGCTCGGCGACGACCAGATGGTCGATGAGCTCGATGCCCAGCAGCTCGCCGGCCCGGCGCAGGCGCTGCGTCGCCTCGCGGTCCTCGCGGGAGGGGGACGGATCGCCGGAGGGGTGGTTGTGCGCCACGATCACCGCGGCGGCGCGGCGCTCGATCGCCGGGGCGAAGACCTCTCGCGGGTGGACCAGGCTGGAGGACAGCGTGCCGATGAACAAGGTCTGCTCGTGCAGCTTATGGTTGCGGGCGTTCAAGTACAGGGCCAGGAAGTGCTCCTGCTTCAGCCGGCGCAGGCCCGCCAGGTGCTCGACCGCCTTCGACGGCGCGTCGTAGACGGTCTCCGGGGCCGCGTCCGGGGACAAGCGCCGCGCCAGCTCGAACGCCGCGACGATCGTCCCGGCCCGGCTGCTCCCGACGCCCTTTAACTCAGCCAGCTCGTCGAAACCGAGCCGCGCGAGCTTCTCTCCGTGACGCCGGATCATCTCCCGCGACAGATCCAGCACGTTCTTGCCGGAGTAGCCGGTCCTGAGCAGCAACGCCAGAAGCTCCTCGTCCTTCATCGCCCCGGGCCCGGCCCGCGCGAGCTTCTCGCGAGGCCGTTCGACGCGATGCATGTCCATGAGCTTCACGGCGCCTCCGGACGTTTGCGATCCGACGTGAAGTCTAGCTTTTTGAGACGGGGAGAATCCAGAAAAAATTCCGGACCAGGGAAATAAAAGTCCTCTTGACAGCCGGCGGTTTTGGGTCTATCGTAAAAGGAAGGCGGCACCATGTCAGACAGACGTCATCTCACCGGGGGCAGGAAAGGCGTCGTCCTATTGGGCTTGGCCGCGCTCTACTTCGCCGCCGGCAAGCTCGGCTTGAGCCTCGCGTTCGCGAACGCCAGCGCGAGCCCGGTTTGGCCGCCAACCGGCATCGCCCTGGCGGCCTTCCTGCTGCTCGGCCCCCAAGCTTGGCCGGCCGTCCTGGCCGGGGCCTTTCTCGTCAACTACTCCACCGCGGGCTCCGGAGCGGTCTGCCTCATGATAGCGCTGGGGAACGTCGCCGAGGGCCTGGTCGGGGCGCGGCTGCTCGAGCGCTTCGCGGGCGGAACCGGTTGCTTCGACCGCGCCAGCGACGTCTTCAAGTTCGCGCTCCTCGCCGCCGGCATCGCCACCGCGCTCAGCGCGACGATCGGCGTCTCGGCGCTGACCTTGGGGGGGCTCGCGCGCCGCGCCGACTGGGCCTCGGTCTGGCTCACGTGGTGGCTCGGCGACGCCGGGGGAGCCCTGGCCGTGGCCCCGCCGCTGATCCTGTGGGGCCGCGACGCGACCCTTCGCCTGGGGAGAAAAAACGTCGCCGAGGGGATCGCGTTCGCGGCCGTCCTCGCGGCCGCCGCGCTCCTGGCCTTCGGGGGCGCTCCATACGGCCTGCGCGGCCATACGATCGCCTTCCTGCCGCTGCTGGTCTGGGCGGGCTTCCGCTTCGACGCCCGCGGCTCGGCGACCGCCTTGCTCGCCCTCGCCTCCATCGCCGTGTGGGCCACCTTGCATGGGCGCGGGCCGTTCGCCGGCAGCGACTCGAACGAGTCGCTGCTCCTGGTGACGAGCTTCGTGGCGGTGAGCTGCGTGACGACCTTGGCCTTGTCGGCGCTCGTCGCCCGGCTGCGCAGGGACGAGGAGGCGCTGCGCTCGGCGCGGGACGTCTTCGAGCGCCTGCTGGCCGAACGGACGGCGTCTCTCTCGCGCGCGGTCGAGGCCCTGCGCGAGGAGGCCCGCCAGCGGGAGCGCTCCGAGGAGACCCGCCGCCGTCTCGCGGCGATCGTCGAGTCCTCGGACGACGCGATCATCGGAGCTTCCGTGGACGGGACCTTCACGAGCTGGAACGCCGGGGCCGAGCGCATGTTCGGCTACTCCGCGACCGAGGCTCTCGGCCGGCCCGCGACGATGCTCGCGGTTCCCGGCGGCGAAGACGAGATCCAGCGCAACATCGCGGCGGCCTCGATGGGCAGCCGGCTGGCCTTCGAGGCGCGGCGCCGCCGCAAGGACGGGACCTTGATCGACGTCTCGCTGACGGTCTCGCCCACCCGCGGGCCCGGCGGGGCGATCGACGGATACTCCGCGATCTACCGCGATATCACTAAAAGGAAGGCGGCCGAGCGGGCGCTCTACGAGTCGGAAAGGCGCTATCGCGCCGTGGTCGAGACCGCCCCCGACGTCATCTTCTCGCTGTCGGCGGACGGGCGGCTGCTCTCGGCGAACCCCGCCTTCGAGCAGGCCTTGGGCTGGCCCGCGGCGGACTGGGTCGGCGAGGATTGGACCCCGCTGCTGCATCCCGACGACGTCGCTCCCTCGCGCGCGGCCTGCCGCCGCGCGCTCGAGGGCCGAAGGCCCGGGCCGCCGATCGAGCTCCGGCTGCGCACGAAGCCCGAGGGCTGGGCCGTGCTCGAGACGACCTTGGCTCCCTTGCGGTTCGGCGGCGAGCCCAGCCTGCTCGGCGTGGCGCGCAACGTCACCGTGCGCAAGCGGATAGAGTCGGAGCTGCGGCAGGCCCAGGAGCTGTACCACAGGATCGTCGAGGGCGTGGTCGACTACGCGATCATCGCGCTCGACGTCGAGGGCCGCGTGCAGACCTGGAATCGCGGCGCCGAGCGCATCCAAGGCTACGGCGCGATCGAGATCATCGGCCGTCCGTTCTCGATATTCTACGCCGAGACGGACCGCGCCCGCGGCGTGCCCCAGGCGCTGCTGGAGACCGCGCGGCGCGACGGCCGCGCGGAGAGCTCGGGCTGGCGCCTGCGCAAGAACGGGGAGCGCTACTGGGCCCACACCGTCCTGACGACGCTGCGCGGGGAGGACGGCTCCGTCCGCGGCTTCGTGAAGGTCACTCGGGACCTGACCGAGATGCGCAAGGTCGAGGAGCTGAGCTCGCGGCTGATCGCGCTGATCGAGTCCTCCCCGGACGCGATCCTCGGCCTCGCGCTCGACGGAACGATCGAGTCGTGGAACCCCGAGGCGGCCCGGACCTACGGCTGGGAGGCGTCCGAGGCCCGCGGCCGCAATATCCGCTTCCTCGCCGCGCCGGAGGCGCCCGACCCGGTCCCCGAGGCCCTGGAGAGCTGCTCGCGCGGCGAGCGCCCCGTTCCCTTCGAGACCTCCTGGCGGGCCAAGGACGGGCGCGACGTCGTCGTGTCGATCTCCCTTTCCCCGGTCCGCGACCCCTCCGGACGCGTGATCGGCGCGGCGGCGATCGCGCGCGACGTCACCCAACTCAAGCGCGTCGAGCGCCTGCGGAGCGAGGTCGAGAACCGGCGCCGCCTCGACAAGCTCAAGGACAAGCTGCTCAGCGTGGTATCGCACGAGCTGAGGACCCCGATCGCGATCGTCCAAGGCGCCCTGTTCAACCTGGCCGAGGGGCTGGCCGGCCCCTTGAGCGCGGGACAGAGCCGGATGGTCGACATGGCCCACTCGAACGCCCAGCGGCTCGCGCGCATGATCAACAACCTGCTCGACCTCTCGCGGCTGGAGTCCGGCAAGACGATCGTCAACCGCCGCCCGATCGACCTGGGCCGCGTGCTGCGCGACACGATCGAGGAGATGACGACGTCGGGCAACGGCCGGCCCGGAATCGAGCTCGACCTGCCGCCCGCCTTGCCCGAGGTCTCCGCCGATCCCGACATGCTGGTGCAGGTCCTCAGCAACCTGCTCGACAACGCGCTGCGCTTCGCCCGCTCCAGCGTGACCGTCCGGGCGCGCGAGGAGGCGGGCTCCGTCGAGGTCCTCGTGATCGACGACGGCCCGGGCATCCCGGCCGAGAGCCTGAAGGAGCTGTTCACCAAGTTTTACCAGGTCGACCGGCCGGTCGGCGGCAGCGGCTATAAAGGAACCGGGCTCGGGCTCGCGATCTGCAAGGAGATCGTGAGCCTTCACGGCGGCCGCATCTGGGTCGAAAGCGCCGCGGGCCAGGGCGCCCGCTTTCACTTCACGCTTCCGTTCCGGCCGGCCGAGGTCGCCGCGCGGGGGGGACGATGAGCGCAAAACTGGACGGGAATACCGGCCGGAAGATCAAGGTCCTCATCGTCGACGACGAGCGGGAGCTTGTCGAGGTCCTGGCCTTCCGCTTCCAAAGCACCGGGGCGTTCAGCGTCGAGACCGCGCAGGACGGGCTGTCGGCGCTGCGGAAGGTGAGCTCCTTCAAGCCCGACGTCGTGCTCCTCGATCTGCTGATGCCCGTGATGGACGGCTGGGAGTTCTGCCGGCGGCTGCGCGAGAACCCGGCCACACGCCGCCTGCCGGTGATCGTGATGACGGCCGCCCAAAGCGGCGAGGCCGAGGAGCGGGCCCGCCAAGCCGGCGTCTGCCAGGTCGTATTCAAGCCTTTCGACGACCACCGCCTCGTCCAGTTGATGGCCCAAGAAGCGGGCCGGACGACTTAAGCCGGGCTTGTCTCGCGGGCGCCGTCTCGGGGAAAGTGGTAAGATGGGCCCATGGCGACGGTTTTGGTGGTCGATGACGACGCGCTCACCGTCCAGGCCCTGACGGTCCTCCTTCAAAAGGCCGGCCACACGGCGCTCCCGGCCGTCACCGGGCCCCAGGCCCTGGCGTGGCTGGAGAGCATCCGCCCCGACGCCATCCTGCTCGACCTCAGCATGCCCGGGCTCGACGGCTTCGGCCTGCTGTTCCGCCTGAGCCGCGACCCGCTGACCCAGGCGACGCCGATCGTGATCCTAACCGGCCACCCGGAGGCGCTCTCCGGCCGCACTCCGCCCCCCAATCTCGCGCTCGTGCTCGCGAAGCCCCAGGAGCCCGCGGCGATCCTGCGGGCCATCGAGGGCGCCCTGCGCGGTCCCGTCCGCAAGTGAAGGCCCTTCCGTACCGCGGCTTCGACGGCCGGGAGCTCCCCTGCGACTTCCGCCCTCCCGAGGACGGCGCGCCGACGCTCGTCCCGGTTCCCGGGCTGGGCCAGCGCCTGCCTCGGGGGGTGGACCTGTTCAAGGGCGTTCCGCG
>CAZMIB010000166.1:0-6628 GCA_964566245.1 uncultured Elusimicrobia bacterium | reverse complement strand
GCGTCGACGCCTTTCTCGCCCGCCCCCCGGAGGCCGGCCTCGCGGCCCTGCTCGCCGAGGCGCGGCCTCTTGCCGGCCGGACGGACGATGAAGCCGCCGTCGCGGCGCGGCTGGTCCTGACCTTTCTGCGCGAACCCGAGCGCATCCCGGCGCTCCGGTCCCAGCTCGAGCCGTCACGCCCCGAAGCCTCTCTCCTTCACAAGCTCGACAAGCTGGAGGCCGCGGCCCGCGCTTTGCCGGACCTGGCCCGCGAGCGCGCCGCGGCCGGAGAGCCCGAACTGGCCCGGTTGATGGGCGAGATCGACAAGGAGGTCGCGCCGTTCGTCACGAGCGGACGATATGACCTCGCGGCCGAGGGCCTCGCGGGACTGTACGACGGCGCCTCCTCCGCCCTCGTCAAGGCGGAGGCGAGGGCGACGGCCCTCGGCCCCGCCGCCCCGCCCCTGGCCGCCGTCGTGGACATTATCAGGAACCACCGCGCCCACATCGCCAACCACAAGGCCGACGCCGTGGAAGCGGCTCTGGCCTACCTGCCCGCCTACATCAACGCGCACCGCTACTCGCCCGAGGTGAAGAGCTTGGCTTTCGAGGACGACGGGTTGCGCCGGGAGCTCCCCATGGCGCGCCGGGCGCTCGCGGCCGCCAAGCTGGCCCGGGTCGAAGGCAGCGCCGCGCCGGAGGCGCGAGCCGCCCTGGAGCTTCTCCGGATCTCCCATTTCCCGCTCGGCGCCAAACCGAGCGCCGAGACGTTCCACGCCCTCCGCGTCCTCGCCTCGTTCATCGATTCTCTCCAGGCGCCGCCGCCCGAGGGCGCGCTCCGCCCTTCTCCCGCCCGCGACCATCTCGAGCGCAAGCTCGCCGAGGCCGGGCCGTGGAACAACCGCGTCCCAGGCTACGACGATCAGGACGTCGCCGAGTGGGCCGCGTGGATCGGCGACGAACTGCTCGACATCGCCTCGCGCGCCCTCTACGGCGGAGAAACCCCGAGGAGGGCGGACGCTCTTCTCGAGGAGATCGCGCCCTCGGCCGCGGTGCTCAAGGTCCGGGACCTCGATCGCAAGCTGCGCGGCTGCGCGGCGGCCGCCGTCTTCGGGGCCGCCTGGGCCCTGATAGGGGGCCTCCTGCTCAAGCTGAGCGCCGCGCATCCCAGCGTCATGCTGCTCCTCTTCGGCGCGCCCGCCTTGGTCGCCGGCGGAATACTTTTCATCAACGCCGCCGTCGAGTCGATGAGCTGGTTCCTCTACCGCCAAGCCAAGGCTCGGCTCGAGGAACAGGGCCGTTCCTACCTCGCGGAATACAACCGAAGGAACGAAGCGACGCCGCCTTCCCTCATCGAACCCTAACCTACCCTCGCCGGATAGGCTCGCATCAAGGGCCCGGGCGCGGGCCCCGGCCGGCGGACCGTGTCGGAGGCGAGCGGCCTCCGGCGCGAACCGCGTGTCCGCGGACGGGGTCCGCGTCCGGGCCCGCCGCGCAGGAGATACCCTCGCGATCGCGCCGTTATGAAAGGGTCGTGTGGAAGCGGCGGAAGCTGACCGAGACGCTGACGAGGGCCATCGCGATCAGGGCTCCCACGTGCACCGCGATATACCGCGCGTCGCCGCCCTTCAGCATGATGTTCCGGATCAGGCCCAGGAAGTGCGCCAGCGGGTCGATGTAGGACAGCCAGCGGATGCCGGCCGGCATGTTCTCGATCGGGAAGATGATGCCCGAGAACATGATCGCCGGGAAGTTGAACAAAAAGCCCGCCATGTTCGCCTGCTGCTGGTTCGCGCAGAAGGTCGAGATCAAGGTCCCCACCGCGACCGTCGTGCAGACGAAGGCCAGCGCGGCCCCCGCCAAGACCAGCAGGTTGCCCCGCATCGGCACGCGGAAGACGAGCACCGCGACGCCGACGATCAGCGGCAGGTTCGTCATCCCGATCAGCACGTACGGCAAGGTCTTGCCGAAGATCACCTCCGACCGCGACACCGGGGCGGAGATCAGGGCCTCAAAGGTGCCCAGCTCCTTCTCGCGCACGATCGAGATCATCGTCAGGACCATCGTCATCAGCAGCATGACCATCACCATCACGCCCGGCACCATGAAGATCGTGGTGTTCAGCGAGGGGTTGAACAACACGCGCACGTCGAAGCGTATCGGCGGCGACGGCGGAGCGATCTTCAAGTCGTCCTCGACCGTCCGCTCCACGATCCGGGCCAGGTAGCCCTCGACCGACTGCGCCTGCACGACGTTCGTCGCGTCGACCAAGAGCTGAAGCGGCGCCCGGCCGCGGCCCAGCGCGCGCGTGAAGCCGCCCGGCGGCGCCACGAGCACCGCGTCGGCCTTGTTCGCGCGTATCAGCTCGAACGGGTCGCCGCCCGAGGTCCGCGCGGGCACGAACCAGCCCCCGGCGATCGCCCGCTCGTAGACGTCCCTCAGCACCGTATCTTGCGGGTCGAGGAAGGCCGCCAGGCGGATGTTCTTCACCTCGTTCGAGAGCGCGATCCCGAACAAAGTCATCTGCACGACCGGCATGATGAACAGCAGGACCTTCATGCGCGGGTCGCGCATCGCCTGGGTCAGCTCCTTGCGCACGAAGCCCAGGATGGTCCGGTTCATTCCAGGCTCCGCTTGAAGCGGCGCGTCGCGGCCGTGATCATCAGCGCGCAGGAGACCGCCAGGAAAGCGAACGGCCCGGCGAGCTGGAACAGGCTCGAGCCCTGGAGGAAGGAGCGCCGCGAGATCACCATGAACCAGCGCGCCGGCAGGATCATCGTGAAGCCGCGGAAGAACAGCGGCATGCTCGCGATCGGGAACACGAAGCCGGACAGCAGGTTCGACGGCAGCAGCCCGGTCATCATCGCGAGCTGCATCGCGATCGTCTGCTGCTTCGCCGCGACCGAGATCAAGAGGCCCTGCGCGAGGTAGGTCGCCAAAAACAGCGCGCAGCCCAGGCCGAAGACCCAAAGGCTGCCGACGAACGGCACGCCGAAAAGGAGGCGCGCCATCACGTAGACGAACGACAGGGCGAGCGCCCCCAGGCCCGCGTACGGGGCCAGCTTGCCGGCGATGATCTCGAGGGGCTGGACCGGGGTCGACAACAGCAGCTCCATCGAGCCGTTCTCCCACTCGCGCGCGACCGTCAGCGCGGTCAGGAAGATCGAGAGGATCGCCATCACCACGACGGTCAGCCCCGGGATCACGAACCAGCGGCTGTTCAGCTCGGGGTTGAACAGGAAGCGCGTCCGCAGCTCGTACGGCATCCTCGGTTCGAAGCCGGCGAGGCGCTTGGAGGCGAGCGTCCGTATGCTCTCGACGTAGCCCAGAGCCGGACCGACCGTCGAGTTGTCCGCGCCGTCCAGCAATATCTGGGCGCCGGCGCTCCGCCCCGCCAAGAGGTCCTTCTCGAAGCGCGGCGGGATCACCAGCGCCGCGCGCGTGAGCTCGGCGCCGACGTCGTCGACCGCGCGCGACGGGGCGTCGAGCGGCCGCGGCTTGAAGTAGCCCGAGGCGGCGAAGGCGTCCACGAGCCGCCGCGAGGCCTGCGTCCCGTCCTGGTCGCTGACCGCGAGCGAGATGCCCTTCAGGTTGAACTCGATCGCCTCCCCGTAGACCAGGACCATCATCACCGGCAGGCCGAGCGCCAGCGCCAAGGTGAACGGGTCGCGCAGGATGTGGAACATCTCCTTGCGCGCGATCGCCAGAGCCCTCCGCGGGGAGAAATTCATTGCCCCTCCACCGCGCGTATGAAGACGTCCTCGAGCGAGGGCGGGATCGGCCGGACGTGGAACCGGGCCTCGAGCTCGGCGCGGCTCCGGCCCCAGGCCTCCTGGCTTTTCAGCTCGGCGTGGAAGCGCAGGCCGTAGGGCTCGACGAACGAGAACGCCTCGTGCGCGCGGAACGCGGCCAGCTCGGCGTAGGACAGCGGCGTCTTGGGCTCGAACTCGAGGACCTGCGTCTTGAAGAAACGCGCCTTCAGGCCCGCCGGGCTGTCGGTCGCGACGAGGCGCCCGTCGCGCATCAGCGCGATGCGGCCGCACTGCTCGGCCTCGTCCATGTAGTGGGTGGTCACGAACACGGTCTTGCCCCGCGCGGCCAGGCGCCGGATCAGCTCCCAGAAGCGGTCGCGCGCGGCCGGCGAGACCCCGGCGGTCGGCTCGTCCAGGAACACGAGCTCGGGGTCGTGCAGCAAAGCGGCGGCCAGCGAGACCTGCTGCTTGAGGCCCCCCGACAGGTCGCGGACCATGGTGTCGAGCGGACGGTCGAAGGAGATGAAGCCCAGCAGCCCGTCGCGGCGCTCGCGGAAGACCGCGGGGTCGAGCTTGCGCAAGTCCGCCGCGAAGCGCAGGTTCTCGCCGACCGTAAGGTCGTTGTAGAGCGTGAAGCGCTGCGACATGTAGCCGACGACGGCCTTGATCGAGAGCCCGCCGTCCTCGAAGCCGCGGCCCGCGACGCGCGCGCTTCCCGAGGTCGGCTCCAGCAGGCCGCACAGCACGCGTATCGTCGTGGTCTTGCCCGCCCCGTTGGCGCCCAAGAACCCGAAAATCTCCCCGCGCTCGACCGCGAACGAGACCGCGTCGACCGCCGTGAAGTCTCCGAACTTGACGGTCAGCTCCCGCGCCTCGACGACCAGGTCGCTCACGCCCGGCCCCCGGCGGCTTCCTTCCTGAAGAGGGCGTTGAAGTCCTCGACGCCGGCCTCGGCCAGCAGCCGCCGCGGCTCGCCGGCCGCGACCACCTTGCCGCGCTCGAGCAGATGCACGCGCGAGCAGCGCTCGGCCTCGTCCATGTACGACGTCGTCACGATGATCAGTATCCGTCGGTCCAAAAGCTGGTACAGCAGGTCCCAGAACTCGCGCCGGCTGATCGGGTCCACGCCGTTCGTGGGCTCGTCGAGGATCATCGCGCTCGGCGAGCGCAGCAGCGCGCACATCAGGCCGAGCTTCTTGTACATCCCGCCGGAGAGCTTGCCCGCCGGCCGGTCCGTGAACTCCGCCAGGCGCGTGATCCTCAGCAGGTCGGCCCGCCTCGCCGCGTAGGCCTCCGGCTCGATCCCATAGAGGTCGCGGAAGAACTCCAGGTGCTCGTCGATCGAGAGGTCGGGGTACAGGCTCTGCGCCTGCGGCATGTACGCGACGCCCGGGCGCACCGCCTCGAAGTCGACCGGCTCCCCGCCGCGGCGCCAGGCGATCGTTCCCTCGGAGGGAGCCATGAGCCCGAGCAGAAGGCGCAGCAAGGTCGTCTTCCCCGCCCCCTCCGGGCCGATCACGCCGTGCATCAGCCCGGGCTCGAAGTCGAGCGTGACGCCGGCGAGCGCGGGCGCGCCGCGGAAACGCTTCGCGAGGCCCCGGACCGCGATCCCGATCGCCTCGTCGGACATCAATCCCTCCGAGAGAGCACGACCTCGATCGTCATGCCGGGCTTCAGGACCTCGTCCGCGTTCGACTCCTTGAAGCCGACCTTCACGCCGAACACGAGGCGCGTGCGCTCCTCGCGCGTCTGGACGTTCTTCGGCGTGAACTCGGCCTCGTCGTTGATCTTCAGGATGGTCCCGTCGAAGACCCGGTCGCCGAGCTCCGGCAGGCGTCCGCTCAGCCTCATCCCGGGCTTAAGGCGCGCCACGTCGGGCTGCGGCACGTAGATGTACGCCCAGATGTCGCGGACGTCCGCGAGCGTGAGGATTTTCGTCCCGGGCCCCACCAGCTCGCCCGGCTCGTGGTAGCGGCTGAGCACGGTCCCCGAGATCGGCGAGCGCAGCGAGCACCAGCCCAGGCGAACGTCGAGGTCCTGCTTCTTGTTGCGCGCCGCGTCCATCGCCTCCTGCGAGGCGCTGCCGGCCTTGGACAAGCGCGACGTCCGCTCGTAGTTGATGTTCGCGAGGTCCGCCGCCACCTTCACGTCGTCGCAGACGAGCGAGACGACCTCCTCCCCCGGGGAGACCTTGTCCCCCTCCTGGACCTTGACCTCCTTGATCGTCGAGGAAAGCTGGGCCGACAGGTCGACCTTGGTCGCCTCCAGCGTGCCGGCGTAGCGGAACTCGGGGCGCGTGAGGAGGCGCCAGGCCGCGAACGCGGCGACGGCCGCGATCAACAAGAACGGCAGCTTTTTCGCGGGCGCCTTCGTCGAGGGCTGGGGCGGGGTCATAAGTTGTTCTCCGGGGCCAGGCTGGCCAAGATCGCGAGCTCGACCAAGGCCTGCTCGTCGGCGGCGGCCCGCGCGGCCCGGGCTTGGGTCGCGCGCAGGTTCGCGCTCTGTATCTCGAGGAAGGTCGAGCGTCCGTCCTTGTACGAGACGTAGGTCAGCGAGGCGATCTCCGCCGTCTCCGCGACCGAGCGGTCGATCAGCGGGCGCTCGGCCTCGAGCGCGGCGAGCCTCTCGATCGCCTCGCGGCGCTCGCGGTTGAGGTCGTCGGCGGCCGAAGTCCCGCGGCTCTCGGCGGCCGCGGCCTGGGCCGCGTAGCCCGCCGAAAGCTTCTTGGAGCGGCCGGTCTCCCACAACGGGACGCTGGCGGAGACGCCGGCCGTCCGCTGCCAGATCGTCTCCAGGACCGGCAGGTTCGGATATTGATAGGTCAGGTTCGCCGTCGCCTGGACCTTGGGCAGGCGCCCCGCCGCCGCCGCGCGGGCCGAGAGGCGGGCCGCATCGGC
>CAZMIB010000165.1:0-6635 GCA_964566245.1 uncultured Elusimicrobia bacterium | reverse complement strand
CCGGCTCGAATCCGGGCTCCCGAAGCAGGCGTTATACGCCGGTCAGAGGACTAGGAAATGTCGTGAAACTGGAAGGGCCACGGCCCGCAGCGGAGGATGGCCCCCCATCCCGCCCTTCCCCCGCCATGGGGGGAAGGAGGTGCGCGGAATGTGATAAAATGAAAATCCCCATGCGATTTTCACGATACCTTCTTGCAACTTTAAGAGAGGCGCCGGCCGACGCCGATGCGCTTTCGGCTCAGCTCATGTTCCGCGCGGGCATGATACGTAAGGTCGCCTCCGGCATCTACGACTGGCTGCCGCTGGGCTTGCGGACGCTCAAGAAGGTCGAGCGCGTCGTGCGCGAGGAGATGGACGGGGTCGGCGGGCAGGAGGTCTGGCTGCCGACGATTCAGCCGAAGGAGCTGTGGGAGGAGACCGGCCGCTGGAAGATCTACGGCAAGGAATTGCTGCGGATCGAGGATCGGAAAAAAGCCGAGTTCTGCTACGCCCCGACGGCCGAGGAGGTCGTCACCGACCTCGCGCGGCGCGAGATACGCAGCTGGCGCCAGCTCCCGATGACGCTGTACCAGTTCGGCTCGAAGTTCCGCGACGAGATCCGCCCGCGCTTCGGCGTGATGCGCGCGCGCGAGTTCTACATGAAGGACGCGTACAGCTTCCACGCGGACGAGGCCGACTCCGAGCGGACCTATAAGGACGTCTTCGACGCCTACTCCCGGGTGTTCGAGCGCTGCGGCCTGAGGTTCAAGCCCGTCGAGGCCGAGGCCGGCCCGATCGGCGGCAGCCACTCGCACGAGTTCATGGTGCTCGCGCAGACCGGCGAGAACGAGATCGCCTCCTGCGGCGGCTGCTCGTACGCGGCCAACGTCGAGCGCGCCGAGATCCGCCCGAGCGAGGAGACGGAGTCCTTCCCCCCCGCCCCGATCGCCTTGGTCCCGACGCCGGGGGCGACCTCGGTCGAGGACGTCGCGAAGGTCCTCAAGGTCGCGCCGCGGCGCTTCATCAAGCTGCTCGCGTTCAAGGCCGACGGGAAGCCGGTCCTCGCGCTGGTCCGCGGGGACCACGAGCTCAACGAGTTCAAGCTGCTGCACGCGCTGAAGGCCGAGGCTCTGGAGAAAGCGACCGAGGACGAGTACCGCGCCTTCACCGGAAGCCCGGTCGGCTTCGCGGGCCCGCAAGGCGCCGAGGCGAAGGCCCTGCGCGAGAAGCTGGGCGTGCGCCTGCTTGCCGACAACGCGCTGAAAGGGCGGACCAATATGGTGGCCGGCGGCAACGCCGCGGACGCGCACGCGACCGGGGTCAACCCGGGGCGCGACTTCGAACCCGACGCCTACGCCGACCTCCGGCTCGCGCGGGCCGGCGACCTATGCCCGCGCTGCGGAAAGGCCTTCGAGATCGCGCGCGGCATCGAGGTCGGGCACACCTTCAAGCTCGGGACCAAGTACTCCGCGGCTCTCAAGGCCGTCTACCTCGACCCGGAGCAGAAGGAGCGCGTGATCTTCATGGGCTGCTACGGCATCGGGGTCAGCCGCGTCGTCGCGGCGGCGATCGAGCAGGGAAACGACGCGAACGGCATCATCTGGCCGGCGGCCCTGGCCCCGTTCGAGGCCGTGGTCGTGCCGACCGACGCGAAGAACCCGGCGGTCCTCGCCGAGGCGGAGGCGGCCTATCGCTGGCTGCGCGAGCAGGGCGTCGACGCCGCTATCGACGACCGCGATGAGCGCCCCGGCGTGAAGTTCAAGGATGCCGACCTGATCGGCTGCCCGGTGCGCGTCACGGTCAGCCCGAAGACCATCGAGAAGGGAGCGCTGGAGGTGAAGGCGCGCCGCGAGGCCGCGCCCGAGGTGCTTCCGAAGGAAGACGCCCTGCGCCGCGCGCTGGAGTTGCTTGGCCGCCGGCCTCTGGCCTTGGCCAATTAGCCGCTAGACCGGCAGCTCGACGTGGAAGGCGGCGCCCTCGCCGGGGGCGCTTTCGACCCAGATGCGGCCGCGATGCAGCGTGACGATCTCCCGGCAGATCGCCAAGCCCAGGCCCGTTCCCTTGTAGCCCGCCCCGCCGACCGGCCGGTCGAGCTGGTGGAACTTGCTGAACAAGCCGTCTTGGTCGTCCTTGGGTATCCCGGGGCCGTCGTCGGCGACGCTCAGCCTGACCGCGGCCGGTTTCCCGTTCCCTTGGACGGCGCCCGCGCGCAGCAGGATCTTGCGGCGGGCGTAGCGGAAGGCGTTGTCGAGCAGGTTCGCCAGTACCTGCTCCAGCATCTCGGGGTCGGCGCGCAGCGCCGGCAGCGCGGGCGGGACCTGCACGTCGAGCGCCGGCCCCGACGTCCGGCGGCCTGCGACAAAGTCCTGGGCGTGCTCCTTCAGCCATGCCCCCAAGTCGACCGAACGCAGCTGAGGCACGACTTTCCCGGACTCAAGGCGCGACATGTCGAGCAGGTTGTTGATCATGCGCGCCAGCCGGCCGGTGTTGCCGCGCGCGATCTCGAGCATGCGGGCCTGCTCCTTGTTCAGAGAACCCACGGCGGGCTCCGACATGTTCGAGAGCGAGCCTTGGACGATCGCGATCGGCGTGCGCAGCTCGTGCGAGACGACGCCGAGGAATTGGTCCTTCATCCGGTCGAGCTCCTTGCGCTTGTCCAGCTCGGCCTCCCCCTCCGCGAGCCGTCGGCGCGCATCGGCGAGCTCGGCGGCGCGCGTCTCGACCAAGGCCGCGAGATCGGCGTGCGACTGCTTGAGGACCTCCTCCGCGCGCCTGCGGTCGGTGATGTCGACGCAGGAGCCGATGTAGCCCGCGAAGGCGCCGCCCGGCGTGTAGCGCGGGACGCCGTGATCGAGGATCCAGCGGTACTCCCCGTCGGCGCGCCGGAGGCGGTACTCCATCTCGAAGGGCCGGCGCGCGTTGAAGTTGGAGAAGTAGGTGTCCATGCAGTCCTGGAAGTCCTCGGGGTGCACGCCCTCGGCCCAGCCGCTGCCCAGTTCCTGCTCCATCGTCCGTCCCGTGAAGTTCAGCCAGCCTTGATTGAAGAAGGTGCACAGGCCGTCGAGCCCGGCCATCCACAGAGCGACCGGGGCGCAGTCGGCCATCACGCGGAACCGCTCCTCGCTCTCGCGCAGCAGCTCCTCGGCGCCGAGCGGGTCCTGCGGCTCGTCGCTCATGCCTTCTCCTTGGAAGCGGGCGACAGGCCGGCCCGGCCCCAGAGCGCGGCGGAGGCGTCCTCGAGATCTCGCTCGACCGCGTCGAAGTCCGCTCCCCCGGCTTCGAAGACGGGGGCGAAGGCTCTCGCGGCGCGCGCGGCGACCGGCCGCCATTTCAGCAGCCAGGCCTCGATCGCTTCCCGGTTGCCGGGGCGGTCCTCGATCGCGGCGCGGACCAGCGCCACGCTCCAGTCGCGCTGCCAGCGCGCGTCCGCGTCGAGCGAGCGGAGGACCTGCTCCAGCAGAGGGTCGCCCTGGCGGCGCGCGAGCTCGCCGAAATGGACCAGCAGCAGCTCGTCCAGTCGGGGCTTGAGAGCGAGGTTGAGCGCGGCGAAGGCCTCCCCCCAGTCGTAGGCCGTCAGGAGCCGCTCGACCGCCTCGCGCAGCGGCTGCCACAACGGGTCCTCCTGCCACGCCTCGCGCCCCTTCAACCCGAAGCCCGGCCGGGAAAGCTGCAGCGAGCGCAGGCGGTAGGCGGCGCGCTGGACGCGGCGCAGCTCGTCGGCGGCCTGGAGCAGGGCCGCGATCGCGATGCGGCTCGCGGGCGCCATGTGCCCGACGTAACAGGCCGCCATCTGCAGGCCGTGCCACGGGTAGCGCAGCGCCGGAAGGACGCGCTCCAGGGTCGCGGGCCAGGATGGAGAAAAGTTACGCGCGTACTCCGGCGCGTCCATCGCCTCGAGAAGGCCGTCGACGTAGGTCTCGCGCTGGGCTTGAAGCTGGACGTACGAGGTGTAGGTGGTCTCGCGCGGGTCGGCGAAGCGCTCCCAGTCGGAGCAGGCGAACGGCGAGCCGGCCTGCTTCTCGCGGTACCAAGCCGCGAGCGGCGTCTCGACCTCGAAACCTCGTCCGGGGTAGTAGAGCAGGCGCGAGGTGGATATCTCGTACTCGGTCGGGACCCGTTTGCGGTCCAGCAGATGCCAATAGGTCTTTTGCCCGGGCATGTCAGTTCCCGCCCCCCCCGGCCTCCCAGGTCGCGCCGTCGGGGCCGACGGTCAGGCGTCCCGCGAACGAGGTCATCACTTTCTCGAGGTCTCCCGGCAGCGCGACCGGTCGCCCGAGGTGCGCCTCGATCGCGGCGCGGGTCACCACGCAGCGGCCCGGCGCCGAGACGCGGAGGTATCCGCCCCTGTCCAGAACCTCCACGCCGTCGTTAAGGCGCCGTGCCGCGGCGACGACGGCGTCGGCCAGGCTTCCCGCCGCGAGAACGGGGCCCACTCGCTCGGAGGACGTCACGAGGGCTCCCCTCCGGGGGCGGCGTCCGGGCCGATCTCGACGAGGACGTCTCCGTTCTCGACGCGAGTGGCGAGAGGGATCAGGCGCGCCGCGGCCGGGTTGAGCCCTCGTCCCGTCGCCGCGTCGTACTGCCAGTGGTGCGCGCGGCACGTCAGGCGCGTCCCCTCCAGTCGCCCCTCGCTGAGCGGGACGCCGAGATGGGCGCAGCGGTCCTCGTAGGCCCGCACCGTTCCCTCCAGGTTGACGAGCAACACCTTGCGGCCGGCCAAAGTGATCCCGCGCATTTCCCCGCTCCAAAGCTCCTCGAGCCGCGCCGCCTTAAAGAAGGCCATCACCCCTCCTGGACCACGTCGAAGCGGTCGAGCGCCGTCAGGCCCGAGCGGCTTACCGTCAGCGCGGGGTCGAGCCTGCGGCCGCGGAAGAAGACCTCGGCCCGCTCCCGCGGAGCGACGCGCACCGAGGCGGCTCGTTGGAGCTTGTTCGCGAGGGCCCGGATGGTGTCGTTCTCTCCGGCGAGGATGAGCAGCCCGACCGTGTCGCCCTTCAGAAAGCCGTAGAGCGGTATCATGCGCCGTTTCCGTTCCGCGCGAGCCAGGGATAGTCGCCGCCGCGCACGTCCTTGCCCCAGGCGTCCTCGCTCAGCTGGAAATAATCGCGCGTCAGCGCGATGAGGTTCGCGGGCGCCTCGCCGGCCAGGATGCGCTTGACCAAGTCCTTGTGGCCGGCGTAGCGCTCCGGCTCCTGCTCGAAGATCCAGCGGCAGGGCTCGGAGCAGAACATGTAGCGCCGCCCGCCGTGGTCGAGCGTCTGGGCCCGGTTATGCTCGGGGGTCCCGTTGGACAAGACGAGCTGGCACAGGTCGCAAAACGTCACCGGGGTGGCGCCGTGCACGGCCCATTCGACTCCCGGACCGGCCTCGCGCCAGCGCTCGTAGACGCGCGCCCATACCGCCTCGAAGCCGTCCCAATGGCGCGGGTACTTGGCCCTCAGCCAGGCGCGCTCCTCGGGGCTCGGCACGACGAGATTGAACCAGACCGTCGCGCGGTAGGTGTACGCGCTCGCGTAGACCATGTGGTGGTAGGACTCGAGGCTCTCGAGGAAAATGTCCCAGTACCATGGCTTTTTCATCCCGAACTCGGCCAAGGTCTTCAGGTACTGCTCGACGATCCATTCCTCGACGAACTCCTTGAACGAGCAAGGACGCTTGTCCAGCGGCGCGAGATAGTCCATGCTGAAGCCGGTCAGCACCGCGAACAGCAGCCAGCTTCGCCAGAACCACTTGTCGAGCAGCCGCTGCGCGCGCTCCGGGTCGTGCTTCACGATCGTCTCGAGGACCGGTCGCCCGATCTGCGCGTGGCGGGCCTCGTCGCTCTGGATGCTCGAGACCATCTTCTCGAACATGCGGTCGCCGACGAGGTGCGCGAGCGAGGACAGGCCGACGAACTGCAGGTTCGTGAAGCCGGTCTCGAAGACGAAGTTGGTCGCGATCGCGAACTCGATCGGGTCGGAGGCCAGCAGCAGTTCGTCGAAGAGGTGGCGCGCGGCGATCGCGACCCAGTCGCCGCTGTGGTAGAACTTGTGCGTCCAGTCGAACTGCTTGTCCCAGCGTACGAGCTCATGCATCAACATCAGAGGAATCTGGGTGTGGCGCAGCTCGTCGAGAGCTCCGAACAGCGCGGTCGAGCGCCAGGCGCCGTCGCGCCCGAAGCGTCCGGCCCTCAGGTTGCCGACGACGGCGGAGAACTCCGCCAGGGGCAGGGCCGCCGCGTGGAACTTGAGGCCGTTGACCCACGGGGCTTCGAGCTTGCGGTAGTCGTCGATGCGCCCGACGGCGTCGCGCACCGCGTAGACCGAGGCGTCCTTCTCGCGCTGGAGCTTGACGTAGTCGGCGTAGGCGGTGCGGTAGGGCTCGTCCCACCCCTTCCAGGCCGAGTGCGGAAGCCAGGGGCGGCCGCTGGCGACTTCCGGGAAGATGTCCTCCTCGCGCGCGTAGGAGTAGTCCCAGTCCAGCTTGCGGGCCAAATCGAGCCACTCTTCGCGCGGAAGCATCGTTCGCTCTCTCGCTGAAAGTATAACCCCACCGCTTAGGAGCGTCAACGGGTGCTCCTCTCCCCTGATCGTCAGGCAAGGCCGGGCGCCGCAGGCGCCAAAAAAATAAAATACCTCGCGTTCCCGTGCAAGGAACTGCCCCAAAGGGACAGTGGT
>CAZMIB010000164.1:2929-6674 GCA_964566245.1 uncultured Elusimicrobia bacterium | reverse complement strand
AGCGAAGCGGGCCGGAGGGGAAACCCTCCGGCCCGCTTTTCGATGCGCGGCCCCATGGGCGGCTCTCTACGGGTTCGGCATGATGCGTTTCATGAACCCGTCGAAGAGAGGGACTGTAAAGGCGGTGTCGCCGTGCGCCGGACTGTAGATCATGCCTTTGGCGATCAGCGCATTTCTCATCGGCGCCACGGTAGTCACATTTTTGTCCAGAAAGTGGGCGATATCCCCGGAGCGATGAGGGCCGGGGCCGAGTTCGGCCATGGCCCTCATGTATCTCTTTTCCGCGGGCGTCAGCCTGTCGAACCGGACGCGGAAGAAGCCGTCGTCCAACTCCGCCAGCGCCGCGGCCGTCGCCCGCTTGGCGTCTTCAAGGTCGATCGGCGATGCGTCGGCCATATTCCAACTGTGCTTGCCCCATTCCTGCAAGAAATAGGGATAGCCCTTCGTTTCCTCGATGATCGCTCGAATGGCCAGCTCAGCGTAAGCCACGCCTTCCTTGGCCGCCGGGACGCTGAGAGCGTCCCCGGCGGCCCGGGCATCGAGGCTGTCGATGCCCACGAACTCGAATAATCGTTCGGCGTAGGATTTCGCGCGGCCGGTTTGGCCGACAAGTTGAGGCAAGCCCGCGGCGACCATGGTGACGGGAAGCTCGTTCTGGCCCGCGCGGTGCAGCGCCGTAATCAGCGCGGCGAGTTGATCCTCTTTTACGTATTGGAGCTCGTCGATGAAGATGACGACCGCCGTGGAGCTCTCGGCGGCCGCCTCTCCCGCGGCCGCGAGCAGGTCCGCGAGGTCGCTTTCAAGGTCGCCGCTGTCGGCCAGCCCTCTTTGAGACTCGGTGTCCATCGCGATCTCGACGTCATGATACTTCACCTTCATGGCGGCGGCGAAACTTGCCAGCGCTCGGAATGCCCTCTTGGCTCCGGCGCGAAGAGCTTCGCCGGCGCTGAGTTTGATGAGCGCCGAGCGCAATGCCGGCGCGAGCATGGCGGGGAGCGAACGGTCTTCCGGAGCTTCGATCCAAACACAGGCGAACCCCGAAGCCTCGGCTTCGCGCCGCACTTTGTTGAGGAGGACGGTTTTCCCTACGCCGCGTAGTCCGTGAAATATGAAACTGCGAGCCGCCCGACGGCCTCGGATGCGATCAAGCGCGATTGAGGCTCTTTCAATAAGATCGTCGCGACCTGCGAGTTCCGGGGGTGGGGCTCCCGCCCCTGGCGCATAAGGATTCTTCCGAGGGTCCATCTATATTAATGTTATACCGGTTTATTCTAAAAGCATAATATATACTAAGATCAATATAGTCAAGCCTTCTAGAAGGTCGTTAATTCGTCCATTCTCAGTTCGTTCCGAGGACTATCCTTCTGAGGGTCGGCAGGGGGACGGTGCCGCTGTGCAGGACGGCGTCGTGGAAGGCCTTAAGATCGCCGCCCCGGCCCAGGCGCCGACCGAAGAGAAGAAGTAACGACTTGGCGGAATTAAGTACTGGGCCGGAGGGGAAGCCCGCCGGCCCGGTTTTCGTCGCGCTGATCCGAGAGTCGCTCTTATACGTGAATCCGACGCCCGGTCTTGACTTGCCGCATTTATGGGGTATAATATGCCATATATGCGGGCGCGGCTCTTGTTTCGGCAGAAGCATGTCTATGCCGACGGGTCCATCGTCGAGTTGAAAGCGTGGGCGGTGCCGAGTTCGCGCGCGACGCCCGAGGGCTTCAAGTACTCCATGGTCTACATCGATCGGCATGGACGGCGTCTTCTCGGTTACGACAACGCCGAGGGAAAGGGCCATCATCGTCATGCGGGCGTTGATGAATCGCCGGTGGAGTTCGGGACGATCGAGGCTCTCGCGGAGCGATTTCTCGCGGAAGTTTCCGCGATCAGGAGGAGACTTGCATGAAGGTGAAGAATATCACGATCGGCATCCGGTCCGTCGAGGAAGGGCTGAAAGACCTCTCGGGCACGATTCGTTCCATCCGGAGCGGCAAGCCTGTTCGCCGGCGGGAGGGAACGTTCTTCGTCGATTTGGAAGCTATGCGCCGGGTCCTTACCCCGAAGCGCCTTGCGCTTCTGCATCTCATACGGGAAAGCCGCCCCGAGTCCATCTATGCGCTGGCTCGTGCCGCCGATAGGGACCTGAAGAACGTCCAAGCCGACGTGTCGATGCTCGCCAAGCTGGGCTTGGTCAGCTTGAACAGAGCCAGGACGGCGAGGGACCGGATCATTCCAACCGTGGATTACGACCGGCTGCAGCTTCAAATTCCGGTCGTCTGAGAATGCCCGAAAAGAGGATGCCCGGTTCGGTCGTAGATCATCGTCGCCTGGCGATGAGGCCCGGTTCGTAAGTCTGCGGCATCCAGCCCGGATGTCAGTGGAAATGAAAGGTCTGAATTCATGGAGCCGGTAATCTTCTCAGTCTGCTGAGGACCGGTGGACGATGTTGCAATTTGCACGTCGGCGGGCCGACCAACCGGAGGAGCAACTACGAACGATGCCCCCCCATCCCAACCTTACCCCCACACAGGGGGGAAGAAGGATGAGGAGAGGCTCGAAGAAAAATTTCTTAGTTTGTTCCGAGCACGATCCTTCTGAGGGTCGGCAACGGAACGGCGCCGTTGCGGAGGACGGCGTCGTGGAAGGCTTTCAGGTCGAACTTGTCGCCGAGCTTCGCCTGCGACTCGCGGCGCAGGGCGGCGATTTCTCGCTGGCCGACCTTGTAGGCTAGGGCTTGGCCGGGCCAGACGATGTAGCGGTCAACCTCGGTCTCGATCTCCTCGTCGGACATCGGCGCGTTGTCCTTCATGAAGTCGATCGCCTTCTGGCGGCTCCAGCCCATCGCGTGCAGGCCGGTGTCGACGACCAGTCGGCAGGCGCGCAGGGCTTGGTCGCTCAGCATGCCGACGCGGTCCAGGTCGTCCTTGTAGAAGCCCATCTCGTCCGCGAGCCGTTCCGAGTACAGCGCCCAGCCCTCGACGAAGGAGGTGAACTCGGCGTGGCGGCGGTACGCGGGCAGGCCTCGCTTCTCCAGGGCGATCGCGATCTGCAGGTGATGGCCCGGCACGCCCTCGTGGGCGGCCAGCGAGGCCATGCCGAAACGCGGCCGTGTGTTCGGCTGGTAGGTGTTGATGTAGTAGATCCCGGGCCGCGACAGATCGTCCGGCGGCTCGAAGTAGCGCGCGGCGGCCTCGTTCTTCTCCTGGAAGGCCTCGACCGGCTTCACGATCAGCGGCGTCTTCGGCAAGGTCCCGAAGTAATCCGGCAGCTTGGCGCTCAGCTTGGCGACGAGCGCCTCGGCGGCGGTCCGGACTTCCTCGCGCGTCGTGAAGTAATGGTCCGGGGTTCCGGTCACCCAATGCGTGAACGCCTTCAGGTCGCCGCCTTTGCCCAGGCGCTTCGCGACGGCCTCCATCTCCTCGTGGATGCCCTTCAGCTCATCGAGGCCCGCCTGGTGCAGTTCCTCGGGCGTCTTGTCGAGCGTGGTATGCGAGCGTATAGCGTGGCGGTACGCCTCCTTGCCGCCCGGCAGCCAGACCAGGCCGGGCTTGTCCATGCCGCGCGCGTGGGGCAGGTAGTCCTTTTCGAGGAAAGCGGCGTAGCCTTCGAGGGCCGGGCGCGCCGAGGCGTCGATCGCCGCGAGAACGGGGGCCTCGTATTTGGCCTTCAGCTCCTTCGGCATGCGCTTCAGCGGCGAGGCGAACGGCAGCTCGGCGGTGGGCGAGGCCAGCAGCTCGCGTATCTGGCGGATCGT
>CAZMIB010000164.1:0-2919 GCA_964566245.1 uncultured Elusimicrobia bacterium | reverse complement strand
GGAGGGATCGTACCGTTCTTGATTGGCGTGGTAGCGCTGCTAGGGCTACCGGAATCCATCCAGTTCGTCCTCGTTAAAGGAGGAAATCAGGAAAAGGTAAGGCGCTATTTGAACAGGATCGCTCCCGGTAAGGCGCACTCCGGTGATATCACCATTGGGACCGAAGAACGTAGGGCGGCCGGTTTTGTGGTGAAGCAACTCTTCGCCGACAGCCGCACGCCCATCACTCTATTGCTCTGGCTCATGTTCTTCATGAACCTGCTGGATCTCTATTTCGTCAATAGCTGGCTTCATACTGTGATTACTGACAATGGCATCAGGGTGGAAACAGCGATCATGATAACCAACGTCTTTCAGGTAGGCGGTCTCGTTTTGGAAGAGGGCGGGCATCGCCTTCGGGCGCGCGATCGTGTCCTCGGCGTCGGCGGCCGTCGCGGCGGGCTGGGCCGTCTCCATGACCGTCGCGATCCAGGATTGCGGGCCGTCCATGTGGTCGACGCCCCACTCGTAAAACCGATGGGCGTGCCAGTCGAGCTTATCCTCGATCTGAAGCCGCATGATGTCCGCGGAGACGCGCTCGTCCTCGCTCAGGCCGGCGCGGTCGATCGCGCCCAGGCGCGCGAGCAGCGCGCCGAGCTCCGCCTTCTCGCGCTCGCGCCCCGAGGCGCCGACGTCGTCGAGTTTTCCGTTCTGGCCCGGATAGTTGATGAAGGTCGCCCACAGCGGCGACAGCCGCATCTCGGTCTCCCAGTAGTCCTTGCCGAGGGCCTCGAAGGAGGTGGACGCCGCCGTTCGTTGCGGGGCGGCGGGCGCCGCGGACGGCGCGGGGGTGCTCGCCGAGCCCGTCGCGGGGGCTTGGGCCCACGCCGAGGAAAGGGCGGATAGAACGGCGAGAACGAGAGCGCGTCGTCGGTTCATGACTCTCCTTTGAAGGCCTGGAATTCTAGCTTTATGACGAGACCGAGGTGTAGTTGCGCACCGCGAGGCGCCAGAAGGCGAGGCTGGCGGCCAGGCTCGCGGCGGCGAGGCACAGCGAGTAGGCGACCCAAATCGGCGCGAGGCGGCCCATCATCGCCTGGGCTGGGAAACTGACGATCACCGCGATCGGGATGACGAAGGTCAGCACCCAGCGCACCGGCCCGGAGTAGATGTCGACCGGGAAGCGGCCGAAGGTCATCAGGTCGCGGTACACCCAGATCGTGTTCTCCAGCTCCTGGGTCCAGACGGCGACGCCGGCGACCGCGATGTGCATCGCCGTCGCGATCGCGATGCCGCTTCCTATCAATAGGAAGTACAGGGCCGCCCCGCCCCAGCTCGCTCCCGGCAGCCTGGCCCCCGAGTACGCGAGCATGGCCAGGACCGGGACGAGGCTCAGCAGGTCGAGGAAGTCGGTCATGTGGATCGCGATGCGGAACAGCGGGTCGAGCGGCTGGGACAGGTAGTAGTCGAAGTCCCCGTTCTCGACGATGGTCCGCACCCCGTACATCCCGCGGAACAGGAACTGCGCGGCGATGTCGATCAGGTTGAAGGTCAGGAAGAAGAACACGGTCTGCTCGAGCGAGTAGCCGGACAGCGTCTTCGCGTGCCTGAAGATCGCGATGATGAAGACCAAAAAGAAGCCGAACCGCATCAGCTTGCCGAGCAGAAAGCCCAGCGAGGCCATCTTGGTCGAGAGCTGGTTCATCAGGCTCATCTGCGCCAGGCGGCCCCAGATGCGCGCGTACTTCAGGGCGAGCTTCATCCGCCCTCCGCCGCGTAGGCCTTGAGCCCGCGCCGCCATACCGCGCGCGATATCAGGGCCAGCGCCGCGATCCAGGCGAGCTGGGTCGCGAGTCCTCCCAGCACGGCGCGCGTCGGTCCCCAGCGCTCGAGGTAGACCTCGAGCGGGAAGAAGACGAGGTAGGGGAACGGCAGCCGTTGCAGCAGCATCCGCCAGCCGGAGGGCAGCACGTCGAGCGGGAAGAAGGCCCCCGCCGCGAAGTACAGGACCAGCTCGAAGCAGAACAGCGGCCCGCTCGACTCCGAGGTCCAGAACGCCGCCATCGTCACGGTCATCGCGAGCAGGAAATAGATCAGGAGCGCCTGGACCGAGGCGGCCGCGGTCCACAGCCAGGTCAGCGGGTCGCGCGGAACGTAGAGCGGGGCGCGCCACAGCAGGATCAGCACGCCCAGCTCGAGGATCGTCGAGGCGACGTAGACGACCTTCCAGGCCAGGTCCTTCGAGAAGCAGTAGCCGAAGTAGGTGATCGGCCGCACCAGGTAGCTGACGATGCGTCCGTGCGCGATGTCGCCGAGGGTCTCCCAGGCGCGCGAGGTCAGCACGAACGAGCGCAGCAGGCTCATCCCGAGCACGTAGCTGATCATCTGCGCCCGGCTATAGCCCATCATGCTTTGGTCCTGCGACAGCAGGGCCGACCACAGGTAGTACAGCGCGATCATCAGCACGATCGAGCGCAGGCGGTCCATCGCCAGCGTCGAGCGCCGCTGGACGAAGTCCTGAAGCGAGACGGCGAAGATGTAGAGGTACTTTTTCAACGCAGCGCGTCGTCGGCCCAGCGCGACGAGGCCCGTTCCCGCGCCGCGGGAGGCAAGGTCCTCGGCGGCAGCATCCCGAACGAAAGCCTCGGCAAGGCGCCCAAAGTCCGCGTACCGTCGGCCCAAGAAGCCAGGAAGACGTCCCGGCGCGCGCCCGCGACCCAGCGCGCGGCGAAGTAGGTGATCGCGAGATCGTCGAGGTCGAAGGCGTTGCCCGGGGTATAGGCGTCCAGCGTCTCCTTCTCGTAGGCGGCCAGCTCGGCCGCGACGCGGCCGTAGACCGCCGCGATCCCGCCGCCGTAGATGATATGCAGCGGCCAGTCCTCCCGTCCTTCCCGCTTGGGCCGTCCCGCGCGCCCGGGCCAAAAGGACAGCGGGCCGAAC
>CAZMIB010000163.1:0-6807 GCA_964566245.1 uncultured Elusimicrobia bacterium | reverse complement strand
ACGAGGGCGCCGCGCTGCGCGGCTCGGTCGCCGCGGACGGCCCCGGCGCCGGCCTGGGGATACGCCCCTCCGCCGAGCCTCCGGCCGCGGGCATACGCTTCGATCCCCGCCCGGCCATGGCCAGCGAGATCACCAGCGGCTTCGGCTTCAAGCGCGGCCAGTTGATGGAGACGCGTGGGCTGTTCACCTGGCTCGCCGACAAGTGGATGGGCCGCTCTCCCGAGAGGCCGATCCTTCTGGCCGGCGACCCCTCCACCGCGGAGGAGGTCGAGGCGGCGCTCGCGGCGCACATCCGCGCGAACCGCGCGCTGTACGGCAACGTGAACCCGGACGAGCTGGCCCTCGATGACGCGACCTTGACGCCCGGCCGCAACGGGCTCGCGGACGCTTTCTACGTGAGCTACCGCCAGCGGAAGAACGGCCTCGACGTCCAGGGAACCTTCCTCACGTTCACGGTCAAGAAGGTGCTCGGCCGAACGGCGATCCTGGACTCCTCGGGCCGATTGGTCCCGACGCCCGTCGACACGACGCCGCGTCTTTCATCCGACGAATTGTTGGGCCGCGGGCCGGGCCGCCCCGGCGGCCCGCCGGCCAGCGTGGGCGGGTTGAACGAGATCGACCGCCGCGCGATGGAGCTCGGCGGGAAATGGCGGGCGGTCCAGGTTTACATGACCGGCCGCAAGCCGATCCTCCTGGCCGTCGATCTCGCGACCGGCGAGTCCTTCGTCTGGGACGCGCGCGTGAGCGCCTTGCCGAAGACCGACGCCTCGGCGAACGTCAGCGGCCGCGGCATCTTCTTCGACCCGGAAAAGACGGGCGAGAACCTTCCCTCGATGCCGATGCTCAACGCGAAGGTGACCGCCGGGGGCAAGACCTACTACGCCGACGCCCAGGGCAACGTCACGATCGACGGCGAGGGCAAGGAGCCGGTGGAGGTCACCGCGACGATCAGCGGACGCTATTTCTACGGCCAGAGCCAGAAGGGCACCGATCTCACGATCACCCAGAGCGTCGTCCCCGGTACCCCGACGAAGCTCCTGTTCCAGCCGCAGGGCTACGACGAGAGCGCGACGGCCTTGGTCACGGCCTACGTGCACGCGAACCGGGCCCTCGAGCTGGTGAAGAGCCACGGCGTGTGGTCGAAGGCCTTCGAGACGCCGCTCGTGTTCTATACCGACGAGGGCGACGAGTGCAACGCCTTCTTCGACTACCGCTCGCTGAACTTCTTCTCGTCGAGCCCCCGCTGCCGCAACACCGCCCTGCCCGACGTCGCCGCGCACGAGACCGGCCACTACATCCACTACAAGAAAGGCGGGATCAAGCACGGCGGCCTGAGCGAGGGCCATGGCGACATCCTCGCGATGATCCTTACCGGCTCGCCGATCATCGGCATGGGCTTCTTCCTTTCGGGCTCGCGCCAGTACATCCGCAACGGCGACAACGACTACCAGTACGACCCCGGCGACGAGGTGCACCAGCAGGGACTGGCCTGGATGGGCGGCTTCCGCGAGCTGTGGAAGAGCGTCGGCCTCGAGCTGGCCGCCGCGCTGACGGTGCCCGTCTTCAACGCGGCGCCGGTGGACATCGTAGCCGCGGCCAACGAGATCGTGCTGCGCGACGTGGACGAACACGGCAACGCGCCGCACTTCGCCCAGATCGAGGCCGCCTTCGCGAAACACGGGATCACGGTCACGATGCCGCGGTTCGACTTCCACGTCCCCGCGGCGCCGGCGAGCCTGGCGCGGCGGATGGCGACGGCCGCCGCAAGATGGTTCAGCGGCCCGGACGACGACGAGTTCAACTGACGTAGTAGAAAAAAGCCCCTTCCCTATCACGGGGGAGGGGCTTTTTATTTTAGGCCGTCGCGGGAGCGGGCTTGGAGGCGAGCAGCTTCTCGAGCGCGGCCTCAAGCTGGAAGGTCCGGAAGCCGAAGGCCGTCGCCGCGGCGACGCCGGGCGGCAGGTACTCCCTGTCGAACGGATCTCGCAGCAGCAGCACGCCCGAGCCGGAGGCGAGCCCCTCCAGGACCCGCTTCCAGCCGGGGTAAAGATGCGCGTCGAAGCAGAAGACGAGCACGGAGCGGGACCGCGAGCGCTCGGCCAAGGCCGCCAGCTCGGCCTCGGTCGGCTCCATGCCCACGACCGCGACCTCGGCCCCAACCTCAAGTCCCGCGCGCGCTAGAAGGGCGCGCGCGAACGGCTCCTCGGGAAGCATCTCCGGCTCGATCATCACGCGCTCGGCGATATCCGAGAGGCGCGGGAAGACCGCCAAGACGGAGCCCGCGGGCTTCCAACGCGCGGCGCGCGCCTTGGGCTCGGCCGGGGAGGCGACGATCGTCGCGGCCTCGCGGGCGACCTCGCGCGCGAACGCCTGGGACTCGGCCTTCGTCTTCGCGTCCGGCTCGGGACCGAAACGCTCCGCGTTGGTCTTTCTCAGCGCGGCGATCCTTTCGGCCGCGTCGGCCAAGGTGGACTCGCGCAGCCGCCCGGCGCGCAGCGCCTGGATCAGGCCGTCGTAGGCTTTCTTCTGGCCGGCCATGCCGTGGCAGACCAACAACAGGTCGTGCCCCGCCATCGCCGCGCGCGCCGCGGCCTCGTCGACGGAAGCGACCTCCAGGACCGCGCCCATCTGCAGGTCGTCGGTCACGACGACGCCCTTGAACCCCAGCTCCTCGCGCAGCAGACCTTTCACGATCCTTTCCGAGAACGTCGCGCAAACGGGATCGATTTTCGCGTAGACCGGGTGCGAGGTCATCACGCAGCGGACTCCCGCCTTCACGGCGGCGGCGAACGGGACGAGATGGGCCCGGCGCATCTCCTCCACGGTCGAGCCGACCGTCGGCAGGCTGAGGTGCGCGTCCTGCAGCGCGTGGCCCTTGCCGGGGAAATGCTTCGCGCAGGCGCTGAGGCCGCCCTCCTGCAGGGCCTGGATCCGCGCGCGCCCCAGCGCGGCGACCTTCTCCGGCTCGGTCCCGTAGGAGCGCCACAAAATGCCGGCGCCGTAGTTGTCGGTCAGGATGTCCAGCACCGGCCCCAAGGTCACGTCCACGCCGACGGAGCGCAGCTCGGCGGCCTCGATTTGGCCCTGGCGGCGGACCCATTCCTCGCGCCCGGCGCGGCCGAAAGCGGCGTTGTCGGGGAATAGCGTGAAGCCCTCGCGGAACATGATCACGCGCCCGCCCTCGTGGTCGAGCGTGAACAGCAGGCGCCGGCCGGCCGCGTCCTCGATGTCCGAGACCAGCTTGCGGCACTGCGCCGGCGAGACGTAGTTCTTCTTATAAAGGATGAACCCGGCGGCGCCGGTCTCGCGGAAATGGCGCGCCTCCTCGCTGGTCAAGGACGTCCCCTGGACCCCGAACACGAACAGCGACCCCAGCAGCTCTTTCATGGGCGGAAACCTCCGACGTTCATATCCTCAGCGCGCGCGTCGTCTCGACCGGCACCTTCCCGCGCGGCTCGAAGCGTCCCAGCAGGGCGTCGGCCGCGGCCGCCTGCGCGGCGCCCAAGCTCGAGAACGCGCACAGCCCGGCCGAGAGCCTATCCGGCTCGGGAAAGACGAATGGGCTCCCGAAGCTCACGACGGCCAACGGCGCGCGGGCGGGCAGCGCGCGCAGGCGCTTCTCATCCTCGGGCGCGAGATTGATCGCTCCCGAGAAGGCGGTCGGCGACGAGAAGACTCCGACGACGATCCTTCCGGTCCAGCCCTCGACGTAGGGCTTCCAGCGCGCGCCGGAGGCGGCCAGACGCTCCACGAAGGAGCGGCCGTCCAGGCTCTCGCCTTTCGAGCCCAGCTCCAGGTAGGCGACCTCTTCCCCGGCCGCGAGCCAGGGCTCGGGCGGAGACTTCACCCAGGCCAAGGCCGCGCGCGCGAGCGCATCCGCCTCCCGGCGATTCGCCTCCGAGCCGACGATCGACAGGTCCCCCGGAGCGGAAACGCGGACCTTCGCCGCGCGCAGCCGCGCGGCGGCCTGGGCGGGCCGCTCCGGAGAAAGCTTTCCTTCCTCCCAGGCCTCCACGAGCGCGGCATGGAGCGCGAACGGATCCCCCGGGACGAGCAGAACGTCGACCCCCGCGTTCACGGCCAGGGCCGCCGCCTCCTTGACCGGATAGTGCTTCGCGATCGCCCCCATCATCAACGCGTCGGTCGCGACCAGGCCCTTGAACCCCAACCGGCCGCGCAGCAAGCCCTCGACGGCCCGGCGCGACAGCGAGACGGGATGCTCCGGGTCGATGCTCGGGATCAGCAGGTGGCCCAGCATGACCGCGCCGCACTCCCCGGCCAGCTCCCGGTACGGGACAAGCTCGCGCGCCCACAGGGCGTCCTCGCTCATCTCCACGCGCGGCAGGTCGAGGTGCGAGTCGAGCCAGGTCTCCCCGTGGCCCGGAAAGTGCTTCAGGCAGCCGAGCGCGCCGCCCTCGGTCAGGCCTCGCAGGAACGCCCGAGCCAGGCGCACGGTCTCGCCCGGGTAAGCGCCGAAGGCCCGCGTGTTCACGATCGGGTTCTCGCGACGCGTCGCGAGATCGACGACCGGCGCGAGAACCCAGTCCACGCCCATCGCGCGCGCCTCGCGCGCGGTCGCGAGACCCTTGCGGTAGGCCAGGTCGTCGGAGCCCGCGGCCCCGACGGCCATCATCGGCGGAAAAAGCGTGCCGTCCGGAACGTGCCGGCCGACGCCCCACTCGTAGTCCCCGGAGAAAAGCGGAGGCTCCTCGCAGACGCCTCTCAACAGCTCGACCGAGCGCGCGACCTCGGCCTTCGGCCCCTCATAGACGCAGAAGCCCCCGACTCCCAGCTCGGCCAGGCGCTTAAGGTCGTCGTCGGACGTCTGTCCCGGGCGCAGCTCCGGAAAGATCATCCGCGCGAGATCGGTCTCGTGCGGCTCGGGCTTGAAGAGACCCATGCCCGGATTATGGCTAATTGCCCTAGGCCTCGACAAAACCTGCCGCGCGCTTGATGAATGCTACAATGGCCGCCCATGATCCCCTTTCCCCTGCTTTTGACCCTGGCGCTGGGCGCGCAAGCCGCCGCGCCGACGACGCGCGTCGGCCCGCTCGACTACCCGGTCGAGGCGATGACCTTCGCGAACCTCACCGGGGCGCGCGAGCTCGTGCTCGCCTCGGGCGGCGTGCTGCGCGGCGGCCGGCTCGAAGGCCAGGCTCTGACGCCCGTCTGGGAGGACAAGCTTCCCGGCCGTCCCACGGCGCTCGGCCTCGGCGCGGCGGATCTGGGCCGCGGCTGGGATCAGCTTTTCCTCTCGGTCTCGATTCCCGGCGAGGAAGGCCCGCGGGGCTGGATCGTCTCGCGGCGCGGCACGCTCGACGTGCTGCAGCGCTCCGATTGGTTCTACCGGGTGATCGGCGGCAAGCCTTACGCCCAGCGCCTGCAGGACAGCAAGCAGGTCCCGCTGTCGCCGATCGCCGAGGTCGTCTACGAAAAGGCGCGCTATCGGCCCGGGCCCTCGGTCACGGAGGACTGGCTGTACGCGTGGACGCCGGGCCCGAGCTCGACCACGATGAGCGTGGCGCGCGACCGCGCCTTCGCGCTCAACCTGCCCGACGGTCCGCGCCAGACCCAGGAGGCCTACGCGGGAACGCCGCGGCGCGTCCGCTGCGGCGACGATTTCTGCGATTTCTACGCGCCCGCCTTCTCCTCGGCCGACGGCCGGAAATGGCTGGTCTTCCAGAACATCCCGGCCAAGGGCATCCTGTCCGAGCGCCTGGGCCGCTACGTCGACGCCAAGGCGTACGAGCTGAGCGTCGCGAGCGGAACGGTCAAGGAAACGCCCTCCGCGCCGCTGGGCGGATACGTGGCCGACGCGGCGGCGGACGACGCAGGGATATGGGCGGCCGTGGTCACGCCCGCCGGAAAGACTTACCTGCTGCGCTTCGACCGGCCCTGACGCCGTAAGCGCCGGCCGCGCCTCGCGGGAACCGGCGTCGTCGGACGGTACACGCGCACCCCGTCCGACTCGAACGCCAGCTCCAGGTCCGGACGCGAAATCTCGAACGGAACGACGACGGCGGCGGGCTGGTACTTATGCAGCAACATCGCGAGCCGCGCGTCATCCCATGGGACGAGGGTCTCCATGCGCGGCGCCGGTCCCTTGAACACCGGAAAGTTTCCGATCCCCTCGAAGCGGTGAGCCCCGGGAACCGCGTCCCACCGGTAGCCCAGATCGGTCATCCGCTCCTTCCAGACGGCGCCGAACGCCGGCTCCCAATGCATCGCCGCGCCGTCGACCCACTCGCCGACCACCGAGCGCCGCGAGGCGACGCGGAAGCCTCCCAAGGCCGGATGAGCCAGCACCGGGTCCTCCATCGCGGTGTGCTCGGCCACCCAGCGCTGGACGGCCGCCGGCCGCGCGGGCGCGAGCCCCTTGATCAGCCTCAGGCCGAAGGCCAGGTCGGCGAACGGAAGCAAGAGGAGCGCGGCCAGGGCGAAGCGTACCGTCAGGCTCCATGACAGCCGGCGCTCGCGTCCGCCCGAGAACGCCAGCGCCAGGACGGAAAACAGGACGATCGGCACGGTCGAGCCGAAGCGGTGCGACAGCGGCGCGCCCAAGGCCAGCGCCGCGCCGGCCAGCGCGACCGCGGCCAGCGCCGGCCTCAGGAAGCGGCGCGAGAAAGACGCCAGGACGACCGCGAGCGCCGCGGCCGCGGGGAAGAGGTTGACGAACGGCTCCGCCAGCGCCAGCCAAGCCAAAGCCGCCAGGCATACCGACGCGCGCGTCGAGGACTCGAGCCAGGCGTCGACCAGCCCGCCGGCCGAGAGCAGCATCAGCAGATGAACCAAGGCGTCGAGCCGCAG
>CAZMIB010000162.1:0-7074 GCA_964566245.1 uncultured Elusimicrobia bacterium | reverse complement strand
GCCGGCAGACGCCAATCGGATCTGCGCATCCACGTCCGCGAAGTAAAGACTGCCACGCGTATACGGCACGTTCTGCGCACTGGCGCCGCCGACGCCAAGGCTGAAGCCGAGTCGCCCGATCGAATCGGCGCTCAGGTTGTGCAGCGGGTTGCCGTAGTAGCCGCGCGCGGTGTTGTTGATGCTGCGGCCGTAGTCGTCCACCGACGTGAGGCCCGCACGCATCGTGAGCAATCGCGAGAAATACACGGCGAGCCCTGCGGTGAACCACGGGGTCGGGCCGTGGGGGCCGGTTTGTTTCATCCTCCGTTACTGGCTGGCCTGCGTGTTCCTGATCCCAGGATCGCTTTTGACGCTCGGTGCGGGCGTCGTCTTCGGCGTGGCGCGCGGCACGGTCCTCGTCTCGGTCGCCGCGACCTTGGGCGCGACCGCGGCCTTCCTCGTCGGCCGCTACTTGGCGCGGGATTGGGTCGCGGCGAAGGTCGAGGCCAATCCCAAGTTCAAGGCCATCGACGAGGCGGTCGCGAAGGAGGGCTGGAAGATCGTGCTTTTGACGCGCCTGTCGCCGGCCTTCCCGTTCAACCTGCTGAACTACGGTTTCGGCCTCACGCGCGTCTCGCTGCGCGACTATTTTTTCGCGTCCTGGGCCGGCATGCTGCCCGGGACGGCGCTGTTCGTCTACGCGGGCTCGCTCGCGGGCGATCTGGCCGCCTTGGGCCGAGGCCGCTCGCGGACGCCGGCCGAGTGGGCGCTGTACGGGATCGGTCTCGCGGCCACCTTGGGCGTGACCTGGTTCGCGACCCGCCTCGCCCGCCGCGCGCTGGCCGAGCGGGTTTGACCATTTTCGCTTGAAAGCCGTACGCGAAAGAAGTAATCAAAGGCGAGGCCGCTTTTCGCCTCGTCAATTCGTCCAGGAGGACACTCAGATGGAAAAGCCGAGCACCGGAACGTTGGTTGGATTCGCCGTCGGCGCCTTGGTCGGCGTCGGCCTGGGGCTGCTGTTCGCCCCCAAGCCGGGCAAGGAGACGCGCGAGGACCTGCAGGATCTGCTGAAGAAGGGCGAGGAGAAGGGCAAGGAGCTGTTCGCGAAGGGCAAGGAGACTTTCTCCACGAAGAAGGAGCAAGTCACCGCCGCCGTGAAGGCCGGCCGCGAGGCCTACCAGGCCGCGAACGGGCGCGAGAAAGAAGTCGTCGCCTGACGCTCGCGTCGAACCACGCTCGCATCGACCCCTCATCCGTTCAACGGGTGGGGGGTTTTCTATTTGGCCGCTTCCGTCTTGACGGGGGCTGGAACCTGGCTTACACTTTGGACGTCTAACGGAGCACCATGAACCTATTGATGCGCGGCGCGATCGGGACGCTGTTCCTCGCGGCCGCCTCGGCGAGCGCGACCGAGGTGACCGTCTACAACCAGGACCTGGGCCTCGTGCGCGAGACGCGCAGTTTCGCGCTGAAAGCCGGGATGGTCAACGATGTGCGCGCGGCCGACGTGGCGGCCCGCATCGACCCGACCAGCGTCCATTTCAAGTCGCTGACCTCCCCCGGCGGTATCGCGGTCCTGGAGCAGAACTTCGAGTACGACCTGATCAGCCAGGAGAAGCTGCTCGAGCGCTATCTCGGCAAGGACATCGAGCTGGAGCGCTTCCTCGGGACCGGAGGCGAGAAGCGCGAGGTGATCGCCGGGAAGCTGCTCTCGACCGCGGGGGGCACGGTGCTGGCCTCGGGCGGCAAGCTTTACCTCAATCCTCCGGGCAACCCTGTCCTGCCCGAGCTGCCGGAGGGCTTGCTGACGCGCCCGACCTTGGCCTGGCGCGTCGAGTCGCGGAGCGACGGCAACCACGACTGCGAGATCAGCTACCTCACCTCGGGCATGAGCTGGCGCTCCGACTACGTGCTCGTGGCCAGCCCCGGCGACGACAAGCTCGACCTCAACGCCTGGGTCACGATCGAGAACAACTCCGGCGCGACCTACAAGGACGCCAAGCTCAAGTTGGTCGCCGGCGACGTTCACCGCGCCGAGCCGGCGGTCCGACCGATGATGTACGCCGCGAAGGCCATGCGGGCCGCGGCCGAGGACAGCGCCGGCTTCGGGGAGAAGTCCTTCTTCGAGTACCACCTCTACACGCTGCAGCGCCGCACGACCGTGCGCGACCGCGAGACCAAGCAAATCGAGCTGGCCTCCGCGGCCGGCGTGCCGCTCAGGAAGCTCTACATCTATCAAGGCTCCGGGGGTTTCGGCGGCGACTATAACGAGTACACGCGCTCGAACCCGGCCTACGGCCTCGAGGCCCAGAAGAAGGTCGACGTGGTCCTCGAGTTCAAGAACTCCAAGGAAGGCCACCTCGGCATGCCGCTGCCGAAGGGAAAGGTGCGCGTTTACAAGCAGGACACGGACGGCTCGCTGGAGTTCATCGGCGAGGACGAGATCGACCACACCCCGAAGGATGAGAAGGTGCGCGTGAGCATGGGTCACGCCTTCGACGTCGTCGGGGAGCGGACGCGCCTCTCGTACGAGTCCGACGTGAACAAGCGTTGGATGGAAGAGACCTTCCAGATCAAGCTGCGCAACCACAAGGACGTCCCGGTCGACGTGACCGCCGTCGAGCGGCTGTATCGCTGGACCAACTGGAAGATCCTCGACGCCTCGATGGATTGGAAGAAGAAGGACGCCCAGACGATCGAGTTCAACGTCCCTGTCTCCCCCGACGCCGAGTCCGTCGTCACCTACACGGTGAAGTATTCCTGGTAATGCACGGTTGTTGATTCTATAATTGTGAAGTCCGGCAAAAGCCGGGGGGAGGCCTCATGTGCGGCAAGTGCGGCGTGACGACTCGGCACGCGGGCTGCGGCGCGGGCACGTTGGGCGTCGTTTTCATGCTGGCGGCGGCCGCCAGCCGTCTGTGCGGCTGGTCGCCTTTAGGCCTCGGAGCGAAGAGCTTCGCCGCGGCCGCGGCCCTGCTGCTCCTCCTTTCGATCTCCTTGCAGCCCTGCCGATGCGGCGGCGGCAAGGACGAGTGCTGCGATCATCACCACGAAGACAAGCCCGGCGCCTGAATCGTCCCGTCGGGAAGCGCCCGTCCCGCCGCGGTCCTGGGCCTCGCCCGGACGCCTCTCCTTCATCCTCGGGGCGGCGCTTTTCGCCCAGGTCGTTTGGCTGAACGTCTTCCGCATCCACGACCCCGACACCTGGTGGCATCTCAAGACCGGCGAGCTCATCTGGGACACCGGCTCGATCCCGCGCGTCGACCCGTTCTCGTACGTCATCGGCGGGCGGCCCTGGGTCACGTTCGAGTGGCTGAGCCAGCTGCTCTTCTACCTCGCCTTCAAGCTCGGCGGGGCGGCCGGCCTGTCGGGCTTGAAAAGCCTGGTGATCGGCTCGTCCTTCCTGCTGTTGTTCCGCCTCGCGGGCGGCGGCTTCTGGGCGGCGATGAGCTTGGCTCTAGCCGCCCTGACCACGCGCGCGGCCTTCTACGAGCGCCCCCAAATCTTCGACTTCCTCCTCACCGCCTGGCTGCTCAACGCTCTGGACTATTCTCCCTCCCCCATGATGGGGGAGGGAAAGGGTGGGAGTGGGAGCAAACCGCCGCGCAGTTTGTGGTGGCGCGTGCCGTTGGTCGAGGCCCTATGGGCCAATCTCCACGGCGGCGCGGCCTTGCTCGGAGTGGGGACGGTCGGCCTTAAGGCCATCTCTGTTTTCCTGGAAAAGCGCGAGGCGCCCGGCGAGTCGCCGTTGTCCCGGCCGCGCCTCTCCGAGGCGGCGGCCTGGTGCGGCCTCGCGGCGGCCGGGCTGGCGGCGATGCTGGTCAATCCCCACGGCTGGCGCCTCTTTCCGCACCTCGTCCAGACGCTGTCCTTCCCGGGACGTGAGCTGATCCAGGAGTGGGCGCCGCTGCCCGGCCTCCTGAACTGGCACGGGTTCTTTTTCCTGCTTGCCGCGCTCTCGCTCGTCCTTTCGTGGCGCCGCGACGCGCATCTTTCCTTGTTCGCGCTCGCGCTCGGGGCGATGGCCGCGCGCGCGGTGAGGCACGCGACCTTGTTCGTGCTCGCGGCCGCGGCCTTCGGGGCGCGCGCCTTGCAGCGGCTGTGGCCGGTCGAGAAGGACCTGCGCTCGACCGCTTGGGCCCTGGTCCTGATCGGCGGGCTGTCCTACGTCTACGGCACGCGCCTCTCGGTGTACACGGCGCACTTGACCGGCTTCGGCCTCAAGGAGTATCCCGAGGGCGCGGTGACCTTCCTCGACCGCGCCGGGGTCGAGGGCCGCATGTTCAACGAGTACGGCCTCGGCGGCTACCTGATCTGGAAGACCTTCCCGCGGCGCAAGGTTTTCATCGACGGCCGCAACGTCGAGTACGGGCCCGACCTGGTGCGCAAGGCGGTCGGCTGGTACAAGCCCGAGGTCTGGAAGGAGCTGGACGACGAGTGGAAGTTCGATTACGCGGTCATCGAGAACCACGAGTCGTACGTCGCCGAGACCTTGGACGCGAATCCCGACTGGGCCTTGGTCTTCTGGGACGACGCCTCGCTGGTCTACCTCAAGCGCGAGCCTCGCAACGAGGCGTTGATCGAGCGCTACGGCTACAAGTTCCTCCAGCCGAACCGCATCACCTACTCGTATCTCGCCGGCGCGCTCGCCGACCCGAGGACGGCCCCGAAGGTCCTCGAGGAGATCACGCGCGCGCTGGGGCAGTCGGACCAGAACGTCAACGCCTATCAGCTTCGGGCCTACGCCCTCGGCGCGCTCGGGCGACGGGAGGAGGCGTTCCGCGACCTCACGACGGCGACCGCGCGGTTTCCGTTCAAGCCCGGGCCGTTCATCTCGCTCGGCTGGTGGTACGAGAACGCCGGCGAGCTGAGCAAGGCCGCCTCGGCCTACGAGAAGGCGGCCGAGTTGGCGCGCCGGGAGAAGGACCCTATCTCGGCCGCCTTCATCTACAACAACCTGGGCGTCGTGCGCTTCAAGCTCGGCGACCGCGCCGAGGCCGAGCGGCTTTGGAAGAAATGCCTCGAGCTCTACCCCGGGCATGCGAACGCGGTCGAGAACCTGAGAAGGCTGCATGCCCAGTGAGTGCGTCTGCGGCCCGTTCGAGGCGCTTGAGCGGGCCCTCGTCGAAAGGCTGAAGGTTCTCGCGCCCTCGCCCGAGCGTCCCGTTTTGCTGGTCGCGCCCTCGAGGCGCATGGCCGAGCGTGCGAAGCGCGTCGCCGGCTCCGCCGGGGCCTGGCTCGGGCTGCGCGCGCTCACCTTCCACGGCCTCGCGCTCAGGCTCGTCGAGCCGGACGGCCCGATCCTCAGGGACGCGCTGTTCTACGACAAGTTCGTCGACTGGCTGCTCGAGCTCGGCCACGGCTGGGAGCGCTACCGCGGGCTCTCTCCGGCCGTGCGCGCGAGCCTGAAGGACCTGATCGAGGCCTGCGTCGATCCCGACGTCGCGCTGGCCCAGGCGCAGGAGGGTCTGTTCGGCCCGGTCGAGGAGCTGGGCTCGCTGCCGCGTCTTTTGCGCCTGCAGAAGGAGATGGTCGTCGCGCTGCGCGGGCTCGGCATACTTTCGCCCGCGGACCTGATCCGGCGCGCGGCCGAGGCGGCGCCCGAGTCGACGTACCTGAAGGGCTTCTCGCGGGTCCTGTACTACGGCTTCTACGACCTGACCGGCCTGCAGACGGATTTCTTCCGCGCGACGGCGGCAAGCCATCCGACGACGGTGTTCTTCCCGTGCGTCCCCAAGCACCCGGCCTACGCCTACGCGCAGGCCTTTCTCAACGCCCAGCTCGGCGGCTTCGAGCCGAGCGTTCCGGAGGCGCCGCCCTCCGGCGCGCTCGGCGCGGCGCCGTTGTTCATCCCCGGCGCCCCGCCGGTTGCCGCGCCGGCCATCGGGGTCGTCTCCGCCTCGGGCTCGCGCGACGAGCTGTGGCGGGCCGCGAAGGAGATACTGCGCCTGGTCGAGGAAGAGGGCTGGTCGTTCTCGGAGATCGGCGTCGTCGCGCGCGTCCTCGATCCATACCGCCCGTATCTTTTCGAGATTTTCCGCGAGAACGGCATACCGTTCTGCACCTCGGCCGAGGAACCCCTGCTGCGCCATCCCGTCGCCCGGCTCGCGCTGAACCTGCTGGCGTGGGCCCGGCGCGACTACCCCGCGCTGACGATACTCGACCTGCTGAGCTCGCCGTACTTCCGCGGCCCGCGGTCCGACGCTTGGGGCGTGCTGATACGCCGGCTCGGCATACACCAGGGCTGGCAGCAATGGGAGGGGCGGCTCGGCCGCTGGGCCGAGGACGGTTTCCCGCTCAACCCCTCGGACCCCGACGGCGAGCGGATACCGAAAGAGGAGGTCCGGAGCCTGCTGGACTTCGTCCGCGCGCTGAGGCGCGATCTTTTGCCGAGGGAGGCGCGCTGGAAAGCTTGCGCCGCTCACGCCGCCGCGTTCCTCAAGGAGCGCCTGGACGCGGCGCGCGACCCGGCCTGGGCGGAGGTCGAGAAGGCGCTGGAGTCCTTGGCCCCGTTCGACCGCGCCTATCCCCAAGCCTCGTGGATGTTGTTTCTCGAGACGCTCGAGGAGCGCTTGCGCCGCGCGACCGTGCCGCTGGGCGGGACGACGACTCTCGGCGTGCGCGTGCTCGACGCGATGGCCGCGCGCGGGGAGTCCTTCCGCGGGCTGATTCTGATCGGCCTGAAGGAGGGCTTCTTTCCGCGCCTCGTGCGCGAGGACCCGTTTTTGCGCGATGCGGCGCGCGCGCGGCTGCGCGACCGGGCCGGCCATTGGATTCAGACCAAGCTGGCCGGCTATGACGAGGAGCGGCTGCTGTTCCATATGCTCGTCAGCGCGGCGCGCGAGCGCCTGCTGGCGATCTACCCGCGCTCGGACGAGGAAGGCCGCGCCTTGGTGCCGTCGGTCTACTTGCTGGAGCTGTGCCGCGCGACCGGCTTCAAAATCGAGGAGGCCGAGGCCGTGCCGGTCCGGCCGCTGGCGCGCTTGGCCTCGCGCCCGATCGAGCGCCTAGCCCCGGCCGAGGCCGCGCTGCGGCTCGAGCTTCAGGGCCGCGACCCCGCCCCGCTGCTCGGCGCCTTGGGGCGCTCGGCGGAGA
>CAZMIB010000161.1:4657-7327 GCA_964566245.1 uncultured Elusimicrobia bacterium | reverse complement strand
CCCGAAGCGCAGGCCGACCGAGACGCGATGGCTCGCGCCCAGCGCGCCGAAAGGCACGAAGGCGTAGTCGAGCTTGAGCCGCTCTAGCGCGAGCCCGAAGCCCATCGAGAAGCCGGTCACGCCCTCCACGTCGTAGGCGGCGCGCGCGTTGTAGCCGGCCCTCAGCGCCAGGCCGGAGTCGGGCCAAAGATACTCGGCCCCGAAAGCGCGATAGTCGCGGTTGTCGCTCGGCCTGACCCAATCGGCGTTGATCGTCAGATCGGGCAAAAGGCGCAATGCGCCCGCGAGCTTGAAGGTCGACGGCAAGCCGTCGCTCTCGCTATCGAAGCGCAGCCGTCCCCCGGCGTTCAGCAGCGCCGCCCCGAGCCTCGCCCGGCCGCCCCAGAAGCTCGGCGTCAGGACGCCCCAGTCGGTCGACCACGTCTGGTCCGCGATCGAAAGACGCGAGCGTATCCATTTGACCGAGAGGCCGACGGGCCAGCCGCCGAACGTCCGGGCCCAGCCCGCCCCGATCGCCAGGTCCTCCGGCGACAGCGACCCCAGCTCCGCGCCCGTCTCGTCGCGCGCGACCACGGACCCGGCGGATAGATGCTCGACGGACAAGCCCAGCCATTGCCCGCGCCAGGGCGCGACGGCGTCGAGATGGTCGTAAAACACCGAGGAAAGATGGTCCGCATGCATCAGGTCGGCCTCCGCCGACGGAAGCGCGGCCATGCCGGCCGGGTTCCAGAAAAGGGTCGTCGCGTCCTGGGGATCGGCCGTGACGGCCTCGCCCATGGCGGCCGCGCGCGCCCCCGGGCCAAGCTTCAGGAACTGGGCGGTCGCGGTGCCGCGGTCGTCGACCGCGGCCGACGCGGGAAGGGCCAGCAGCGCGGCGAGCGCGAGGCCTCTCATCGCTCGATCACCAGTTTGGTCACGTTCTTGTCGCCGTCGGATTGGATCAGCAGCAGGTAGACGCCGCTCGCGACGGCGCGGCCGCCGTCGTTGCGCCCGTCCCAGGCGGCCGAGCCGGAGGCGTCGGCCGAAAGATCCTTAAGCAGCTCGCCCGCCAAGGTATAGACGCGCACGCGCGCGAACGGCGGCAGATTCGCGACGTTCACCTTGGCTTGGCCGCGGTTGGGGCGGAACGGGTTCGGATAGACGCGCGGGTCGGAGACGTCGGCCCCGCCGGTCTGCATCAGCTGGAAGTCCGAGAAACGGTCCGTCGAGGCGCTCGCGCGGTGGGACGCCGCGTCGATCGAGGTCGGCAAGGCGACCCAGGGCCCGCCGGAGTCCGAGCGCGCCAGGATCAGGCGGCTTTCGGTCAAACCCAGCACGTCCGAGGGCCTGTACGAGACGGCCAGCGGGACCCGCGCGCCGGGAACCAGCGGCTTGTCCAAGGTCACGCGGAAGCCCACACCCGAGGCGACCAAGGTCCCCGCCGGCGAGACCGGCGGGGCGAACGCCGAGGGCAGGCCGAGCGAGACCGTGACCGCCTGCGTGAAGGCTCCCGCCGGTATCGAGACGGTGATCTGCCCGTACGGGGCTTGGAGAGTGATGACGCGCCCCTCGCCGGGCGCGAGGCTCGCGCTGGCCCCGGGAGTCAGCGGCGCGCTCGCGAGCCAAGCGTCGAGCCCCTGCGACGACGTGCTGAGCTGGCCGGCGATGAAAAGCGCAGAGCCCGACGCCGCGAGCCCGTTGGCCTGGTCGGGGCCCGAGGCCGGTCCGCTGAACGCCGCGCTCGAGACGAGGGCCAGATCCTGGGTGAACTCGCCGATCCAGGCCGCCGCGCCGCCGGAGTTCTCGTTCGTGTTCCCCGCGACGAGCACGTTCCCGTTCGCGTCCAACGCGACCGCGTTAAACTCGGAGGGGGTGAAGGCCGCCGACGTGGCCGAGGCCTGGAGCACGAGGTCCGGAGAAAAGCGCGCGAGAAACGCCCGCTGGGCCCCGTCGTTGACGAAGCCGCCGGCGTAGACGCGCCCCGAGCCGTCGACCGCGACGCCGTGCGCCTCATCGTTCTGGCCTCCGGAGCCGACGATCGTCGCGCTGGAGGCCAGGTTCAGGCCCGCGTCGAAGCGGCCCACCCAGAAGTCGCGGTTCACGAAGCTGAACTGCGCGGTGTAGCCCGCGACGTAGGCCGCGCCGGAGCGCAGCGCGAGGCCCACGCCGTTATTCTCCTGCATCCCGACGTCGAAGGTCGCGCTGGAAAGAAGGTTGAGGTTGAGGTCGAAGCGGCCGATCCAAAGGTCGGCGTTCAACGTCGGGCTGACGAAGCCGGTCGCGACCACTCCCGAGCTGTCGACCGCGACCGCGTTGGCGTGGCTGAAGCCGAGGCTCGGCGTCGCGCTCGCGAGAAGGTTCAGCGCGGCGTCGAACTTGCCGACCCAGAGGTTGTCCGAGCCGCCTTGGTGCACGAAGCCGGCCGCGTAAACGTTGCCCGAGGCGTCGACCGCGATCCCCGCGCCGCCGTCGTCGGCGTCATCGGAGCCGTCGATCGTGACGCTCGACAGAAGGACGAGCGCCGGAGAGTAGCGGGCGAGCCAGATGTTCTTGCCGCCCGAGGACTCGTCGACCGTCCCGACCGCGTACAGCGAGCCGTCCGACCCGACCGCGACCGCCTTTGCGCCGTCGTCGCCGCTAGACGAACCCTTAAGCGACCGACTGGAGACGACGAACAACGGCTACGGCGGC
>CAZMIB010000161.1:0-4647 GCA_964566245.1 uncultured Elusimicrobia bacterium | reverse complement strand
CCCGCATCTCCCTCCCCAACGGGTGAAGCCGAGCCGCCCGAACCGACCGCAACCGCTTTTGCGCGGCCGTGGCCGGTGTACAAACCATTAGGCGTCGCGCTGGACGCGACGAACAACGCTCTCGCCGGAAACGGCAGAAAGAACACAAGAGCGAGAAAAGCCGCCAGGAAGGAACTCCCTCGCCCCCGCGGGGGGAGAGGGTTGGGGTGAGGGGGCCGCGGTCGAGCGACGCTCACGCTGTCACGACGCGACCCTCGAGGGCGCGGTTTTCCTTATATAGGGCGCCGAAGGGGTGGATGAGCTGAGCCATGGCGGCGAAACAATATAAAAATTGAGGTCAACGGAACACGGCGGGAACAGGGACGGCGGAACGGAAACCGGAACGGCGCCGGCGGACGAGACGCGGGCGGGAAAAAGATCTCAGCCGCGGGAGGCCGAGACCGAGATCTCCCCGTCGTCGACTTCGACCGCCATCTCGACCGGCTTGCAGCACACCGAGCAGTCCTGGATCAGGACCTGCCCTTCCTCGGACGGGTCGACGCGCACGTCGAGGCGCTCGCCGCAGTAGGGGCACTGGACCTCGACCACCTGCATGGGCGCGTTCGCCCGCGGCTCCTCGAACGTCAACTCGTCGTTCGAAACCTCGGGCTCCTCCGCCGCGGCCTTGGCCTTGCGCGGAGCCTTGGGCGCGGACTTGGCGCTCGCCGACTTGCTCTTCGCGACTCGTCGCTTGGGCATTTGGCTCCTCCCAAAAACTCCCCTTACTATAGACTTCGGCGCATCCGCGGTCAAGACCTAGATTCACTTCGAAAGTTGTACGATGCCCGCATGGCGGCACGCGTCGAGCTGCTTTGCATCGGAACCGAGCTGCTGAGCGGACGGGTCAACACGCACGTGGCCTACGTCGCGCGTCGGCTCGCCGAGAAAGGCCTGCGCCTCGCGCGCGAGGCGAGCCTGCCCGATGATCCGGCCGAGATCGCGGAGGCCGTGAAGGCCGCGCTCTCTCGCGCGGACGCGGTGCTCGTGCTCGGCGGCCTGGGCCCGACCTTCGACGACCTCACGCGCGAGGCGGTGGGCCTCGCGCTCTCGCGAGACCTCGTCCTCTCGCCGGTTTTGCTGCGCGACATCGAGCGGCGGTTCAAGCGCCGCGGCCTGCCGATGGCCCCGGCCAACAAGCGCCAGGCTTACCTGGTCGAGGGCGCGACCGCGATCCCGAACGCGAACGGCTCGGCGCCCGGCCAATGGCTCAAGATCGAGGCGGGGGGAAACTCGAAAATCCTGGCGCTCCTGCCCGGCCCGCTGTTCGAGCTTAAGCCGATGTTCGAGGGGACGGTCCTTCCTATTATAAGGCCGCCGGGCGGGGGGAAGGCCTTGGCGGCCTTCTCGCTGCATTTAAGCGGCGCCCTGGAGTCCGAGATCGACCATCGCATTCGGCCGATCATCGCCCGCCACCCGACGGTCACGTTCACGATACTCGCGGGCGGGGGAGTCGTCGACCTTTTCGCCTCGGCCGAGGGCTCCGCCTCGGGGACGTTGAGCCGTCTTCGCGGCACGCTGCGCTCGCGGCTGGCGCGCTGGATCTTCGCCGAAAACGAAGCCCCGATGGAGGCCGTCATCGGCGATCTGCTGCGCCGCCGCGGCGAGACGTTGGCGCTCGCGGAGTCGCTGACCGGCGGCCTGGTCGGACACCGCGTGACCGGAATCGCCGGCAGCTCCGACTATTTCAAAGGCGGCGTCGTCGCTTACGCGAACGACGCGAAAACCGCCTTGCTCGACGTGGAACCGGAGACGCTGCGCCGCGACGGAGCCGTATCCGAGGCCTGCGCGGGAGAGATGGCCGAGGGCGCGCGGCGGCGCCTGGGCGCCGATTGGGGGCTCGCTCTGACCGGCATCGCGGGCCCCTCGGGAGGCTCCAAGGCCAAGCCGGTGGGCCAGACCTGGCTCGCGGTCGCGGGACCCAGGGGGACAACGGCCGAGAAACGAACCTTCCCGGGCGATCGCGCGACGATCAAGGCCCGCGCGGCGCAGGAAGCCCTGGCGATGCTTTGGCGAACCCTGAAAAGTCCTTAACCCCTCACCCCAACCCTCTCCCCAAAGGGGCGAGGGAGTTCTTAATAGGGAGCCCTCTCCCAACGGAAGAGGGCTCCCGGGAATTGACCTGACCCTCGTCGAATTCATACAATGCTGGAACGGAAAACTAAAGAGAGTCAAAACTAATGTCACTAACCAAAGCTAAGAAGCAGGACGTCGTCTCCAAGTTCCAGAAGCAGCCCAAGGACACCGGCAACTCGGCGGTGCAGATCGCTCTCCTCACCGAGCGGATCAAGTATCTTTCGGAGCACATGAAGGGCTCCACGAAGGATTTTTCCTCGCAGCGCGGCCTCCTCAAGCTCGTCGGCCAGCGGCGTTCGCTGCTGGACTATGTGAAGCGCAACGAGCCGGAGGAGTACCAGAAGCTCCTCAAGTCGCTCGACCTGAGGAAATAACCATGGAAACCCCCAACACCACCCGCCTCCTGATAAAGGTAGGCGATAAGGACATTATTATCGAGAGCGGCTACCTGGCCAAACAGGCCTCGGGCGCCGCGACCGTGCAACTCGGCGACACGGTCATCTTCGGCGCCTGCACGGTCGCCAAGAACCCCAAGGCGGTCTCGTTCGTGCCGCTGACGGTCGACTACCGCGAGCGCACCTACGCCGCGGGCCGCATCCCCGGCGGCTGGTTCCGCCGCGAGGGCCGGCCGAAGGAAAAGGAAATCCTCAGCTCCCGGCTCGCGGACCGCTCGGTCCGCCCGCTGTTCCCCGAGGGCTGGAACTTCGAGACCCAGGTGGCGATGCAGGTCTGGTCGCACGACGGGATCAACGACTCCGACGTGCTCGGGATCACGGCCGCCTCCGCGGCCTTGGCTCTGTCCGAGGCCCCGTGGGAGGGGCCGGTCGCGGGCGTACGCATCGGCAAGCTCGGCGACAAGTTCATCTTCTTCCCGTCCTTCGAGGAGCGGGACCAGCTCGATCTCGAGCTCGTGGTCTCCGGCTCGAAGCAGGGCGTGCTGATGGTCGAGGGCGGCGCCTCCGAGGTCTCCGAGGAGACCATGATGCAGGCGATCGAGCTCGCCAAGGCGGAGATCGTGAAGCTCTGCGACCTCCAGCTTGAGCTCGTCAAGAAGCTCGGCAAGGCGAAGCGCGCGCTCGTCCCCGGCGAGGCCAACGAGGACCTGAAGAAGGCCGTCTGGGCGGCCGCCCAGCCGAAGGCCTGGGAGCTGCTGAAGGCTTTCCACACCAAGGAGAAGCGCGAGCAGGAGTGGTCGGCGCTGAAGACCTCCGTCGCGGCCTCCCTGATCGAGAAGTTCCCCGGGACCGAGGCGGTCATCGACTACCACCTCGAGGATATCCTGTACCGCGAGAGCCGACGGCTCGTCCTTGACGAGCGCGTCCGCGCCGACGGCCGCAAGACGGACCAGATCCGGCCGATCGCCTCCCAGGTCGCGGTGTTGCCGCGCGCTCACGGCTCGGCCGTGTTCACGCGCGGCCAGACCCAGGCGCTCGCGACGACGACCTTGGGCACCCCGGCCGACATGCAGATCATCGACGCGCTCGAGGGCGAGTTCAAGGAGCGCTTCCTGCTGCACTACAACTTCCCCGGCTTTTCGACCGGAGAAGTGAAGCCGGAGCGCGGCCAGAGCCGGCGCGAGATCGGCCACGGCGCGCTCGCGCGCCGCGCGCTGCTGCCGCTTCTGCCGAGCGAGGACGAGTTCCCGTACATGCTGCGCGTCTGCAGCGACATCCTGGAGTCGAACGGATCCTCGTCGATGGCGTCGATCTGCGGCGGCTCCTTGTCCCTGTTCGACGCCGGCGTGCCGATGAAGGCCGCCTGCGCGGGCATCGCGATGGGCCTGATCTACGACAACGGCAAGCACGCCGTGCTATCGGACATCATGGGGCTCGAGGATCATCTCGGCGACATGGACTTCAAGGTCGCCGGGACCCGCAACGGCATCACCGCCTTCCAGCTCGACACCAAGATCGCCGCGATCCCGTCGAGCATCATGCACGAGGCCCTGCTTCAGGCGAAGCGCGGCCGCGAGCACATCCTGGGCGAGATGGACAAGGCCCTGGCCTCGTCGCGCGCGGGCCTCAGCCCGTACGCGCCGCGCATCTTCAAGGTCATGATCCCGGTCGACAAGATCGGAGCCCTGATCGGACCGGGCGGAAAGAACATCCGCAAGATCCAAGAAGAGACCGGCGCGGACATCGAGGTCGAGGACGACGGTTCCGTGTACATCTCCGGCATCGACGCCGCGAACGTCGAGGCCGCGAAGACCATGGTCCAGTACGTCACGGCCGAGGCCGAGGTCGGCAAGATCTACAAGGGCAAGGTCGTCTCGTGCGTCGAGTTCGGCGCGTTCATCGAGATCCTGCCCGGCAAGGAAGGCCTCTGCCACATCTCCCAGCTCGCCGAGAACCGCGTCAACAAGACGACCGACGTGGTGAAGGAGGGCGACGAGATCGAGGTGAAGGTCCTCGAGATCGACAACATGGGCAAGATAAAGCTCTCCCGCAAGGCGGTGCTGAAGCCCGGTTCCGAGCTCGAGAACACCGGCGGCGGCGGCGGACGCCGCGACGGCCCTCACGGGCCGCCGCGCGGCGA
>CAZMIB010000160.1:0-7336 GCA_964566245.1 uncultured Elusimicrobia bacterium | reverse complement strand
CCGCGCTCCGTCCCGTCGGCGGGACCCGGCAGGACATGCTGATCGGGCGCCTGGTCGAGCGCGGCGGCCGGCGCTTCGTCGAGACCTTGCTCCGCGAGGGCGGCCGTCCGTTGTCGCTTTACGCGCCGCTGCCGCTGCGCGGCGGCGTGCCCGTCCAGCCGGGCGCGATCGTCCAGGCCTTCGCGCGCCCCGCCCCGGGCGGCTACGAGGCCGTCGCGCTGGCCGATCTCGGCCGCGACCTCACCCCCGAGATCGCCGCGCGCGAGATCGCCCTGCGTGCCGGGGCGCCCGGCTACTTCCCCGAGGAGGTCATACGACAGGCCGAGACGCTCGGCCGCGCCGAGGACCCTGCCGCCGAGCTCGCGGCGATCAAGAGCCGTCTCGAGGCGAGCGGCGGCGGAGAGACGCGGGACATGCGCGCCGCGCCGTTCGTGACGATCGATCCCCCCGGCGCGGGCGACCTGGACGACGCCTTTTACGCCGAGCGCGATCCCGACGGCGGCTACACCTGGTATCTCGCTACCGCCGAGGTGGCGCGGCGCGCGCCGCCGGGCAGTCCGGCCTTCCGCCGCGCGGCGCTGGCCGGGAACACGTTCTATACGATCGACAAGGAAGGGGTCTCCGAGTACCCGATGAACCATCCGGTGCTCTCGAAGCGGATCTCGAGCCTTCTGGACGGCAAGGACAGCCTGGCGATGATCTCGCGGATGCGCTTCGACGCCGAGGGCAACTTTCTTCTCGACGAGTCCGGCATGTTCCTGGGTCTGGTGCGCGTCCAAGGCCGCTACACCTACGAGCAGGTGGCGGAGTTGTGGCGGGGACGCCCCGACGCAGGCGTCGCGCACGGCGAGCAGATCGCGCTCGCGCGCGAGCTGGCCGCCAAGCTCCTGGCCCGCGACCGCCGGCGCGGCAAGCTCGAGCTGGACATGCGCAAGCCGGAGCACCATAAGCGCGATGGGGTCTGGGTCACCGAGCTGGAGTCCGAGCCCGCCCTTCTTAAGGAAGCGCACCGCCTCATCGAGGAGCTGAAGGTTTACGGCAACCGCCTCATCGCGACCCGCTTGATGCGCCTTTCCCGGGAGCGCGGCGTGCCGCACATCAGCCGCGTGCATCCGCTGCCGCAGGAGGGCGTCGACGATAAGCTGCGCCGCTCCTTGGCCGCCCTCGGGGTGCCGTGGGATGAAGGCTCGTTGCCGGAGTACCTGGTCCGCCTGAACGCGCGCGCGGACGTCGCCCCGGAGCGCAAGGACGTCGCGCTGCTGCTCGCGCTGACCTCGCGCCAGTCGGCGCGCTACGCGGTGAGCGACGAGGTGGGGCACGAGGGCCTGGCGCTGGAGGGCGGCGAGTACGACCATCCCTCCGCCCCGATACGGCGCTTCTCCGACATGTACAACGAGGCCCTGCTGGACGCCTACCTAGACGGGGGCGATCCGCGGGCGGTTTACGAGGCCGCGCTCGCGGATATGCGGGCGCTGGGCTTCGAGAGCCTGGAGGCGTACCTCGAGCATCTCAACGGACGCCAGAAGGCCTCCAAGAGGACCCGTTACGAGGTCGACGACTTTATGTCCGTCTGGGAGCTCGCCAAGCCCGAGCACCGCGGGCGCGCCTTCTCCGGCTATGTGAAGGACGTCGGAGGCAGCAAGGAAGCCGTCGCGAAGATCGGCTTGCGCGGCCTCTCCGCCACGCTGACCGTCCGCGGCCGCCAGGCCGAGGATTTGAGGCGGCTCGAGAACGTGAAAGTGACGATCAAGAACGCCGATCCGGCGAACTTGATCGTCAACGCGGACGTCCAAAAGGTCCGCAAGTCCGACGGGCCGGCGCGCAGCTCCGCCCAAAAGATCCGGGATCGCAGGAACGAGAACCGGGACCGCAGGAAAGAGCGCCGGGATTCAGGGAAGAAAAAGAAGCGGGGCGGAAAAAAGGACTAGGCCGCGCGCTCGTCAGTCGTGCCCTAGGACCAGGGCGCGCAGCTTGGTCGGGGCGATCTTGCGGTAGGCGGCGGCGGGCTCGAGCTTCTTCCCTTGGTGCGTCAGTAGTCCTTCGACGGGAATCCCGAACAAGCGCTCGTTTTCCTCTAAATAAGGCCGGATCACCTTCCAGTCCTCGTCGGCCAGGGCCTCGATGCGTCCGCCGTTGAGCTGGTCTTCCCCCACCTTCTTCTCGGGGTCGCGCATGTAGATCGCGCCGCCCGAGGCCAGCGAGAACAGGTTTCCCCCCGGGTACGGGGTCGGCAGGGGCTCCAGCTTGCGGTCGCCGACGAGCTTCACAGCGTTGACGATCACGAACCCGCCGCCGTGCAGCGGGTCGCCGGCCATGAACGACTCGGCCAGGTAGTCGAGGCAGGTCCCGTTGATCACGACGCGCGGCTTGCCGACCGCGTTGATCAGCGGCCGCCCGGCCGCGCTGCCGAGCACGTACACCTCGCCGCCCTTCGCGCCGTACATGAAGGTCTGCCCGACGTCGCCGTGGATCACGAGCCTGCCCGACTTGAGGATTTGCCCGATCTGGTCCTGGGCGCTGTTGTGCACGACCACGGTCAGACCGTCCATGCCCGAGCCGAGATAGTCTCCCGAGCTGCCGTACAGCTCCAAGACGGCGTCGGCGCCGGGCCCGAAGCCGCAGCCGGCGAAGCGGTGGCCCGAAAGGTTCCAGGCGACGAGCCGCCGCCAGCCCTTGCGGTAGGCCAGCACCAGGAACAGGCTCAACGTCTCGGGGCCCTCGCGTGGGAAGCCCGAGGCGTCGACGACGAGTGCCCGGTCGGGCGAGGCCGGAGGCTTCAGCTCGCCGCGCGTCGCCCAGCTTAAGCGGACCTCGCCGGGCTCGGGCGTGCGCGCCAGGAAGGCCTGCGTCTTGAGGCGATTGCGCTCGACCGCGTAGTCGACGCCGTCGAAGTCGAGCGTCCGCCCGAATTTGTCGGAGACGGTCAGCGCGCCGTCTTTCACGGTGAAGACGAAGGCGCCGCCGTCCGAGTAGCTGCCCCCGCGCGCGTTCCAATAGCGGTCCGCCGGCGCGGCGAACGGGGTTCCCGCGGCGGACAGGCTCTCGAGGCAGGCGTCGATCGCCTGCTTCTCGGAGGCGATCATCGCGATCCGCTCTCCGCCGCGGTCCTGCAGCGCGAACACCTGCGGGCGCAGCATCGAGGTGTCGGTGACGCCGATGAGCTGGCGCGCGCCCGAGGAGGGGTCCGAGCGGGCGATGATGAAGAACCACGGCCCGTCCGGCGAGCCCTTGATCGAGGCGCTTTGCAGGGCGCGGTAGACGATCTGCTTCTCCGGCGGGAGCATGAAGAAGTCGCGCTCGGTGGTCGGGGCCATCGCCTCGATCGCGTACTCGAGCGGATAGCGGTAGGTCCGCGTCCAGAGGTCGAACAACTGCACCGAGACCTCGGTGTCGGTCAGGAAAAGGGGCGTGATGTTGCGCTGCTTGAGGTACTTCGCGACGCGCGCGTAGTTCGCGAAGTCGCCGTTATGGACCAAGGCCTCGTTCAGGCCGATGAACGGATGCGCCCCGCCGGGGTGCCAGACGCGCCCCTTGGTCGGGTAGCGCTGGTGGCCGATCCAGACTTGGGCCTTGAAGCGGTCGAGCTTGTACCAGGCGACCGCGTCCTCCGCGTAGCCGACGAGCTTGTAGAGGGCCATGTTCCGGCCGTGCGAGAGGACGAAAGCCTGTTTTTCGCCGAGCGAGGCGTAGTGCTTGTGGTTCAGGCGGTAGCTGTTCTGGTAGACGAACTCGTCCTCGACCGCGCGCGCCGGCAGCGACGCGAGCCCGCTTTTGGCGACGAAGTCCGCGAGCACCTGCGGCCGCACGCGGACGAAATAGTGGCGCACCTCCGGGGGACGCACCGGCAGGCTGAGCTCGCGATGGTCCTCGAGGGTCGCGGCGTCGAACTGGTGCGCGACGTCGAACACCGGTTTCACGAACTCGCGCTCGATCGCCTCGCGCGCCCCGACGTCGAGGTAGGCGATCTGCAGCAAGGTGCGGTCCTCGAGCGTCGCGCGGTCCACGCCGAGCTGGGCCGGGTCGAGCCCCGCCGCGCAGATGCCGCCGCCCTTGCCGTTGCCGCGGTTGCGCATCTGCCCGCAGGAGCGCGAGATCGCGCCGCCCTCGATGCCCAAGGTCGAGGCCAAGCCGATGACCCCGCAGCCCCCCTCCTCGGCTTCCTTCCGGAAGCCGGTCCAGGGAGGCTGCGGCAAGCCGCGCCGGCTGGCCTGGAGAAGCTCGCTTTCGCGTCCCGTCAACGAGCCTCCGCTATGCGCCGCGCCAGGGACCTCTCGTAAGCGTCCTGCAGCCGCTGGGGGGCATGGCAGCCGGTCTGGTCTTTCTCGCAGCGTCCGCTCGGGCAGCCCCAGGACAGGCGGAGGCCCTTGGCGAGATGGGACCGGAAACCGCGGCAATAGGCCTCCGCGTTGAGGAAGGCCTGCTCCTCCTGGGACCTGAACTTCAGCGAGGACTCGGCCGCGTTGACGCGCGCGCCGACCGCGCGGTCCACGTAGAACAGGCCGGCCCCGGTCAGAAAGCAGGCGGTCGTTCCGTAGAAGAACAGGCGGTACAGGGTCATCTTGCTCATCGGAAGTCCTCCGGGGGCGCGTAGCTCAGCAGGTCGCGGCGGCCGCGCAGCTCGCGTACCGAGCCGAGCCCCAGCCGCCACAGTATCGATTGCAGCTCCGAACGGAACGAGGCGTAAAGGTTGGTGATCCGCTGGGCGCCCCAATCGGGCGCGATCAGCTGCTGCAGAAGCGGGTCGGTCGAGGCGATGCCGTGCTGGCAGCCCCGACCGGACTCGCAGTTGCCGCAGCGCGTGCACTGGACCGCGACGAGATCGGAGGTGCCGAGCACGACCCCGTCGGCCCCCAGCGCGATCGCCTTCGCGATGTCGTGCGCGCTCCTCAGGCCGCCGGAGGCGATCAGCACGACCTCGTCGCGTATCCCTTCCTCGAGCAGGAATTGATGGACGCGCGGCAGGGCGTACTCGATCGGCATCGCGATGTTCTTCTTCGCGATGTCCGGGGCCGCGCCGGTGCCGCCGTAGGAGCCGTCGAGATGGATGATGTTGACGCCGCCGTAGTAGCAGCCGACCGCGACCATGTCCACGTCGGCCGGCGTCGAGACCTTCGCGGAGATCAGGACGTCGGTTCCGCCGAGGTTCTGCACCTTGTCGGTCACCGCGCGTAGGCCGTCGGCGGTCGCGCGCATCCAGTCGACGTGCTTCTTGTGGTCCTCGACCGAGTAGACGCTGTGAAACGGGAACGGCGAGAAGAGGCTGATGCCGGGCACGGTCTCGCGCAGGCGCGCGACCGAGGCCGTGTTCTTGTCGGAGAGAAGATGTCCGCCCAGGCCCGGCTTGGCGCCCTGCGCGTACTTGATCTCGACGATGCGCGCGGCGCCCATCGTGTCCTCGCGCACGCCGAACATCCCGGTCGCGACCTGGGTGATGATGTGGTCCTTATACGGGAGCAGCTCGGCCGGGTAGCCGCCCTCCCCGGTCGAGGTGAAGGTCCCCCAGGCCTTGGCCGCGCGCGCGCGCGACAGCATCACGTTGATCGACACCGACCCGTACGACATTCCCCCGCCGTACCACGGCACCGGGATCGTGATCTTGGCCCCGGTCCCCCGCCGGTTGAGCTCGATCGAGGTGTCGATGTCTTGAATCCCTCCCCCCTGTGTGGGGGAGGGCGCGGGTGGGGGGTCCTTCCTTTTGAACTTGAAATCCAGCAGGTCGAACCCGCCGCCCGACTTTCCCTTGCGGTACTCCCACGGCCCTTCGGGCAATCTCCCTTTCTCGGCCTGGTACCAGGTCGAGAACAGAAGATCCCCGGTCCAGCGCGGGTCGCCGAGGGTCTCCCACTCGGGATTCTCCTCGATCTTGATCGCGTCGTACGGGCAGGTCTCGACGCAGTAGCCGATCCCGGGCAGACCGTCCTTCGGGACCGGGAAGCGCTCACGGCACTCGGTACCGATGCAGCCGGAAGCCTCCGGGGCCTGCATCGCGAGCGAACCCGGCTTCCTGCGGTGGACGTCGAAGGCGCACGACGAGATGCACAGTCCGCAGTCGATGCAGTCCTTCGTGTACGTCACGTTGAACTTGGAAATCTTGCGCCAGCGCTCGTTCGGCGTCTCGACGACCTTGGGAGGGATAAAATTCTCCCTCGCCCCGCTTGCGGGGAGAGGGTTGGGGTGAGGGGGTCCTTCCGGGCCGAAAAGCTTCCGGAACTCGCGCTCCAACTCGGGGTAAAACATCGCGCGGCCGGTTTCGCCTTGCAGGCGGCGGGCGTCGCGCATGCCCATCGCGCCCATGATCTCGAGGAGCTGGTCGCGCCAGGCGTTGAGGAGGTTCTTCAGGCGTTGGGCCCCGGCCTCGACCTCGAGGGGCCGCGGGGGCTCCCAGGCGCCGGCCGCGGAGTCGAAGCGGCGCATGCCCAGCGCGATCAGCGCGGCGACGTCGATGCCGACGGCGTCGGCGCCGCACAGCATGGCCTTCGGGACGTGCTCGGCGCGGCCGATGCCGCCGGAGACGGCCAGGCTCAGCGCGTCGCGGGCCCCGGCCTCGACGAGCCGATCATCGACCGCGCGCAAGGCGGCGGGCAGGGCGTGCGGCGTCTTCGGCGGGTTCTCCAGGTGGAGCAGCTCGGCGCCGGCCTCGGCGAGCTCGACCGCGCGCGCCGGGGCCTTCTCATCGAGGCGCAGGAGTATCGAGACGATCAGCCGCGGGTGATTGAACTTGATCGTCCGGAGCTTCTCGACGGCTTCCGGCTCGTCCGCCAGCTCGACCAAGGACAGTCCCTCGTAGAACTCCGCGGCGGCCGGAAGGTCGCCTTCGAGACGCGCGCCGAGGTGCCCCGGGCGCCAGCCCAGTCCGCGCGCCCGCTCCGCTTCGTCGCGCGAGAGGATGACCAGGACGCCCGAGTCCTTGGCCGCCCCGGCGAGCATCTTGAGCAACGCGTCGTCGGGGCGCAGCGGCAGCGCGTTGATGAACACCGGCAGCGGCAGGCGCAGCGAGGGCGGCGGCGGGGTGCGCAGCTCGCCCTTCGGGCCGAACTCCAGCAGGAAGGGCTTGCGTCCGAGCCCGACCTCGGTCGAGATATACCCGCGCCCCTGGATGCCGTCGCGCGTCCGGCGCCATTGCGTGCGGCCTACAACGCGCAGCAGGCGAATCTCGCTGCCGCCCAGGCGACCTATGCGAACGCCCATGTCGCGGCCGAGCGCGCGCGCGCGGTAGCTAACAAGGGTCTGATGTCGAAGACCGATCTCGACAATGCACTGGCCGCCGAGCGCACGAGCGCGGCTGCCGTACAGCAAGCCAAGGCCGGGCTCGATGCCGCGAGGATCAATCTCGACT
>CAZMIB010000159.1:0-7353 GCA_964566245.1 uncultured Elusimicrobia bacterium | reverse complement strand
TCGCTCCAAAATCAACCGGCCGAAGCAGGCGTTATACGCCGGTCAGAGGACTAGAACCGCCAGGTGTGGAAGGGCCGCTTGGACGAACGCATCCGGCGTGTCGACATCGATCTTGAACGGGCTCCAGGTAACCGCGAGCCCGGCGGCATTCAACGAGAGGCTCGTGCATCCCAGCTCGAAAAGAGAGAGCGCGGCCTGGCGCCGGCTCATGGAGGAGAAGAACCCCTCGGCGAACGTCATCATCTCCGAGCCAAGGTGCAGCCGAGAGCCGAAAACCGGGCCATCGGTGACGATCCGCTTCGTCAAGCCGAGCCCCTCCACCACATTATCAACCACGCTTGGCTTGCTGATGAAGAACGACCCCGGACCGCGGACCGCGACCGTCAAGACGAACCTTCTCTGCGAGCCAGGCGCAACCCCCATAGGATAGCCACCGGATCCATCGGAATATTCGGCGTAGACGCGATAGTCGCCCGCGCGGAGGTCTCCTAACTGAGAGATGAAGAGGCGCGCATTCCTCTCTCGCCTGTCATTCGCGAGCAGCGCCAAGATAAAGGCAGCGAACACCAACGACAAGAAGGTTAGCGGCTCCACCGCCAAAGGATAGGTCGACATTCCTCCAAATTCAAGTGCGAATCGCCGCCTAGAGAATTTTACGACTCGTCTCACCGCCGGGGACCTCCCGGGGCCTATAATAATGGAAGCATGGAGCGCGTCGACGCCGCGCGATGCTGGGTCAAGGAGGTGGCTCGCACGTCCAACGCGATGGATTTGCCGCCGGGGCTTTTCAAGCGCTCCCCGCGCGGGATCGCCCGGGGCCTCAAGCGCTCCGCGCTCGCCAGCCCCCGCACGAAAGGGACGAAGTTCCAGTCGGCGATGTCGATGCTGAACTTCTTCATCAACCGCGGCGGCCGGGGCTTGACCCCGGAAAGCCGCCGGCGCCTCGAGTCGGCCAAGAACGAGCTGAGACGGGAGTTCGGCCGCCCCTCGCGACGCGAGGCGTCGGCCGGGGAGGAGATCATGCCCGAACGAAGAACGACCCGCAACGCGCGGCGCTCCAAAAGGCGCGGTCATGGCCCGTCGACCCAGGCCGGGGAGTACGTGCGCGAGGAAATCCATCACGTCCGCTCCGGCAAGCACGGGGCGCGGAGCACGAAGCAGGCCATCGCGATCGGCCTGTCGAAGGCCCGGCGCGCCGGCGTGAAGGTCCCCCGCCGCGGGCAGGGAGGGCGACCCAGCGGCAGGCGCGGCGAGTAACCCCGGCGTCAAAAATGCTAAAATGAGGACGAACGAGGGCGGAGGCCCTTTGACCGAAAGGTCAAGGGGCTTCGTAGTCCCAAGATTCCAGGCGGTTCGAACATGGTTCCGACGATGGAAGCGACCGATCCATACCTCAGCCTCGGGCGGGAGACGCTGGCGCGCATGCACGGCTTGATGACGCTGGCGCGCTGCCTCGAGGAGCGGCTCATCAAGATGAGCAAGGGAGGCGACGGCTTCTTCTGGATCGGCGGGCCCGGCGAGGAGGCGTTCAACGTCCCTCTCGGCCTGCATATCAAGAAAGGCTCCGGCCTCGAGCACGATTTTCTCCACCTCCACTACCGCAGCAGCTCGATCGCGCTGGCGCTGGGCGTCGATCCGGTCGACATGGTGCGGCAGATGCGCACCGTCGGCACCGATCCCTTCTCGAAGGGACGCCAGTTCGCGAACCACTACTCGATCCCCGAGCTGAACATCCTGCCGATGTCCCCGACGATCGAGACGCAGTACTCGACCGCGATCGGCACCGGCATCGCGCAGGCGCGCGTGAAGACCGACGCGATCACGATCGTCAACGGCGGCGACGCGGGCACCGCGGAGGGCGACTTCCACAGCTGCCTGGTCTGGGCGAACCGCCCGGTCCTGCCGCTGCCGATCCTGATGGTGGTCGTGAACAACGGCTACGGCATCTCGACCCCGTGCCGCGAGCAGCACGGCGAGAAGAAGATCTCCGACTGGGGCCGCGCCTTCGACATGCCGCATAAGACCGTCGACGGCAACGACCCGGTCGCCTCCACGGCGGCGATACGCGAGGCCATGGCCTACGTGCGCCGCGAGCGGAAGCCTTACCTGCTCGAGGCCGTCACCAGCCGGCTGTACGGGCATTCCTCCTCGTCCGGGGCGAACCGGATCAACGAGCCGGACTGCATCGCGCTTTTCGAGGAGCAGCTTTTGAAGCGCGGCCTGGCGACCAAGGAGCAGCTCGAGGCCGCCTGGGCCGCGAGCCGCGAGAGGGTCGACCGCGCGCACCAGCAGGTCAAGCAGGAGCCGTTCCCGGCTCCGGAGTCGATCTGGGAGGACGTCTACTCCTCCCCCCTGCCGCCTTCTTATCCCACGCGAGGTGGAAGCTGATGGCGAACATGGCGCAGGCCATACGCATGGCGCTCCATTACGGCGAGGAGCGCTTGGGCGTCAAGGAAATTTTCGGCGAGGACGTCGGCGCGCCGTTGGGCGGCGTGTTTACCGCGACGCAGGGTCTGAAGACCGCCTGGAACTCCCCCTTGGACGAGCGGGGCATCGTCGGCGCCGCGCTCGGCCTGGCCTGGGCCGGATGCCGGCCCGTGGCCGAGGTGCAGTTCGTCGACTACATCTTCAATACGATCGACCTGCTGAAGCTGGCCGGCAACGCGACCTGGACCTCCGGCGGGCGCTTCAAGACCCCGCTGGTCGTCATGACCCCGACCGGCTCGGGCATACACGGGTCGGTGTACCACTCCCACTCCTTCGACTCGATCGCGACCAAGCTGCACGGCATGAAGGTCGTCTGCCCGTCGACCCCGCTCGACGCCTACGGCCTGATGCTCGCGGCGATCAAGGACGACGATCCGGTTTTGTACCTCAAGCCGAAGGCGCTGCTGCGCACCAAGGGCGAGGAGCTGATCCCGGGCGAGCCGGCCGACGAGAAGGAGCTGAAGGCGATGATCGACGCGCCGGTCGGCGACCGCTCCCAGTGGAAGCCGCGCTGGCCGGACCTGCGGGATTACACGGTCCCGATCGGGAAGGCCAAGATCTCCAAGCCCGGGACCGACGCGACCGTGATCACCCACGGGCGCCTGGCCCCGGAGTGCCTCGCGGCCGCCCGCGAGCTCGCGGGCGAGGGAGCGGGAGACGTCGAGGTGATCGACATGCGCTCGTTGATCCCCTACGACTGGGAGGCGATCACCGCCTCGATCCGCAAGACCGGCCGCGTGCTGTTCGTGAACGAGGAGACCGAGATCACGAACTTCGCCGAGCACCTCATCCGGCGCGTGGTCGACGAGTTGTTCTACGAGCTCAAGGTCCGCCCGCGTCTTTTGGCCGGCAAGGCCACGCCGGGCATCGGACTTTCTCCGGTTCTCGAGCAGGCGACCGTTCCCCAGCGCCCCGACGTGCTGCGCGTCCTGCGCGAGCTTCTGGCCGAGCCGGCCTGAGGAACCGCGTGCCCGCGGCCCTCGCCTCGGCCTACGTCCTGCTCGGGCTCTTCGCCGGCGTCGTCAGCGGCCTGATCGGCATCGGCGGCGGCGTCGTCATCGTTCCCTGCCTCGTCTTCCTGTTCGGCCTAGGCCAGCAGCAGGCCCAAGGCACGACCTTGGCGCTTCTCGTCCCCCCGATCGGCCTGCTCGCGGCGTGGACCTACTACAAGCAGGGCTGCGTGGACCTCAAGATCGCGGGGCTGATCTGCCTGGGCTTCGTCCTGGGGGGCTGGGCCGGCGCGAAAATAGCGGTGGGCCTTCCGACCGTCGTCCTGCGCCGTATCTTCGGCTCGGCGCTGCTGCTGATCTCGCTGAAGATGATTCTCGGGGCCTAACGCCCCCTCACCCCGCGAAAGCGGGGAGAGGGCGGGGTGAGGGGTTATTCGTTTTCCTTTTTCCGCGGCTTCTGCCTTGCCTTGCCCTTTTTCGGCTGAACGCGCTTCGCCGGGCCCGGCCGCATGATCCGTCCCTGCCGTTCTTCCCGCTTTTCCTGTAGCCGTTCGCGGCGCTGCTGCAATCGGCGCTTCAGCTCCTGCCGCCGGCGAAGCGCGCCAGCGGCCGCGCCTCGGCCGGACGCTCCCCCGCCCGCACGGCGGCGACGGCGGTCTCGGTCCGGAACTCCAGCTTCTCGCCTGCGAGGCCTCGACGAACTCCCCCTCCTCATGATCGTGGATATGAAGGTAGATCGTCCCCTCGACCTTCGCCAGGGATCGTCCCTCACCCCCGCCCTCATCCAGTCCCAGCCGCCCCCCTCGACGACCAGGCCCGTGGGGGAGCCCACCGGGCTCCCCCGTCCCGCATGCGGGCGAGGGGTCTGTCGTCACGGCAGCTCGAGGATCCGCCAGGAGCACCCGTCGATCGGGAGCTCCAGCAGGCTCGCGCGCGCGCTGAAAAGGAGGCGCGTCGGGTCGCCGAGCGCGGTGAGCGGGATCCGCACCTCGACCTCCCGCTCGTCGCGCGAGAGGCGGACCGTCTCCGCGGGCAGCCTCCGGTCCTGGTCGAGGACCGCGTGCGCGAAGGCTCCGAACTTCACGTGCAGCTTCGGCATTTCCGGAAAGGGGCGGTCCGCCCGCCAGCCGAACGCGAACACCGAGACCGCCGTCTCGCGCCCGAGCGGGCGCGCGAGCCGCGTCTGGACGACCAGCTCGCGGCCCTCGAGCCGGACCGTCGTCGTCTCGAGGCCGGCCAGCCGGCGTCGCCGCTCGATCGTCAGCGACTCCGCCGGCGGGATGTCCGCGGGCCAAGTCGCCGAGCGCGAGCTTACAGTGACCGCCGGGAAACCGCCGAACAGCTCGCTGGCGCGCACGAAGGACAGCAGCTCCCCGCTTTGATGCTTGAACTGGGACGCGTGCGCCTCCAGCGCGCGGCGTTTGTCGGCGACCTCCTCCGGGTTCAGCGGAAGCTCGAGCCAGCGCGCGAGCGCGGCGAGGCTCGCGGGAGGCGCCTCCGGGAGCGAGGGATGATAGCCCGCCGGCGCGGGCCAGGCCCGGTAGTGGATGAGGTACGGAAGCACGGCCGGGTTCAGCCTCAAGTCCCAAAGCGCCACCTGCAGGTACAGCGGCAAAGAGCGGTGATCCGGGTGGTGGTCGGCCGTGTGCGAGACGAAAATCTTCGTCGGCTTGAACTCGCGCACGACGCGCGCCAGGTCGCGCAGCAATTCCTCCCCCTTGTACGGCGCGCCGGGACGGAAAGCGTCGGGATACGGAACGGCCGTCGCGCGCGTCAGCGCGCTGCGGAACGGCGGGCGGTCGTTCCAATGCGCGTACCACATCGCGAGCGTCCCGCGGTCCGGATAGCCGAGGAAGTCCACGTCCCCGGGGCGGAGGCCGAGGCGTCGCGCGGCCTCGGAGGCCTCCCGCGCGCGCACTTTCCCCATCGCGCGCGCGGCTCCCGAGCCCAGCACCGGATGCCCGCGGTAGAGCAGGAACGACCATTCGTAGTCGTCGCCGTTGGTGAGGAAGACGACGCGCACCGGCACGCCGCGCTCGACCGCCTCGCGAATCGCTCCTCCGCAGCCGAGAACCTCGTCGTCGGGATGCGGCGCGAGCACGAGCAGCCTGTCGTCCGCCGACAGGCGCAAGACCGCCGGCCGCTCGACCGCGCGGGCCGCGGCCGCGAAAACGGAGAGAAGCGCCATCGCGGCGCTAAGCCTTGAACGATTTGCCATAAACGCACAGCGCCCGGGGCCGCCCGTCACGCGAGCCCAGCGGAACGGTCTCGAGCAAGCCGAACCCCAGTCGCTCGTAGAAAGCGCGCGCCCCGGCGTTATCGGCGAGAACTCCCAAGTGGACGCCCGCCGCCTTCGCCGCGGCGGCCCGCGCGCAAAAGCGCTCGACGAGCTCCCGCCCGACGCCGGAGCGCCGCCCCGCCTCGGCCACGTTGACGTGCAGATGCGCCGGATAGCGCTCCAACGCGCGCCTCCGGTAGCCGCCCGCCCGCCTCGCACCTTTCGCGTCCCTCCAAAGGCGGCGCAGGACGGCGGGGCGGAAAAAGCTCCCGCGCAGGAAGGCGCGCGCGAACGCTCGGGGCGCGACGCGCAGCGTCATCCGCCGCAGGTAGCGCCGCGTGTCCAGGCAGCCCGTGAGATAGCCGAGCAAGCGCCCCTCCTCCTCGGCGACGAGCGTCGAGCCCGGTTCATCCTCCAGGTAATAGTCCGTCAGCAGGTCGGCCAGTAGCTCGGGGTCGGGAAAGGAAGACGGACGGCCGCCCTCGGCCGTCGCGACGGCCAAGGCCCGGACGCGGAGCCTGTCCTCGGCCCGATAGGGGCGAAAGCGGCGCGGCATGGGATGAGGTGCGGCGGACACGGGCGGGAGCGTGCGAACGATAGCAGATCGACGCGCGGCGCGCCAACGCGCGGCGTGGACGCGCCGGGGCAAATCTGTATAATTGGCGGCGTGATGAGAGCGACCGGACGTTTCGTCCTGCTGCTGCTTTCCCTGGGGATTTCCGCCCGCGCGGAGGACGTCGCCGGCGCCAAGCCGGAGACGACCGAGCCTCCGCGGAACGTCGGCTACGAGCCCCGCGAGAAGATCATTTGGGGTTCGCGAGGCTATTTCAGCAGCGACAGCAGCGTCTACGTCGACAAGCTCCCGAACGGGTTCAACCTGACTCCGGCCTACTCGTTCTACAGCTCGGACGTCTCCTCCCGGACCTCGACGATCTCCCTGGACGCCGGGATCGACCTCGACGGCGGCTCGGGGCGGGCCTCGCTGGCGATCACCCCGGTCTCCAACGACTACCGCGCCTACTCCCTCGGCGTCGGGGGTACGTTGAGGACCTCGTCGCGGGAATACCGGACGACTTTCGGCCTCGACCTCGACGTGACCCAGCACACGCAGACGATCCACGTGTCGAAAACCGTCACGCGCGACGCGAACCTGCGGGAGACGACCCCGACGTTCAGCTTCAGCCAGCGCTTCCACGCGACGAAGCTCACGCTCGCCTACGGAAAGAGCTCGTACGACCAGGACGTCCAGAAGCTCTCCGATAAGATCAAGCCGAACAACATCCGTCTCGCGGGGCTCGGCGGCCTTCTCCAAGGGTTCCCGGACACCGTCTTCAAGGTGGGGCTCTACCAGGACCTTGAAGGCGCTCCGGTGACGCTCTGGATCAACTACATCCATACGACCCTGCTCGTCCCGACGCAGTCGGCCGAGGGGACCTCGGACTCCCAACTGCTGGGAGTCGACTGGGACGCGACGAAAGCCGTCACGCTGACGTTCCAGTACAACCACTTCACGCAGACCGGCCAGCCGGCCGCCAACTACCTGGGGCTCGCGGCGAGCGTGCGCCTCGAGGGCCCGTCCTCCTGACCCCCCCGCGCCGGGCCGCCGGACTCGGCCTCGCGCTGGCGCTCGGCCTGCCT
>CAZMIB010000158.1:0-7415 GCA_964566245.1 uncultured Elusimicrobia bacterium | reverse complement strand
CGAGGCGGTCACCGGAGAGCGCTTCATTCGTTCCGAGGGCCTGCCCGCGGCCGGCGCCGGCTGGCGAGGGGCCGCCTTGGGCGCCGACGAGGGCGCCCCGCTCGCGGAGCCCAAGGTCGAGTTCTTGGTCACGCTCGACAGGGACATGATCGACGTGGCGACGCCGGAGCTGGCCGGCCTGGGCTTCGAAGGCTCGGGGAGTCCGGTGGGCAACGAGGACTACCACCCCGTCGGTTGGCGGGGCAAGCTTTCACGCGACGCGATGGAGCGCGCGCGGCGCGTGCCCGGCGTGCTGAGCGCCTTCCCGTTGGATTGGTTTGGAACGTTCCTGGAGGGCCCGGCGGATTGGCCGGCCGCGCAAGCGGCGCATCGGCGCCTGTTGGAGCGCCTGGACGCGCTGAAAAGCGTGCCGGGGGTCGTCGACGTCGTCGATGCCCGAAGAGTCAAGTTGCGAGAGGTCGTCTTCCTGCATGTGGAGCCGGCCGCCCGCTTGGGGCCGGCCTACGGAGAGCGGGACGCGCCGAGCCCGGTGCCGGGGCTGACCGTGGTCGTGGATCCGGATGCCTCCCGCGCGTCCGTCATGGAAGGCCTGCGGGCGGCGGCGCCGAGCTTCGCGCGTTACCGGCTTGAGGCCGTCTACGTGGAAAAAGGCCGGGCGGTCCATCAATTCACCTTGCGTCCGGCGCCTCCGCCGCCTCCTCCGCCGGCGTTGGTTCCCGCCGTCGGCGACGACAAGCGGGAGTTGGCGGCGCTCTTGAGCGACGTTCCCGGCATCGAAGGCATCGAGCCTCTCGAGGGGTCCGCGGTGGTCGTCGTCAATTTCCATGACCGAAAGGCTTACGACAAGGCGGCGGCGGTCAGCGCGCTGCCGGCTCGGGTCGGCGAGCATACGATCGCCTACCGCTATCCGTCCCCGCCCTCCGCCGCGCCGGCGCCGTCCGAAGCGTTGGAGCGGCTGCTGCCGGAGCTCTTGGGGTGTGACGAGCGCGATATACTATCGCTGGCCCGCCGGCTGGCCGACGACACGGCGAAGGACAAGCTTTTCAGGGAATACCGGAAAACCAGGCGCGCGGTCCGATTGTTCGGCCTCTCGGCGCTGTTTTGTTTCGCGAGCTTTTTGTTCGCGCCCGGCGGCCCCATATACGCGCAGTTTGCATTGTTGATGATAGCGCTCTCGTCGCTGAAGCTCTACATGGATCGCCACGAGGTTTTGTGGTCGACCATATGGAAGTTCAGGCATCAGCTGGAACGGAAGGGAGAGGGGACGACCCCGAATCGCGCCCTTCCTCCGGACACGCCTCGGGAGGGAGCCGAATGAACCGCTTCATCACGGCGGGCCGATGGACGCTGGGCGCGCTGTTGATCGTCTCGGCGCCCGGTTTCGCCGCCGCCGGGGCGGTCCTCGAGATTCGCTCGCCGTTGGGCGCTTCGCCTGCCGCTCCGTCCGTTGCGGTGAGCGTCTCTCGGGTCCCGAGCGGGCCCCTCGGCATGCCGATCCCGCTCGCTCCAGCCTTCGCGGCCCCATTATCGCCGAGGCCCGTGTTGAGGGCCGCGACGCCCGCGCTCGGCCGGGCGCTGGCTCCTTTGGCCCGCGCCTCGTCGCTGTCGCCGACGGCGGCCTATCAAGGCGGCCAAGCGCTGATCGAGGCGGTCACCGGCGAGCGCTTCATCCGCGGGGCTGGACCGATCGCCGCGGAGCCCGTCCGGGGATGGATCGGCTTGGCGGCCGATGAAGGCCTCTTGCCGGAGCGGTCTCCGAGCCCGGCGGCGACGACGGAAGGCGACGACTCGAAGCGGCTGCTGTCCTATCACCTGAAGAGCGTCGAGGGCGTGGCCCGCGTCGAGCATGATGAGAACTCCTCCTCGATCATCGTGCGCTTCAAGAGTCGGGCCGAGCTGGACCAGGCGCGCGCGGAGGGACGGTTGATCGAGCAGATAGGCTCGCATCCGGTGCTTTATCGGGCGCCCGGAGGGGAGCTTGCGCCTTCATCCGCGATCGCGGGGATCATGCCGGAGTTGATCGGAGGGGAACTGGGAGCGGTGCTTGCGGCGCTCGAGAAGATCGACGATCCGAAGGCGAAACGGCGTTTGGTGGCGGCCTATCGCGCGGCACGGCGTTCCGACGACGTCTTGGGCGACTTCAACCACCTCATGTTGTTAGGCGCGGCGGCGCTGCTCCTGCATCCCTCCCTCGCCGTCATCAAGATCGCGCTCGCCCTGCTCATCGCGGTGCTGTCTCCAAGCCTCTATTTCAGTTGGCGCTTGAAGCGGCTGATTCGCGAGCTTACGGGCGAGCCCTCCGTCCCTCGCTCGCGCCTTCTTCCGCCGGGAGAGGACCGTTAGTCATCTGACGCGCGCGTTTACAGCAGCGGCAGGTTGTCGATCAGGCGGGTGCGGCCCAGCCATAGGGCCGCGACGGCGCGCGCGCCGGGCTTCAGGCGCTTGAGGTCCTCGAGCGTCGCGGGATCGATGATCTTGAGGTAGTCCAGCTTGGCGCCCGGGAGTTTGCTCAGCTCGCGGCGCATCACGCGCAGCAGCGCCCCCGTCGGGCGGCCCGGCTTCGCGCTCGCTTGGGCGGCGAACAGGGCCCGGGACAGCTCGGTCGCGCGCCGGCGCTCGGTCTCGCCGAGGTAGGCGTTGCGGCTCGAGAGCGCGAGCCCGTCGGGCTCGCGGACCGTCGCGCACGGCACCACGTCGACGGGGACGTTCAGGTCCTCGACCATCCGCTGGATCACGCGCAGCTGCTGGAAGTCCTTCTCGCCGAAGTAGGCCCGCGTCGGGCCGACGATGTTGAACAGCTTCAGCACGACGGTCGCGACCCCGCGGAAATGGCCGGGCCGGAAGGCCCCGCACAAAAGCTCCGACCAGCTTTCCACCTCGACCTTCGTCCGGAAGCCCTCCGGATAAAGCTCGGCCGGGGTGGGGCGGAAGATCGCGTCGACGAAGGCGGCCTGGCACAGCTCCTTGTCGGCCCGGAACGGCCGGGGATAGCGCGCGTAGTCCTCGTGCGGGCCGAACTGCAGCGGGTTCACGAAGATCGAGACGACCGCCTTATGGTTCTCGCGGCGGGCGCGGCGAATCAGGGACTGGTGGCCGCGGTGCAGCGCCCCCATCGTCGGGACGAAGCCGACGTCGAAGCCTTTCCGGCGCCATTGCGACGCCAGCTCCCGCATCTCCTCGGCCCGCGCGATGACTTTCATCGAATCTCCTAGACGTGCTTCTCGAAGAAGCCGCCGACTTTCTCCTCGTACAGCTTCGGGTCCAGGGCCCATAGATCGGCGTGGGCCCCGCCCTCGATGATCACGAGCTCCTTCTCGCCCGGCGTCCGGCGGTGCAGCTCGCGGCCCCACTCCAGGGGCATGATGTCGTCGTCGGTCCCCCAGACGTAGAGGACGGGGGCGCGCAGCTTGTCGACGAAATAGGCCGGGCTCATGACCTCGGGGTCGACCCCCAGCCAGAGCCTCACGGCGGCGAGGATCGCCGGCATCAAGGGATAGCGCGGCAGCCCCCACTTGGCGCGCGAGTAGGTCGGGACCACCTCGTTGTACGAGTAGTAGGCGCCCTCGACGATCAGCGCCTTGATCTCGGGGCTCCGCGTCGCGCCGATCAAGGACACCGCGCCGCCCATCGACTGGCCGTAGACCCCGAGCCGCCGCGTCATCTCGGGCCGTTCGCGCTTGAGGAAGTCGAGCGCCGCGTCGAAATCTCGCGCCTCGAGGTAGCCGATCGTGCCGCGGCGCCCCTCCGATTCCCCGCAGCAGCGGAAGTCGAAATAGAACAGGTCGAAGCCGCGCTCGCGCAGAAAGCGCGTGTGCTCGAGGATGTGGCCCTTGTAGGCGCCCCACCCGTGGCAGAGCATGATCGTGCGGCCGGTGGGCTTGGCCGCCGGAATGATCCAGCCGGCCAGGCGCAGGCCGTCGGCGTTCGTGAAGCTGACTTTCTCGTACGGCAGGCTGAAATTCTCGGGGACGACGACCTGGCGCAGGCGCGTCGGGTCGTGCATGATGAACCACGCCCCGCTGAACGCCAGGGCCGCGAGGGCGACGAGCGAGGCGAGGAGAATCAGCGCGAGCGCGAGTCCGAGCGGCGGCACGATCAGGACGAGTACTCGTGTTCCTTCGAGGGGAAGCGGCCTTCGCGGACGTCGTGGCAGTAGCTCTTGACCGCCTTCGCGGCCTCGGCGCCGAGGTTCGCGTAGCGCTTCACGAACTTGGGAGAGATGTCGTTGTAGAGACCGAGCATGTCGTCGACCACGAGCACTTGTCCGTCCACCTCCGCGCCGGCGCCGATGCCGATGGTCGGCACCGAGACCTTGCGCGTGATGTCGCGCGCGAGCGGCGATGGGATGCACTCAAGCACGATGGAGAACACGCCCGCGCCCTCGAGGACCCTGGCGTCCGTCAGCATCTTCTCGGCGTCCTGCGGGCGGCGGCCCTGGACCTTGTAGCCGCCGAAGCGGTGAACCGACTGCGGCGTGAGGCCGAGGTGGCCCATGACCGGGATGTTGACCCGCAGCAGCTCCTTGATCATCGGGGCGACCTCGATGCCGCCCTCGACCTTCACGGCCTCGGCCCCGCCTTCCTTGATGAGCCGGCCCGCGTTGCGGACGGCCTCCTTGGGGTCGAGCTCGTACGACAAATAGGGCATATCCGCGACGAGGAGCGCGCGGCTGTTGCCGCGCTTGACGGCCTTCACGTGGTGCAGGACCTCGTCGACGGTGACCGGCAAGGTGTTCTCGTAGCCGAGCACGACCATGCCGAGGGAGTCGCCGACCAGCAGGACGTCCACCCCGGCGTCGTTCAGCAGCTTCGACATCGGGTAGGTGTAGCAGGTGAGCATCGTGATCGGATGCCCCTTCTGCTTCATTTCGGTCAGCTTTGTCGTCGTGATCTTGTCGGCCATGGAGGCGGGAACCGTATTTTAACACTTTGAGACGGGGCCTTCAAACGCGCCAGAAGCCGCGCGGGAGCCGCGCGACCGGGCCATTCCAGCCGCGGCGCGATCTCGGCCAGAGGGGCCAGGACGAAGCGCCGCGAGTCCAGGCGCGGGTGCGGCACGGCCAAAAAGCGGGTCCTGACGCGCGCGCGGCCGTAGGCCAGCACGTCGACGTCCAGCGGCCGCGGCCCCCAGCGCGGACCCGGCCGCCGCCCGGCCTCGGCCTCCAATCGCTTGAGCTGGACCAGCAGCCCCATCGGCGAAAGCGACGTCTCGATCAACGCGGCCATGTTCAGGTACGCGCGCTGCCCGCGCGTGCCGACGGGGGATGTCTCGTAAATCGAGGAGGCTTTGAGCAGCCGCGTCCCGGGGAGACGGGATAGACCGCGCAGCGCTTGAGCGAGGTTCGCCTCGCGCCGCCCGACGTTGGAACCGAGGGACAGCGCGACCCGGGTTTTTTTAATTCCTCGCCTTACCACTTCAGCGCCGCGAGGCGCTTCAAGGTTTCCTTCAGCCGCGCCTCGGGCTGCGCGAGCGCGAAGCGCAGGTAGCCCTCGCCGGCGGCGCCGAAGCCGTTGCCCGGCGTGGCGACGATCGCGGCCTCCTCGATCAGGCGCTCGGAGGCCTTCCGCGAGGTCCAGCCGGAGGGAAGCCGCGTCCAGACGTAGAACGTGGTCGAGGCGTCGAAGACCTTCCAGCCGAGCTTCCGCAGGCCCCCGATGAACAGCTTGCGGCGGCGCTTGTAGACCGCGCGCATCAGAGCCGCTTCTTTCGAGCCCTCCTCGAGGGCGTGGATCGCGGCTTCCTGGACCGCGCCGAAGGCCCCGGAGTCGTAGTTGTCCTTCACGCGCCCGAGCGCCGCGAGGGCCTTCGCGTTGCCGCAGGCCCAGCCGACGCGCCAGCCGGTCATGTTGAAGGTCTTCGAGAGGGAGTGGAACTCGAGGCCGATCTCCTTGGCCCCGGGGGCGGCGAGGAAGCTCGCCGGGCGCGCGCCGAAGTACATCTCGGAGTAGGCCGCGTCGTGCGCGATCCAGACCTGATGCCGCTGACCCCATTTCGCCGCGCTCGCGAAAAAGGCCGGGCTCGCGGCGGCCCCGGTCGGGTTGTTGGGGTAGTTCAAGAACAGCAGCTTGGCCTGATAGGCGACGTCCTGGGGGATCGCGTCCAGGTCCGGCAGGAACCCGCGCTCCTCGGTCAGAGGCAACGTGATCGGCCGGCCTCCGGCCAGCAAGGTCCCGGTCCGATAGACGGGATAGCCGGGGTCGGGGACCAGGGCCGCGTCGCCGGGGCTAAGCAAGGCGAGGGGCAGGTGGCCGATGCCCTCTTTCGAGCCGATCAGGACCAGGACCTCCCGGTCCGGGTCGAGCACGACGCCGAAGCGGCGCTTGTACCAGCGTGCGATGGCCCGGCGCAGGGCCGGCAGGCCGGCGCCGAGCGGATAACGATGGTGGGCCGGGTTGCGCATCGCCCGCCGCCCGGCGTCGACGATCGACGGGGGAGTCGGGAGGTCGGGATCGCCGATCCCGAGATGGATCACGTCGGCGCCGCGCTTCACGGCCGCCTCGCGCTTGCGGTCGAGATCGACGAACAGGTACGGAGGCAACTCGGCCAGGCGGGAGCTTATTTCCACCGCGGCCTTCCGCGGTACAGCCTCGCCAGCGCCGCGACCAGCCCCAGCGTCAGCGCCAGCGCGCCCAGATTCCCCAGCCAACCCTCGAACGGTCCCCTGTTCCATGGTCCCTCGTAGCCGACCTGCGCCAAGGTCTTGGTCCCCGACAGGACGGCCAAGGCCGGCGTGATTTTCCCGAGCAGCCCGCCTTCGTAGACGAGCAGCGTCCACAGCAGCCAGTACAGCGCGCCGAAGGCGGTTAAAGTGGCGACGATCGCGGCCCCGACGTGGGCCGGGTCGTAGAGCGGCCCTTCGTCGGGCTCGTCGGAGAAAAGCCAGTCCAGCGCCTCGCCGAGAGAGGGGCGGCGGCTCACCTTAGCTCCATCAGGTCGGCGAAGTCGTACAGCCCCGCGGGCTTCCCGACGAGCCAGGCCCCGGCGCGCAGCGCGCCGCGCGCGAAGACCGAGCGGTCCTCGGCGCGGTGCGTCAGCTCCAGCCTCTCCCCGGGCCCGGCGAAAAGCAAGGTATGGTCGCCGACGATCCCGCCGGCGCGTATCGAGGAGATCGGCGGATTCCCGGCCGCCGCCGCGAGCCGCAGCGCGGTCCCGCTCGGCGCGTCCTTCTTCGCCGCGTGATGGGCCTCGACGATATGCGCGTCGTAGCCGGGCAGGCGCTTGGCGGCGAGGGCGGCGAGATGGAAGAGCAGGTTCATGCCGGGGCTCATGTTCGGCGAGAAGAACACCGGCGCTCGGCGCGCGGCGTTCTTGAGCGCGTCGAGCTGCGCCGCCGACAGCCCGGTCACTCCGATGACGATCGGCTTGCCGCGCGCGGCCGCGGCCTCCGCGTGCGCGACGGCGGCCGCCGGGGCGCT
>CAZMIB010000157.1:0-7445 GCA_964566245.1 uncultured Elusimicrobia bacterium | reverse complement strand
GCCGATCAGATTGACGGCGTCGAACCGGCGCAGTCCCGCCAGCACCGAGGACGCGAACAGCATGAGCCGGTCCGCGAGACAGCCCAGCCCGGCCGACGCGAACACGAGCGGGGCCGCCCGCCGCGCCTCGACGGACAGGCGAAGGCCTCGGCTCATCGGAGCGCCAAGCGCCGCGATCAACAGGCCCGCCCCCAGTCCGAGCAGGGCGTAGGCCCCGCCCGCCGCGCGGACGAAACGCGCCGCGCCGTCGCCGGAGTCCCCCTCCCCGGCGGCCGCGACCTCGCGCGTGACGCCCCAGCTCAAGCCTCCGTCGAACGCTCCCGCCATGTTTCCTGAGGCGACCGCAGCGAGCCATAGTCCGTAGGCTTCCGCCCCGAGGCCCTTAAGCATGACAGGGGCCGTCAACGCGCCCACGACCCCGGAGATCAAGAACTCCGAGCAGTTGATCAGCCCGTCGCGCATCAGGCGGGCGCGCGCGCCGGCGTCGGCCCCCGCCGGACCCGGCTCGGAGCCCGGCCCGCGCGAAGGCTCCCCGGCGCGAGAAGATGGCAGAACCGACGTCGCCGCCTCCGTCATGGAGCCCCCCGCGGGATCGCGTAAAGGGTGACGGAGCGGACATCCGGAGTCTCCGGCACGTCCTCGGCGGGGGAGGGAAACATGTCGGGCTGAAGCGGCATGTTTCTCACGGTCATCACCGCGGGCAACGCGATCCGCCATTCCCGAGGCGCCAGCACCGAGCGGCTCCCGAATCTATCGGCGATTCGGCGCCACTCCGCGAGAGAACGAGCTTCCCATATCCGCCGAACGGCGCCGAAAGTGTCCCAGGCGCGCGAGTCGCTCAAGCTGGTCCCGTAAACCTCGCGGAGGATCGACTCCACGCCGGGAGCCATCTTGGGGGCGTAGCGTATCGCGTCCATGTATCGCACCGCGTCCAGCAGCATCGGGCGGCGCGTGATAAGCTGCATCAGCCCCATGCCCTCCTGGGGAAAGAGGATCATCGTGCCGAGCTCGCGGCCGGAGCCGGACGACTCGAATTTCCGCTGCAAGACTTCGTGATAGCGCCGGAAGGCGAGCGCGTCCGTCATTCCACCCCTCGGCAATCCCGCCCAGGCGATCGCCGCTATCGCCAGCGCGGCCGCAGCTCGCGCGACGCGGCGCCAGCGCGGCCCGAAGCCGGCCCGAGGCGCCGGCGCGCCGACGAAGTCGCGCGCCCCAAGCCGCCCCGCGAGCATGCACCCGATCATCGACGCCGCGATGGCCGCGAAGCCCCACAGCCTGAGCGCCGAGCGTATCGGCTTCGCGCAGGCGAGTATCCCCACGCCCGCCCCGGCCATCAGGAGGAAGGCGAGTTCCTCCATCCCGTCGGCGAGACGGGCCGCGGCCGCCATGACCATCAACGGCATCATCACCCCGACGACGTTAAGGAAGCGAGTGATCATCAGGGCCTTGACGATCAGCGGGGACGCCTCCGTGAAGCGCTCATCGAAGAGGGTGAAGGCCCCGGCCAGCAGGATGGAGGCGACCAGGTACCTTAGGACAAACCGCTGGCTCCCGCCCGTCTCGAAACCACAGGCGAGCATGGAGACGGACAAAGCCAGGGCCGGCAGGCAGACGTGGAAGAAGCCCAGGACCTCGGCGAGAGTGAACCGCGGCATCGCGGGCAGCAGGTGATCGTCCCAATAGCGAATGAAAAGGCGCGCCAAGCTCTCGGCCGGACCCGGAAAAATATCGATCTGAAGCCGGGCCCTGATGAAGGCGTGCTGCGCGACGTAACCCAAGATCGAGACCGTCAGGCCGAGGATGAAGCCCCGTCGGCCGCGCTCGATGAAGCCGGCGCGCCGCTCCGGCGTCTCCATCCACAACGCGGCCGCGAGCGGGGCGCAGGCCAGCAGGCCGAAGAGGAGCGCGCCCGCCTCGATCCTCCCCATGCCGAGCGCCCCGAGGGCCAGCACGAGCCAGAACAGGCCGAACATCCCCCCGTTCGACTGGTTCGCGGGAAAGGAAATCGGATACTTGTGGCCGTGAAAGATCGAGCCTGGCATGCGCAAGCAGATCAGCGGGGCGAGCGCCGCCAGGCCGCCCCTGCGGCTGAACGCGAGCGTCACCGCCGCGACCGCGGCGAACGACAGCGCGCCCTGGAGGCCGGAGTAGAGGAGCGAAAGGGTCCATTCCGAGACCCCGAGACGGAAGAGGACGGCCGGGATTTGGATCAACAGCAGCGAGTAGACCGTCGCGTCGTGGATCAGCGACGGGCTCGTGGACGGAAGCCTCACGATCCCCGACAGCGCCTGCGCCGCCTCGAAGGTATGCTGGCCGCAGGGAAAGAAGCACAGCCCGATGATGAAGCCCGCGGCCGCGCTGAGCCAGATCGGCCATGCGCCGAGCGTCGCCCCCTCATCCGCCGGGCGCGCGGGCGCGGCGAATGAGGCGCGGACGACCGTCAGGGAGGAGCCGGCCTCGGATCGAAGGGGCATGATTTCCTCAGCGCCTCGCGGTCGGAATGACATACAAAGTCGTGGACCTCGCCGCGACGCCCGCGATCATCAACGGCAGGGCCACGGAAACGACGTTGAGAAGGCGGTGAATCATCATGCCCTTCACCAGGAGCGGGGAGCCCTCGGGGAAGCATTCGTCGTACAGCGTGAACGAACCTAACAGAAGGATCGTCGCCAGCAGGAAAGCCCCGAACTCCAGTCTTTCCAAGGCGATCAATCCCTGCGCAAGCAGCACCCAATAGAGGCCGAACATTCCGGCGTTGGAGACCAAGGTCGGGAACAGCACGGGATACTGATAGCCGCCGACCGGCGAATGCCTGAGGCGGACATAGATCAGCGGCGCGACCAGCGACGGCAGCCGCGACCGGCGCACGGACTCCGCCAGCGCTTTGAAGTGCTCCGCCATCCGCTCCGAGGTGGCGGTGAAAAACGGGTAGTGGTCGTGAAACATTCGCTCGCGCGGCGCCCTGTCGACAAGCTGCACCAGGGTGCACGACTCGCAAAACCCCGCTTTCAGCTCGCAGAAATACTCGCTCGCGAGCTTCGCCCGGGTCAGGAAGCCGTTCGCGAGTGGCATTCTCCCGAACGAGAGGAATGGAGCGACGGACGAGCCGCACATCAGGCAGCCCATCATGCCGGCGCCCCCCTGCCGAATAGCCAGCCGCGGTAGACAGGCTGCTCGGGCGCGCGCGCTATGAGCGGATGCTCGCCCATATCGAACTCGCTCGCGAGGAACAGGCCCTTGTCCCGCGCGAACTCGAACACTTCCTCGCGATTCAATTGCCAAGGGAACAAGGATGTGTTTTCCAACCGCTGAAGGGCCAGATAGGTCGGGGACCGGAACAAGGCCGGTATATTCGCAAGAAAAAGATACGCTCCCGTGCAGTCCGCGGCGCGCCCTAGGGTGTAGCGCCAGTCGGTGAGGTATTGGAGGCTTCCACTAAACATCACCAAGTCATAGGAACCGAACAGGCACGAGTCATCGCGATGCCAAACAACCGCGGGATTCAACTTGGCGCCTTCGTCGGCCATAGCAGGCAGTTCCTTGCAATGGTAATCCAATTCGACGTTCGGAAGCAACGTCCGGCCAATCCAATAATACTCCCCCAAACAACCACCGTAGTCCAGTATCCTCAAGGAATCCTTTCGGCGCGCGGCCAGCGCGAGAACATAGCCGAACGTCATATAGGAGTTGAGCAGATCTCGAGGATCATCTGTAACCGTGGGCTCGATCGTCAGCGGAAGTCCGCGGCTCAACCGGCGGATGAGAGGTCCGCGCTCCCGCCTCTCTAGCGCAATCAGCCGCAGAGAATCATAGCCGCTCTCCCGGGAGTGAGGCGGCGGTTCCTGCCCCTCCGCCATGAACGTCAAGGTCGCGGGTTCCTTTCCGAGGGCTTGCCGAAAAAACCTGAAAAGCGTCAGAAATATCGGCGGCAAAAGCGCTTTCAACGCACGTTTCCCTCGGCTCATTGCCTGAAAGGCGAGGACAAGTCGGGAATTGGAAAGCCAGGCCCGCCGGTTCCAACCACAGCTCCCAAGCAGTCGCCGCGCAACAACCGGATCGTCGCTGAAATGCCGTCCCCAAGGCTCCCCTTCGTCTTGAATCCAAGGGATGCCATCCTTTCAGCCGATACTTCGTACGACAGTTGATTCATGATGCTGGAGTCAACGAACTCGATGGAGACAGCTCCAAGGCACGATTGAATAGATTCGATGATGTCGCGAACTGTCGAATTAATGGTGACGACATTGTAAAGTTTGCGGTCAAAATTTCGCCGCCGCAGCATGAATATGATCGCGCCGACGGCATCTTCCAGGTCGAGATACGGCCGCCGCTGGTCAAGCGCCGTGCGCCACACGGTAAGCGGAACGCCCATGCACGCCTGCCAAATGAACTTATTGACGGCGGTATGGAAACGGATCCCCGGGGAAATCCCAAATATCGTCCCTAGACGGCAAACGACGAAGTCCAAACCCCGCGACTCATCTAAGGTCGCGAGAACTTTTTCGGCCGCGAGCTTCGACACCGCGTAAGGGCTCTGAGGCTTCAGGTCCGTTTCCGGTCCATCCTCGCCCACGATCCCGGACGAGACGCCATAGACGCTGGTCGTCGATGGAAAAAGCAATGGAACGCCCAACTCGGAGCACGCCTTAGCGACGCGCTTCGTCCCAGCAAGATTGACCGCCTCGATCTTCTCCTTGATCGCGAAGCTGCCGGCGGCGTCCGTCAGGGCCGCCAGATGGACCGCCGCGTCCGCCCCGCGAAGCAGCGGCTCCAAATCGGCATCCAGGATGTCCGCCTCGATGAAGCGATACCGTCCTTCGGCGGGCAGATGGAACAGCGAGGCGTACCGCTGCGTCGACAGGTTGTCCAGCATCACGATCTCGACCCCGGGGAACGCACCCGGAAGATCTCGGATCAGGCGCGAGCCGATATGGCCTAGGGCGCCGGTGATAGCGATCCGCCTCATGGCTCGCGCCCCCCCCGAAATACGACCGCGCGCATCAGCCCCCGGGCTACGGACCGAGGCAGGGCCAGGGCCTCGTCGATGAGCGTCCGTTCCTCGGGTCGTGCGCCGAGCGTGCGAAAAACGGCCAGGTACGCAAGCGCCCCCGCCGCGAACGCGCCGACGGTTTTCGAGACCTCGCTTCTTCGCGCCGGTTCCACACGCATCTGCTGGGTCGCGCTCATGCTTCCGTCTCGATGCGGCCACCAACGGGTCTTCGGGCCTCGCTGGACGATGAACTCTCGATCCTGAACCCCGAGCTATCGCGAACCACGTACAAAGGACGGCGCTTCACCTCGTCGAACACGCGGCCAAGATACTCGCCGACAACGCCCAAAGCAGTGAGCTGAACCCCGCCGAGAAACAGCATCACCCCCATCAACGACGTCCAGCCTTGCACGGCCTGAGGATTGAAAAACTTGACGTAGATCGCCCACGCCCCGATGCAGGCGCTTATCACGCACGACATCAATCCGGCGAAGGTCACCCACCGCAGCGGCTGGTGGGAGAAGCCGGTGATCCCATCCAACGCCAGACGAGCCATCCTCCACCAAGGGTAATGGGTCTCCCCCGCGACACGGGCCGGACGCTCGTACTCGATCCTGCCCTGTTTGAATCCTACCCAGGCGCTGAGCCCCCGCATATAGCGATGGGTTTCACGGATCGATAACAGCGCTGTCAGCACCTTGCGATCCAATAGCCTGAAGTCTCCGGCGTCGAGCGGCATGTCCACGTCGGACATGCCCCGCAAGAGGCGATAGAAGGCGGACGCGGTCAGCCGCTTGAAAAGGCCCTCCCCATCGCGGCGCGTCCGCGCCGCGTGAACGACCTCGAAGCCGTCCCGCCACGCCGCGACCATCCGGGCGATGACCTCGGGAGGGTCCTGCCCATCGGCGTCCATGACGACGCATGCGTCGCCCGAGGCGTGGTCCAGGCCCGCCGTAATGGCCGCTTGATGCCCGAAGTTCCGCGACAACTCCACCACCTTGACCGCCGGATCGCCGCGCCTGAACCCGCGTAAGATCGACGAGGTACCGTCGGTCGAACCGTCATCGACGTAAATAATCTCGAAGGGTAGCGCGAGCGCGGTCAAAACCTCCGTAAGACGCCGATGCAACTCGGGCAAGGACGGCGCCTCGTTGTGAGCCGGCGCCACCACGCTCAGTATCGGCCTCATGGTTCCTTCCGCACGCAGATGACCGTGTTCCAGCACAAGCAACCGAGACTCGGAACGAGCGAGAGGACTGCGTCATCGAGACGCTTCAACGGCTGGAAGATGCTTTTGTACCGCTCGGCGTCCTCGATGATTCTCTTCCAGTAGCGAACCTTGCCGGGAGAAAGGCGCTCGACCGCGAAGAAATGGACGAACAGATACAGCGTAAAGAGCCAAAATTCCTTGTGCTCCAATCCAGGAAAGAGGCCTCGCATGCGATCGAGATCATCGAATCCGAGCGGCCTTTCATCCCGCGTTCTATTGTCCCTGGCCAGATGCCGATAAAGCTTTATGGCGGGGTTATGCTTCAACGGCTCCACGAAGGCCGCGCGGCCCCCGGGTCGCAGCACGCGCTTGACCTCGGCCAAGGCCGGCAGAATATCCACATGATGGAGCACCCCGTTGCCGAAAACAAGATCGAAGGTATCATCGGGGAAAGGCAGTTTTTCCGCCTGGCACGTTTGAAACCGCGGACACACCCCGAATCTCTCCGCCAGCTTCATCGCAACCTGGATCATCCCCGGAGAAACGTCGACGGCGTCGACCGACGCTCCTTGCAAAGCGAAGTAGACGGAGGTTTCGCCGGCGCCGCAACCTAAATCCAATATCCGACGACCAGCCACAGGAGATAATCGCTCTAAAGCGTACCGATTCTCCATCGCGGTCGCCGCCTCAAAGGATTCCTTGACGCTGAGCTTATCCAGGTCGATGGAGTCCGCCCAGTTGTTGTGAAACTCCAACTCGGAAAGCGCCCGCTGGCTCAAGCCGTCACGCGTCATCTTACCCTCGTCAAAAGCTGCTCCGCCAAAGGCAGCCCGAGCGTTGGCGAATAGTGCCCCCGCAGATAATCCCGCAATGGTCCGAGATGGTCGGCCCTCCGCGCCTCGCCGTCGCCGGCCGCGGGTTGCATATCGTTCCATGCGATCAGGCGCACCTTCTCCTTCTCAAGGGCATCAATGACATGCCTCACTTGATCGGGACGCACGTAGTCCGTCGGCACAAGAAACGATACCTCCGTGGGATTGCGAAGGTTGGCAAGGTAATAGCACTCCGGGAAAGAAGCGTAGAAGAACGTTTCCCCGTCGCGTGTTTCCTCAAGCACCCGCCTGTTGCGCTCATAGTCGTCGGGCTGAAGAAACGCCACTTGACCCACACGCGTGTTCAAGAAAGCGCGCCATTGCGTTTGCCGACGGAGAGGCATAGCGAATAGGAAAGCCCCCGCCATGATCC
>CAZMIB010000156.1:0-7540 GCA_964566245.1 uncultured Elusimicrobia bacterium | reverse complement strand
TGCGCACTCCGCCTTCTCCTTGCACCGGCTCGATCACGACGGCCGCCGTCTCGTGGTCAATCGCCGCGAGCGAGGCCTCTTCACCGAAGGGAAGACGCGCCACGGGTTGCAGCAACGGCTCGAAGGGGTCTCGATAGATCTGGTTGCCGCCGAGGGAGAGCGCCCCCATCGTATCGCCGTGAAACGATCCGTCGAAAGCAACGAGCTTCGCCCGGCGGGTGTACTTGCGCGCTGTTTTGATCGCCCCCTCGATGGCCTCGGCGGGGGGGTCGAGGCGCGGGGCGGAGTTCGGTTGGTGGGCCGAGCAGGCGGGCCGGCAGGCGTTCGGGCGCAGCCGGCTGGAGGCGCAGCTCGCTCAGGCGCTGGAGTCCCGGGGCAGGCTCGAGCTGGAGCTCGAGAAAAGCCGCCTCGATCATGAACGCCTGGCCGAGGCCCCGCGGCGTCTCGAGGACGAGCTGCGGCACGCCTCCGAGTCGCGCTCCAGCTTCGAGGCGGAGCTGGACAAGGCGCGCCGCGATGCCGCGCGCGCCGAGGCCGAGCTCGAGGGGGCCCGACGGGCCCGCCAAGTCTTGGAGGCCGAGCTCGACCGCCTCGGCCGGCACGCCGACGCGGAGATGCAGCGCGGCGCGCGCCTGGAGAACGAGCTGGCCTCGATCTCCGGCGAGGCGGCACGCCTGAGAGGCGAGGCCGAGGCCCACCGCGCGCGCCTGGCCTCGCTCGAGCGCGTCGAGGCCGAGCTCCGCGCCTCCGCCGGCATGCTGACCCGGCTGGAAACCGATGTCGTCGAGGCCCGCGCCGCCGCGCGAACGGCCGAAAAGGGCCTGTCCGAGGCGTCTCTCAAGGAAAGCAGGCTCCAAGCCGCCTTGTCCGCGGCCGCCGAGGATCGAGCCAAGCTCGAGACCGGGCTGGCGAAGGCGCAGGAGGAGAAGTCCGGGCTCCAGGCCGAGTTGACACGCGCAACCCGGACGCAAGCGGCCACGCGCAGGCTCGAGGCCGACCTGGCCCAAGCTCTCTCGCTGAAGGCGCGTCTCGAAATCGAACTGAAGGGCGCCGCCGATGAAAAAACGCGCCTGGCAAGCGAGCTGAAGCGCGCCCAAGAAGCGTCCGTCCCGGCGGCGGCTCCAAGCGCGGAACCGTCTCGGCCGGAAGCCGCCGCGACGCCGGCCGCTCCTGCACCCGCGCCGGCCGAAGCATCTCCGCCTTCTTCTAGCGTTGAACCCTCTCGATCGGAGACCTCGACGTCGGGTTCGCAGCCCGAGGCCGCTGCGCCTTCGCCGCCCGCGGCCGCCCCCGAGGCGCCGCGAAAAACGCTCGATCCCGCGCTCGGGAAAGCCCTGGATGTCCTGCTCCCCCGCTTCACCGAGACCTTGGTCGAGGCCCGGCGCGTCGCGTCGCGCTCGGCCGCCGTCGCGGCGGCGCTCGCGCCTTCCCTGGCGCGGCTCGCCGCGGTCCAGGACGCCCTGAAGCAGCTCGCGACCTTGCTCGCCCCGGAAGCCCCTCTGGAGACCGCGCCGTTGGGCCCCGCGGTCGAGGCCGCTCTCCGCGCCTGGGAGGGCGCCTTCCGCCGGCGCGGCGTGGCCGTCATCCGGCGCCTCGGCCCCGCGACCCCCCACCGCCTCAACGCCGAGCGGCTGCGCGTCGCCCTGTTCGCGTTGCTCGCGAACGCCTTCGACGCGATGCCCCGCGGGGGATGCCTGACGGTGTCGCTCTCCAGCGAGGGCGGCGCGTCCACGCTCTGCCTTTCGGACACCGGGCCCGGCTTCCCGGCCGAGGTCCGCGCCGATCCGTTCACTCCGTTCACGCATCACGGCCCCGGCCGCCTGGGCCTCGGCTTGGCCTTGGCCGGAAAGGTGGCCGCGTCGTTCGGCGGCACCGCGTCCGTCGGCGGCACCGACAAGGGCGGCGCCTCCGTGACCTTGACCTTTCCGCCTCCGCCCGCGGCCCCGCCCCCCGCCGCATGACCCTCTTCCGACGCTTCTTCCTGTTGCTCTTCGCGTGGACCTTCGTCGCTATCGGAGGCGTCGGTCTGCTGGCTTGGCGCATGACCGTCGCCGCGAAGGAAAGCGCGATGAGCTACCACCGCCAGCTGCTCGACTTCACGACGCGCTACCTTGATCAATACGCGCGCGAGCTCAACGGCCGCCTGGCCTTCGTCGCGGACCTTGAGCCGCTTCCCCCCGGCTCGCCGCTGGTCTTCAAGACGATGCAGGCCGCGGTGGCCACCTATCCCGAGTTGGTCTATCTTTCGCTCAAGGCTCCCGACGGACGGGAGCTGTTCAAGGTCGCCGACGACCGTCTCCTCGCCGCGGGGGTTCCCAAGGTCTGGGACGCCCTTGACCGGCGGGCGCAAGCCAGCGGGCGCCTGACCCGCGGGGACGTCGCCGTGTCCGGGACCTCGCCGCTGATGCCGCTGGCCTATCCCCTCAAAGGGGGGCGGTTTCTCGAGATCGGCATCAGCCTGGAGGATCTCTGGCGCAGCGTGCGCGCCGAAAGAGTGGGGCCCTCGGGGCGGATCGTCCTCGCGGACGGCTCCGGGCGCCTGATGCCCCTTTTCGGCGCGGCGGCGCTGCCCGCCGTCCTGCACTCGGGCGAGGCGCGGGAAGGCTGGCTCGAGATCGCCGACCGCGGGCGCTGGGTGTCGGCGTTCCGGCGCTTCGAGCCTCTCGATTGGACGGTCGCCACGCTGCAGCCGCGCGGGGAAGCCTACCTCGAGGCCGACCGCTTCGCGATGCAGACCATCGTCTTCTTCGGCCTGCTGCTGGTCCTCGCCGGCCTCTCGGCGGCCCGCATCTCGGCCCAGCTCTCGGCGCCGCTGATCGACCTCGTCGCCGGCGCGCGGCGCATCGCCGGCAAGGACTTCGGGACGCCGGTTCCTCTCTCCGGCTGGGCCGAGCTGCAGGCGCTCTCGCGCACCTTCAACGGAATGATGGAGGAGCTGCGGCGCTTCAACGAGCTACAGATCGAGCGCATCCTCGACGAGAAGTCCAAGGTCGACGCGCTCGTGCAGACGATCCCCGAGGGCATCTTGATGGCCGACCTGGACGGCCGCCTGCTCTACGTCAACAAAACCTTGCCGACCTTGCTCGGCTCCGATCCGAAGAGCGCGGCCGCCGCCCGCACCTTCGCGGACATCCTGACCGACCGCTCGATCCTCGAGATGGCCGAGAGCCTGCGCCGCAAGGAGCAGCGCTGGATCACCGGCGACGCGGCCGTCGAGTCGGAGGGCTTCACCCGGCACCTGAAGATCCTCGGCACGGTGGTCGCGAAGGAGCGCCGCGACGTCGGGCTGCTGCTGCTCTTCAGGGACGTCACCCCCGAGATCGAGCTGCAACGGATGAAGGACGACTTCTTCCAGTCCGTCGTACACGACCTGCGCTCGCCGTTGACCACGATCCAGGGCTTCGTGGAGCTGATGCGCATGCGCCAGCTCTCGCCCCAGGAGGGCAAGTTCATCGACTACGTCCGCTTCGCCTGCGAGAACCTGGGGCGCCTGATCAGCGACATCCTGGACATCTCGAAGCTGGAGGCCGGCAAGTACGAGCTGCAGCGGCAGCCGGCCGACCCCAAGGACATCGTCGGCAAGGCCTTCCGCCTCTTCGTGCTGGCGATGGAGACGAAGGGCATCCGCTACGCCCTGACCCTCGACGACGCCCTGATGCCGGTCCGCGCGGACGCCGAGAAGCTGCAGCGGGTCGTCACGAACCTGATCGGCAACGCGATGAAGTTCACGCCCGGCGGCGGCCGCGTCGACGTGGAGGCGCGGCCGATCGGCGGAGACAAAATCCTGGTCTCGGTCACCGACACCGGCCCCGGCATCCCGGCCGACCAGCTGACGGCCGTCTTCGAGAAGTTCCACCAGACCGAGGTCGGCCGCAAACAGCGCTCGGGCTACGGCCTGGGCCTGACGATCTGCAAGCACATCGTCGAGCTCCACGGCGGCCGCATCTGGGTAGAGTCGACGGTCGGCAAAGGCAGCCGCTTCCAATTTGAACTCCCCATCACCGCCGCCTCCCCCGCCGAACCCACCGCAAAAACGGCCTGACGGCCAACAGCCCTTCTTAGGACCTCGGCCATCGGAGGGCCTGTCGGGTGTCCCGCTCCACAAAACGCGCCCGTTCTGGCGCGGCGAGCGATCTCCGAGCGCGAGCGCGTTTTGCGGAGCGGACAGCCTGGCGCCCCAAAATGGGCCCAGGTCCTAAGAAGGGCCGTTAGGCTTTTCGGCGGAGGATGTTGAACTCGATGCGGCGGTTCTGGGCTCGGCCTTCCGGCGTGTCGTTCGTCGCGATGGGTTGGAACTCGCCGTAGCCGATCGCGGAGAGGCGCTCGGGCGGGATGCCTTGCTTCATCAGGAAGTACAGCACGGAAAAGGCTCTAGCCGCGGACAGCTCCCAGTTCGACTTGAAGCGCGCGTGCGGGCCCAGCGGCTGGGTGTCGCTATGGCCCTCGATCTGGACCTTGTTCGGCAGGTCGCGCACCGCGTCCGCCAGCTTCTTCAGCTGCGGCAGCGAATCCTCCTTAAGCTCGGCGCGTCCCGTGTCGAACAGCACCGCGTCGGAGAAGGACAAGCGCACGCGGTCCTCGGCCAGCTCGACCTTCGCGATCTGCTGGATGCCCTTGCTGGAGAAAATCTGGTCGACCGGATTGCTCGGGACCTCATCGGTCGTCTGGGGAGGCGGCGCCTCCCCGGGAGCCGCGGGCGGCCTGGGGGCTCCGCGCGCGATCGCCTCGGCCACCTGACGCGACTCCTTGCCGCCGAACTGCTTCTGAATCGCGGCCATCGTGGATTCCGAGCTGGTCGTCCCCTTCGAGTAGTTGAAGACGAACAGGAGCAGGAACGTGATCATCAAATAGCTCATCACGTCGCCGTAGGTGACCGCCCACAGGGCGCCGCGATTAAGCTGGTTCTCCAGCTCCTCGTCGTCCTCCTGCTTGATCACGTGACGGCCTCCTGCGGCGCCGCCGGAGCCTCTTTCGGCGCCTCAAGATAAGGCTTGAGCCGCAGCTCCAGCAGGTAAACCGACTCCTGACGCATCAGGTCCAGCACGCCCTGCACGATGATCTCCCGCACCCGGCTCTGCATCAAGTATTGGGCCCGGATGCGTCCCGCGATCGGTATGCAGATGACGTTCGCGAACGAGATGCCGTACAGCGAGGAGGTGATCGCGATGGCCATCGCCGGGCCGACCTTCAGCGGGTCGGCGATGTTGCGCAGCACCAGGATGATGCCGAACAACGTGCCCAGCAGGCCGAACATCGGCGCCAAGGTCCCCATCGTCCGGAAAAAGTTCGAGTCCTCCTGCGCGTTAAGCCGGTCCTGGACGATCTCGGCCTCCAGGATCTCCCGGACCTTCTGCGCCTCCCCGGCCGCGACCGCGACCAAAAGCGCCCTATTAAGGAAGCCGCCCGCGAAGTCGGGGCTCTCGTTCTGCAGCGCCAGCAGGCCGCCCTGGTCCTTGGCCAAGGCCGCCAGCCGGAGGACCTCCTCGGCGACCTCGTTCGGGGAGGGCAAACGCGGCGGGAAAAGCACCTTGAACACCCACCCGAGCGCGCGGCGTATCTGATGCACGGGGTAGTTGACGAGCATCGCGCAGGCGACGCCCCCGAGGACCAGGGACGGGCCATGGACGCTCGCCATCGCCTTGCCGAGGTCGAGGTCGCGTCCCGCCCAGACCCCCAGGGCCGCGGACAGAAGGAAACCGAGCCATGCTAGGTTATCCACCGTTCTCCTCCGGTTTGAAAACGTAACCGACGCTGACCACGGTCTTCAGGCTCCGCCCGAAGCTCCCGATCTTCTTGCGCAGGCTCTCGACGTGCTTGTCGACAGTGCGCGTCGTCAGGTCGGGAGGATTCTTCCAGACCGCCTGCAGGAGGATCGAGCGCGTCAACACGCGGTTCGGATGGCGCATGAAGTACTCGAGCAAATCGAACTCGAGCCGCGTCAGGCTGACCGGGCCGCTCGAGTTGTTGAGCACCGAGCGGTCCTCCAGATTCATGCGTATCGGGCCGGCCGTCAGCATCTCGGCCGGCGTCTCCGCCCCGCCGACGCTGCGGCGCAGCAGGGCCTGCACGCGGGCCAGGAAAAGATCGGCGGCGAACGGCTTCGCGAAGAACTCGTCGGCCCCGTCGTTGAAGCCCTGGACCACGTCCGAGGACGGGGCCTTCGTGTCCGAAACCATGATCACCGGCAACTGGCGCGTGTTCGGGTTCCGGCGGAGCACGCGCACCAGCTCGAAGCCGTTCATCCCGGGGATCCCGACGTCGAGCACCAGAAGCGAGGGCCGCTCCCGCAGCAGGCTGTCGAGGAAGCGGCCCGCCGTGTCGTACGCCGCGACCTTGTAGCCCCGGCCCTCGAGCAGGCGGCTTAAGGTCGTGCAAAAAGCGGCGTCGTCGTCCAACAACGCGATCGCGGACAGTCTAACCCCCGGTCGTCGATGAGCCCAGCGCCGCGGCGATGCGGGCCAGGAAATCCTCCGGCTCGAACGGCTTCAGCAGATAATCGGTCGCCCCGGCGTTGAGGCAGTCCGACACCGTGGCGATCTGGGAGCGCACGGTGATGATCAGGATCGGCACGGTCTCCCCGCCCTCGGTGCGGCGCAGGCGCTGGCAGGCCTCGATGCCGTCCATCCCGGGCATCGAAAGGTCCAGCAGCACGATGTCCGGCTTCTCCTCCTTGAACTTCGCGACGCCGGCCGCCCCGTCCGTGGCTTGGACGACCCGATAGCCCTTGCGCTTGAGCAAGGGCTGCACGATCGCCCGGAAACCAGGGCCGTCGTCGATGAGCAGGACCATGGGGTTAGAGTCAATCGGCTCCGGAAGCGGCAGCCGGCCGACGGCACTTTGCCGAGTTTACGTCCCGGCCCGCCCGCTCTCCAGGGGTGTTCGCGAATTCGCGGCGCGATGTCATTTCCGAGTCAGAAGTCCCGTTTGCGGGTCCTCGCGGCTTTTTGTACCGTAGCCTCGTGGCGCGCGCAAGGCGCTGGGCCGTGCTGTTGCTCTTGGCCGCCGCTCCCGCGCGGGCCGGTTGGTGGGTCCAAGACGAGTTCGGCCTCGGCGGCCGCGGCCTCGTCATCAACCAGAGCGCCGCGCTGGTCCAAGGCCCCCGGGGCCTGCCGGCCTCCGTCGAGCACATGGTCCACGACGCCGATTCCCCCGCCAACCCGGTGAACGCCTTCCGGGGCCGCCCTAGCCTCGATTCAGGCGTAGGCCCCCGGGCTGTGCCCGCGGCGTGGCGGGGGGCAGGTCTGCCGCGGGGGCAACGGTTCGCAGTATATTCCACGCATGGCCAACGCGCCCGCGCCCACGCCGTCCGACCGATTCGAGCCGCGCGCGGTGGGAAAGCTTGCCGACATGTTCGACGACGTCTCGGGCCGCTACGACCTCATCAACCGCATCCTGTCGCTGGGGCAGGACGGCGCATGGCGCGCGGCGATGTGGCGCGCGGTCCCGGGTCGCGCCCGCGCCTCCCCCGATCCGTGCCCCGGGAGCGGGGCGGCCCCTCCCGGCCTCCCTCCCCCCGGGCCCCCCCTTCCCGGGGTTGGCC
>CAZMIB010000155.1:0-7578 GCA_964566245.1 uncultured Elusimicrobia bacterium | reverse complement strand
CCGCTTCGCCCAGTCGGCCGAGGAACTGGCGCGCCTGGAGGCCGCGCCCGGCGAGGCCGCCTTGCTGGCGCGATACTACCGCGGCGTCGTGCTGGCCGAGGCCGGCCGCGAGGGCGAGGCCCGCGACGAGCTGTCCGTTTTCGCCAAGGCCGCCGCCAAGACCCCCCCCGGCGACTTCCGCGTCTCGCGCGCGCGGGAGGAGTTGTCCGCGTTGAAGCGGAACTAGCCGCGCCGCCGCCGAGTGCGGCGTGGCTAGGAAACTTCCCGCGGCGCTTCGGCGCTTAAATGTAAGGCGGAGCGGCAGGGGCGCGGTCGCCCTCGTCGATGATCGAGGCGAAGACCTCGTCGGCGCCCATGAAGTGCTTCGCGATCTCGTGGCGTATGTCGCTGAGCTCCTCGCGGCTGATCAGCTTGCGCACCCCCGCCAGGCCGCGCAAGGCCCAGGTCATCATGCCGGTGGGATCGAGGTTGTACTCCGAGGCCACCTCGCCGACTTTCTCCAGTATCAGGACCGAGCCCTTCGCGAGGCTTTGCTGGCACAGGAGAAGCCCGACCATCGTCCCGTGGCAGACGTCCTGGACGGCCTTGCCGGCGTCCGACGGCTCGCAGCCCTTGAGGGCGATCACCAAGGTTTTTTTGGCGATCTCGGCCGCGGCGGCGCACGGGTCCCCGAGCGTCTTGAGCCGGGCGATCACCATCTCCTTCGTAAGCTGGCCTATCTGGAACTCGTCCATCGGCACCCCCCTGTCAGACAAGTGTCAGCATTAGGATAGCCTCCCCGCCGGCCGCGTCAAGCCGCGGGAAGGGTGACTTTGATGCGTGATCGCGGTCACAGCGGGGCGCGCGTCTTGACACGCCGCCGGGCATCTAGTACATTCGGCCCATTCTCAGCTAGGTCCAAAGACCCAACTTTAGGAGGCAGGGAACATGCGCAGGCTCCTCATCGTCGCGGCCGCGGGCTTGGCCGCCGTTTCAGCCGGGGCGGCCGGGGCGGATTTCGACCAGGGCATCGACGCCTCGTCGGCCGTTCGGACCGCGCGGCGCGACGCCGCGGGCCCGGATCGGATCGGCGCGAACATGATGCCCGGCTCCTGGACGCCGGACTGCGCCGATATCTCCTTGGAGCCGCGGGACGCGAGCTCGAGGCCGGTCACGCTGCGCAGCCAGGAGTGGGTCCAGCAGTGCTTCCCGACGCCGGGGATACCGGGGCACGGCGGGGGCGGGCAGACCTGCGTCACCGTCCCGGGCGCCGTCAGCACGGAACGGGTGACGGTGACGATCGACGACCGCAAGCCGCCCCTGCCGTGGGAGAAGGAGACCTTCCGCGCCTGCCTCGACGGCTATTTCGTCTCGTTTTGGACGCTGTCCGGAGCCTATAAGTACGAGCGCGTCGACGGCGGGTATCGCGGGGACATCCGACTCAAACCCGGCGAGAAGATCGCGACTCGCCCCGATCCCGCGGGCTTGAACGCCACGCTGACGTCGTGGAACGGGGCCCTGATCTTCAACGTATCGGACAAATGGGCCGAGCACTATAAGGGCGACTCGACCGTCGTCGGCTTGAAGCTTCTGCGGGCGGGATCCCGCTCGCCGGTTTACGAGACGGAGCTGACCTTCCCTACGGAAGCGGTGAGCGTCTCGATCGACTTCGCGGACGCGCGCAACGCGTCCCGGCTCAGGGAGCCGCTGCGTCCCGGGGAGTCGTACCGGGTCGCGTGGGGCTTCAAGCGGGTCGGCAAGGTCTCCAAGCCCGACTACGTGAGGAAGGGCGATACCGCGCCGGTCTCCTACCAACCCGCCGTCACGGCGGCGCTGCCCTAGGCTCGGGCCTGCCTAGTGCTCGATGACGGGGGGGCGGCGATCGTGGCCGCCGGCGGCTAGGTAGGCGATCGCGCAGGCGAGCATGACGGGCAGCAGGACGTCGTAGTCCCGGGATACCTCAAAAGCCAGCAGGATCGCGGTGACCGGCGCGCGGAAGGCCGCGGCGATCGTCGCCGCCATTCCCGTCAGCGCCGCGGAGCCCGGATCCATCGCGAGGCTCGCCGCGGCCGCCACCGGCCCGCGGGCGGCCAGGCCGGCCAGCGCGCCGACGTACATCGCCGGCATGAGCGCCCCGCCCGAGCCGCCCGAGCCCAAGGTCGCGGTCGTCGCCGCGACCTTGGCCAGCGACATGGCCGCGGCGCGCGCCGCGCCGGGCGGAGCCGCCACGACGTCGTTGATCGGTCCCTGGCCCGAGCCGACGACCTCGGGAAAGACGAGCGCGATGAGTCCGACCGTCGCGCCTCCGGCGGCGGGGGCCAGCAAGGCAAGATGGGGCGGAAGGGCCTCGGTCCGGCGGCTTAGGGCGTCGATCGCGCGCCTATAAAGGCGGCCGATCAAGGCGCAGGCCAACCCGAGCCAAACGCAGACGAGCAGGTCGGGGGCGCCGTTGAACTTGTAGTCGAGGGGCATGACGTAGCCCATGTCCCCAAGCAGCAGGCGCGCGGTCGCGGCCCCGGTCACCGAGGCGATCACGATGGCCGGATAAACGTCGCTCGCGAAATCCCGCACGAGGACCTCCATCGCGAAGAAGACGGCCGAGAGCGGCGCGCCGAACGAGGCCGCCAGCCCCGCGGTCGCGCCGGCCGCCACGAGCATCTTCATGTCCTCGGCGGGCACGCGCAGTCGTCGGCCGAGGGAGGAGCCCACCGCCCCGCCGATCTGGATGATCGGCCCCTCGCGTCCCGCCGAGCCGCCGAGGCCGATCGTCAGCGACGAGGCGACCAGCTTGACCCAGGCGACCGCGCCCGGGATGCGCCCCTCGCGCGAGCGCATCGCGGCGAGGACCTCATTGACCCCGTGGCCGCGGGCCTCCGGGGAGAAGCGAGCGATCAGCGCCGCACCGAGCAGGGCGCCGAGGCTGGGGAAAGCGATCATCCCGACCACGTGGAACAGGCCTTTTCTGGGCAGGCCTCTCAGTGTGGCGGCGCGGGCGAGATCGACGGCGTGCGCCAGGACGAAGGCCGAGAGCCCGGACGCCGTTCCGACCAGGACGCCCAGCACGATGAGCTGCTGGGTCCGCGAGAGGTCCCGCACGACCCGGCGGAGGTCGTCGTTCAGGGCGGAGCGGAGGGCGTTCGTTTCCCCGGGCCTGCGGACGGGGTCAGGGCCTTGGTGCCCGACGGAATGAGACGGCTGGGTCATGCGCCGGATATTTTAACAATACGCGCCGCCGGGGCCAAGGCCTCGCGGCCGGCTGGTCGTAAGCTTCTTCGTCACCGCTCCACGACCGGCATGCGGCGGTGGTGGCCTCCCGACGCGAGATAGGCCACCACGGACGCCAGCATGACGGGCATCAGGATGTCGTAGTCCCGCGAGAGCTCCAACGCCAGCAGTATCGCCGTGACCGGGGCGCCGAACGCGGCCGCGACCGTCGCGGCCATGCCGGTCAGCGCCGCCGAGCCGGGATCGAGGGCCACCGACAGCGCGGCGGCGAGGGGCCCTCGAGCCGCGACGCCCGCCATCGCGCCGACGAACAGCGCCGGCATCAAGGATCCGCCGGAGCCGCCCGAGCCCAGAGTCGCGGTCGTCGCCGCCAGCTTCGCGGCGCACAGGGCGGCCGCGCGCCACGGTCCCGGAGGCGCGACCAGGGCGCTATTCAACGCGAGCTGGCCGGTCCCCATGACCTCGGGGAACCGGAGCGCGACCAAGCCGACGCCCAAGCCCCCGGCCGCGGGGAGAAGCAAGGGGCGGGCCGAGGCGAGCCCCGCGAGGCGCCGGTCCAGGGTCTCGAGCGAAGCCCGGTAAAGCGCCCCGACCGCCGCGCAGGCCAACCCGATCCAGGCGCAGACCAGCAGATCCGGGGCGCCGTGCAGGCGGTAGTCCAGCGGGACCACGAAGCCGCGGTCGCCCAAGAGCAGGCGCGCGGTCGCGGCGCCGGTCGCCGAGGCGATCACCACGGCCGGGTAGGCCTCGCTCGCGAAGTCGCGGACGATGACCTCCATCGTGAAGAAGACGGCCGCCAGCGGCACGCCGAACGAGGCGGCCAGGCCCGCGGTCGCGCCGGCCGCGACGAGCATCCGCACGTCGTCCTTGGGGACGCGCAGCCGCCGGCCGAGCGACGAGCCGACGGCGCCCCCGATTTGTATCACCGGCCCCTCGCGCCCGGCCGAGCCGCCGAAGCCGATCGTCAGCGACGAGGCGAGAAGCTTGACCCAGGCGACCGCGCCGGGAATGCGGCCGTCGGTGGAGCGGACGGCCGTGAGGACCTCGTTGACGCCGTGTCCGCGCGCCTCGGGGGAAAAACGCGCGATCAGCGCGGCCCCGAGCCAGGCGCCCAGGGCCGGCAAGAGCAGCAGCCCCGCCCACCGCCAGGGGCCCGCCTCGGGCAGGCGCTGCAAGGTCGTCGCGCGGGCGAGCTCGATCGCGCGGGCGAAGGCGAAGGCCGCGAGGCCGGAGGCTGCGCCGGCGAGCGTGCCGAGCAGGATGAGCTGCTGCGTGCGGGTCAACGTCCGCGACAGGCTCTCGAGCTTCGCGCCCGCCGCGCGGCGGAGGGTTTCGCCTTGGGGGCGAGGGTTCAATGCCCCTCGTGGTGGTCGTCGTCGCGTCGGTAGGCCGAAAGGAGGTCGCCGCGGGTCAGCACCCCGACCACGGCGTGCGGGGGCCGCGCGGCCAGCACCGGAAGGCGGCCGACGTCCTCTTGGAGCATGAGCCGCAGCGCCTCGCGCAGCGATTCCTTCTCGCCGACGGAAACCGGCGGCCGCGACACGGCGTCGCCCACGGTGCTCTCGGCCGGGCCCGCCAGCACGGCCTCGCGCGAGACCACGCCGACCAGGCTTCCGCGGCGGTCGACGACGGGAAGATGGCGGTGCCGCGAGGATTCGGACGCGGAAGCCAGCCGCTCGCGCGCCCGCTCGAGGCTTTCCTCGGCCGGCAGGCAGGCGGCCGGGCTCGAGGCGGCGTCCTTGACGTGCAGCCTGTCGAGGAAATCGGCGACGGCGCCGGAGGGAACGCGCACGCCGCGCCGCGCGATCTTTTCGGTCATGATCGAGTGCTTGAGGCACAGCCGGGCGACCAAGCCGGCGGCCGCGCAGCCGCCCAGCAGCGGGGCGGCCGCGCCGAACTGCAGCGTCGTCTCGAGCGCGAAGACGGCCGAGGCCATCACGGCTCCGGACGCCCCGGCGAACAACGCCGCCATGCCGACCAGGGCCGCGAGGCGGGGATCCAGCCCCGCGAGGCGCCCCAGCGCGCTGCCCGTCGCGGCGCCGATCGTCAGCAGGGGAGCCAAGGTCCCGCCCGAGGTCCCGCTCGACAGCGCGACGGCCCAGGAGCCGAACTTGAGCAGCCCCAGCCGGGCCGGGCCGCCCAAGGGGAGCCGGCCGGACAGAATGTCGGCGATATTCTCGTAGCCGACGCCGAGCGTGCGCGGCTCGATCAGCCCGACCACGCCGACCGCGACCGCGCCGAGCGCGGGCCACCACATCCAATGAAAGGGCAGGTGATCGAAGGTGTCCTCGATCGCGTAGACGGCGCGCGTGACCGCGGCCGCGATGAGGCCGAAGACGGCGCCCAGCAGCACCGTGCCCGCGACCTGCGGAACGCTCGGGGAGGCCAGGGCCGGCATCGCGAACACGGCCTCCGGGCCGGTCCACGCGGCCCGCAGCCCGGTGGCCGCCGCGCTCGCGAGAGCGACGGGGAGAACCGAGCGCGGATGGAACTCGAACAGCAGCAGCTCGACCGCCAGCAGAACCGCGGAGCCCGGGCTGCCGAACGTGGCGGACATGCCGGCGGGGGCGCCGGCGGCGAGCAAGGTCTTGCGCTGGAGAGGCGTCACGGGCAGGCGTTGGCCGACCAGGGAGCCGAGGGCCCCGCCGGTCGCGATGATCGGGCCCTCGGCGCCGAACGGACCCCCGGTCCCGATCGCGATGGCGGCCGAGAGCGGCTTGAGGATGATCAGCCGCGGGGACACCTTGCTTTGATTGACCAGCACCTGCTCCATCGCTTCGGGGATGCCGTGGCCGCGTATCGCGGGCGAGCCGCGCAAGGCCAGAACGCCGACGATGAGCGCCCCCGCGATCGGCACGAGGACGGACCACATCCCGAGGGCATGGCCGACGGGCGACGCGAAGGCCGTCGAGAGGCGGCCGTAATAGGCGAGATTCGTGGCGAGGTTGATCAGCCCGATCAGCAGGCGCGAGACGCCGGCCATCGACACGCCGATGAGGATCGCGAGGATCGAAAGGAGAGCCGTTCGAGGCGCGCGGCGCGTCGGCATGCGCGGGCTGGGGACGGCGTCAGCTCCGCCGCTTCGACGGGCGGCGGCCGATGTCGCGGGGCAGGACGAGCTCGGTCTCTCCGCGGCGGTTTCTCGCCCAGCAGGTCTCGGTCTCCTGCGCGCAGATCGGGCGTTCCTTGCCGTAGGTGATCGTCGCGACGCGGTTGCCGAGAACGCCGAGGCGGCGGTAGTAATCGCGGACCGCGTTCGCGCGCTTCTGGCCGAGGGCGATGTTGTAGGCGGCGGTGCCGCGCTGGTCGCAGTGTCCGGCGACCTGGACCGTCAGCTCGGGATGCGTTTTCAGCCATCCGGCGTTGGCGTCGAGGACGGCACGGGCCTCGGTCGATAGCAGCGCGCTGTCGTAGCCGAAGGGTATCGGACGCAGCTCGGGAACGCTGTGGACCAAGCTTCCCCGGACGTCGGGCTCCTGGTCGTCGCTCTCGGGGAGGCCGGCCGGGACCGGGTTGACCGGTCCCCCCGTGAGAGCGGCGGCGGACATGGTGGAGGACGTCGAGCGCACGGTCTTGCCGGGGGCGCAGGCCGCGAGGACGGCGGCGGCCGCGATCAGGATCGTCATTTTAAAGCGGAAAGCTTGCATGAAAGCACCTCGATTAACGTCACGATATGTTACCGCAAACGGAAGTAATTTGTAAAGACGATAATCATGATATGGTATATTTAATTAATAAATGATTCCCGTCAACTATCACCACCTATACTACTTCTGGAAGGTCGCGAAGGCGGGCAGCATCGCCGAGGCGCGGAAAGAGCTGCTGCTCGCGCAGCCGACCTTGAGCCTGCAGCTCAAGCGCCTGGAGGCCTCGCTCGGGAAGCGCCTGCTGGAGCGCGGACGCGGCGGGGTGCGCCCGACGCCGGAGGGCGAGGTCCTTCTCGACTATTGCGAGCGGCTGTTCACTCTCGGCGACCAGATGCTGGCGTCGCTGGGGCGCTCGGCCGCGCGCGCCTCCCTCAGGCTGGGCGTCTCGCGCTCGCTGTCGAGGGAGCTCGTGCTGCCGGCGCTGGCGGAGATCAAGCGCCGCTCCCCGGAGCTGCGCGTGAGCCTGGTCGGCGGGACCGCCCACGAGCTCGAGGACCGGCTGCGCCGCCATAACCTGGACCTGGCGGTCGCCGACGCGGACCTCGCGGCGCGCCTCGGGCCGGGCTGGCGGGGGCGTCTCGCGGGCCGCGTCCAGGTCCTGCTTGCCGGGGCTCCGGGCCGCGCGTGGAGCGGCCCCACGCTTGGATCCGCCCCCGAAACCCCCCAGCCGCCGCCCCCCCCGGAGGCCCCCCGCCGGGCGGCGGACGACCGACCCCTTGCGAAACCC
>CAZMIB010000154.1:0-7580 GCA_964566245.1 uncultured Elusimicrobia bacterium | reverse complement strand
GGGGCCGGAGCAGGAGCGGGAACCGCGGGTTTCGCGGCCGCGGGCGGCTCGGGCGCGGGAGGCGGAGGAGGCGGCGTCTTAGGCGTCGCGAAGGCCGGCGGCGGAGCCGTCACGATCGTCCGCTTCGGCTGAGCGCGGCGGAGCGCGAAGAAATCAACGAAACCGGCCTTCGGGGCCGGAGGAAGCTGCTGGGCCGGGGGGGGCGTCTTGGCGTCCGTGGGCTGGCCCTCCTTGTCGGACTTGGCCTTTTTGGGGGCCGAGCCCTCGGCTTTCTCAGCCTTCTTGGGCGCCTTGGCCTTCGGGGCCGCGGTCGGCTTCTCGGCCGGCGCCGGCGCCTTCGCCTTCTTCTCGTCCTTCTTCTCTGCCCGCTCCTTCATTGTCGGCTCCTTTGCCTTCCCTGGGCTCATCGGACGGACCCTCCGCGGACGCTTCTTCCGTCCCGGCCCGGGCCTGCCGCTCCTCGAAAAACTTGCGCGCGCTTTCGACGATCCTCGCCGCCGTCTTCTCGCCGATCCCCTGCAGCGTCATCAGGTCCTCGGGCGTGCAGCCGGCCAGCTTGTGGATGTCGGCCATGCCTGCCTTGATCAGGACCTCGGCCGTCTTCGGGCCGATCCCGTCGAGCTGGGTCAGGTCCGCCATCAACCCCTCGCTGCGCTTCTTGGCTTCCTCGGCCTTCTGCGACTCGGATTTCACCTCGAGATGCCAGCCGGTCAGGCGCGAGGCCAGCCGGACGTTGTGGCCGTCCTTGCCGATCGCCAGCGAGAGCTGGTCGTCCGGCACGACGACCTCGGCCTGCTTGGCGTCCTTGTCGGTGACCTTCACCGAGGACACCTTGGCCGGGGACAGCGCGTTGATCAGGAACTGCCGCGCGTCGTCGGAGTAGGCGATCAGGTCGATCCGCTCGCCGGCCAGCTCGTTCATGATCGTGCGGATCCGCGAGCCGCGGATGCCGACGCAGGCTCCGATCGGGTCCACCTTCGTGTTGTTAGAGCGCACGACGACCTTCGCTCGGAAGCCCGCGTCGCGCACGATGTTCACGACCTCGACGACCCGCTCCGAGACCTCCGGGACCTCGCTCTCGAACAGGCGCTTCAGGAAAAGGGGGCTGGCGCGCGAGAGCAGAACCTGCGGCCCGCGCTGGGCCTTGTCGACCTTCAGGATGATCGCCCGAACGCGGTCGCCGGCGTTGTAGCGCTCCTTGCGGATCTGCTCGCGCACCGGCAGGATCGCCTCGGTCTTGCCGAGGTCGACGATGATGTTCCGCTCCATGAAGCGGTGCACCGAGCCGGTCACGACCTCGCCCTCGCGGGGCTTGTACTCCTCGTAGAGGTTGTCGCGCTCGATCTCGCGCATCTTCTGCACGAGGACCTGCTTTGCGGTCTGCGCGGCGATGCGCGCGAAATCCTCGGCCTCGACCGGCAGGCGCACGTCCTCGCCGACCTCGCCCTTCAACTTCAGGCGCCGCGCCTCGTCGACCGACATCTCGAGCTCGGGGGAGGCGACGGTCTCGACGATCTTCTTGATCAGGAAAGCCTTGATGCCGGCGGTCTCGGGGTCGATGACCGCCTCGATGTTCGCGAGGCGCCCCAGGTGCTTGCGCAGGGCGGAGACCAGCGCGCCCTCGATCATCTTGAGGACCTCGTCTTTCTTGACGCCCTTTTCCCGCTCGATCTGCTCGAGCGCCAGAATCAGCTCGCTCTTCACCGCTTGCACCGTGGTCTCCTCCGCCCTAAATCTTCACGTCCGGATCGAGGCGCGCCTCGTCGAGCTCGCCCAGGCCGAAGCGCAGCGCGGCCCCGCCGTCCTCCAGCACGATCTCCTCGCCCTCGACGCCCTTCAAAAAGCCCCTGAAATGCCGCTGCCCCGCGCGAGGGATCTTTAGCTTCAGCTTGACGCGCTGGCCGGCGAAGCGCTCGAAATCCTTGAGCCGCTTGAGCACGCGGTCGACGCCCGGGGAGGAAACCTCGAGCGTATAGGCCCCGGAAAGCAGGTCCTCGCGGAGATCCAAAAGCGAGCCGATCCGATTCGAGATATACTCGCAGTCGTCGAGGGTCATGCCGCCGTTTTTATCCAGAAAAAACCTCAGGACCCAGCGGCCGTTTTCGCGCAGGTAGCGGAGGTCGACCAAATCCATCGCCTCCTGCGCGAGCAGGGGCTGAACGGCGCTCTCGATCTTGCCTAGATCCACTATCATCGAAATGTGTGCCTAAAAGAAAAAGTGGCCCTCACGGAAGCCACTTTTCGGTGCGGCCGTGGACTTATTTTATCAATTGCCCGAGAATCCGTCAATCTCTAGCGGCGCCCCGCGCGCCGGCCTTCAGCGGCATATGCGTCGGTCGCAGCACTACGCTCGCCTTTCGCGCTCCGCGTGACGGCTCGCTGCAACCCCCGAAGCGGTAAATCGAACCGGATCGCGGGAGCCGAAGCGCTAATCAGGAAGGGAGAAGTGGAAGACGGCGCCTTCGCCCGGGCGGCCCTCGGCCCAGACCTCTCCGCCGTGACGGCGGATGACGCGCTGGACGTTCGCCAGCCCGATCCCCGTTCCCTCGAACTCCTCCGCGCGATGCAGCCTCTGGAAGACCCCGAAAAGCTTCTGTGCGTACCGGGGGTCGAAGCCGGCCCCGTTGTCCCGGATGTGGACGACCACCTGTCCCGGCCTCGCCTCAGCTCCGACCTCGATGACGGCCGGCGAGCGCCCCCGCGTGAACTTGAGAGCGTTGCCGAGCAGGTTGACGAGTACGAGCTTGAGCAACGCGGGATCGCCCTCCGCCTCGGGAAGCGGGTCGATCTTCCAATGGATGCGCCGCCCCTCGGCCTCGGGCGCCAGCTCTGAGCGGGCCTCTTCAAGAAGCGGGGCCAGGGGGACGCGGACCTTGCGCAGCTCCACCTTGGCCACGCGCGAGAAGGCGAGCAGGTCCTCGATAAGCGCGGCCATCCGGCCGGCCGCCCCCGATATCCGCGCCAGGCAGGTCCGTCCGCGGTCGCCGAGGCCCTCGTTCGCCTCCTGGCCGAGCATCTCCACGAAACCCAGGATGTGCCGCAGCGGCGCCCGCAAATCGTGGGACACGGAATACGAGAAGGCCTCAAGCTCGCGGTTGGCGGCCTCCAGCTCCGCGGTGCGCTCGCGCACGCGGCGCTCCAGGTCCGCGTTGGCCTCGGAGAGGCGGTCCGAGAGGCGCCGCGCCTCGGCCTCGCTCTCGCGCAAGGCGGCCGAGGCCAGGTCGCGCTTCCGCTCGGCCTGTTGGATGCGGACGATCTGGCGGCACATCCACTCGCCCTGGGCGTTCCGGGCCTCGCGGCCGGGGCTCGCCAGCACGAGCTCGGGGGGAATGTAGAACAGGTTGTCCGCGTTGAGGTCCATGCCGACATAGGCGCTGCGGTGGGTCATCAGCGCGTCCGCGATCGCGCGAGGCGGCACGACGTCCCTGCGATACTGGCATATCCCCATGAGGGGCAGGTCTCGGAACGCTTCCTCGAGGAGGGCCTCGTACTCCAGAAGCTTCTCGAAATTCTTATCGGTCCCCAGCTCCCACAGCATGTCGCCGGTCGCGCACAAGCCTTGGTAGCCGTCCGCGACGGCCTTCTGGACCAAGTCGCGCAGCATCGCGACCATCGCCCGCGGATCGAAGATCCCGCCGTCCAAGTGGGAACGGTCGGAGGTGAGGATCAGGGCGCCGCGTTCCTTGAGGGACGCGACGTCCACGCCCTTGGCCTTAAGGGCCGCCTCGATCATGTCGACCATCGCCGGACCGCCCAAATAGAGGCACCGCCGCCGGCCCAGGAGGCCCTCGATAAGGAGGGGGACGACCACCGGAAGCTGCTCCGACGGGTCTCCGTCGTAGATCAGGCACTTATGACGGCTGATCTCGGGCGCGGCGGTCTCGGACATGCCGTGCTTAGTTTAGCTCGCGAACGCCGCGAATGCAAGGTTCGGCCGAGGCTTGCCTGGAGGTCAAAAAGAAGCGAACGGCCGGCTTACCGACGCCTCGGAAAGGTCCCACAGCCGGCGCGCGGCCTCGGGGTCCGCGGCGTGGGGCATGAAGCCTCGAAAAAACCCCTTGGCACCCGGCGCGTGCGGAGCGGCGACCCCGCAATCCTCGAGATAGGCGCCGCCGTGGGCCTCGAGCCCGGGCTCGGCCGCGGCCCAGACCGAGGTGGCCGCGCCCTGCGCGGGGGATTTGAAGCCGTCGATCGGCGTGCCGTCGGGCTTGAGCCAGCCCATCGCGTCCATCTCCTCGCGCGGCAAGTGCTTCTGAAGGCCGGTCATGATTGCCCCGGGGTGCACGGAGAAGGCCCGCACCCCCGCGGAGGACAGCCGCCGGTCCAGCTCCAGCGCGAACAGGGCGTTCGCCGTCTTGGACTGGCCGTACGCCTTCCACTTGTCGTAGGGTTCGCGCTCGAAATGAAGGTCGTCGAAGCGGATCGGCGAGAGGCGGTGGCCCGTCGAGCTCAGGCATACCACGCGCGCCGGGGCGCCCTTGAGCAAGGCGGGGGCGAGCAGGCCGGTCAGCAGGAAATGGCCGAGATGGTTGGTCGCGAGCTGGGACTCGTGACCCGCGGCGTTGCGCGCGAGCGGGCAAGCCATGATCCCGGCGTTGTTCACCAGGAACGACAGCGGCGTCCCGCCGCTGAGGAAGCGGTCAGCGAAGGCGGCGACGCCGTCGAAAGAGGAAAGATCGAGCGCCTCGACCTCGACGCGCCCGCCGCCGGCGTCCGCCGCGATCTCGCGCGCGACCGCCTCGGCCGCCTCCGGCCGGCGGACCGCGAGGATCACGTCCGCCCCCGCGGCCGCCAAGGCGCGAACGGTCTCCACGCCTATCCCGGACGCGCCCCCGGTGACGATCGCCGTTTTGCCCGAAAGATCCTTCCCGTGGCCGACCTCCAGCGCCGTAGTACGCGGCCCGAAACGAAAAGCGGGGGAATTCAGGGGCCGGGGGGCCAAAGGGCGGAGTAGGGGGGTTCGTGGCGGTCCGGTTGCGGTAGGGCAAGGAGGGACGGGAGACGTCGCTCGGGCGATACTACAGCGGCCACGGCGGCGACCTACCGGTGGGAATGGCGCTCGGTCACAATGGCGCGATATACGTGGCTATGACCTCGCGTGCGGAGCCTCCTAGTGGACCGGAGACGGACTTTCTCACCGTAAAAGTGGATATCGCCGGCCATGAGCTGTGGTCGGATCGTTTCGGCGAGCGGAACCAGACGGACGACACCGTGCTGGCAATGGGCGCGGACGAAAGAGAAAACGTCTATGTCGCCGGAACAGCGCGGGGCCTACCCGGAACACTGGATGCAGTCAAAAAGAGTGCCGTGGTTATTTCGTACGATCGCACCGGCCACCGCCGCTGGTTGCGGGGCTCCATGACGGAGACGGACCGGATTTCGGCGCCTTGGACCGCGAAGGTTTGGACCTCCGGCAATACCATGTTGTTCGGCCTGGCGACGAATGCCAAGGGAGACCGTGTTACACGCGCTGTCTTCCGGTACGATGATGGTTCAATAGCCTGGACCGCAGACTACCAAAACGATATTCGCGCGGACTACGCTGACCTCGCAGGTGAAGGCGGCCCTGCCTTTGCATGCGCCGTCCTTAATGGCGGGATCCTCACCTTCCGGTATGTGGACGAAAACAACCCCAGCCAATGGATACGTGCGTGGCGGCCGGCAGAAGCGGGACCACATGTCCGTGTCAGTTTTATTCACTCTCCGCTCTTGGTATCTGTCGCTTGCCAGGCTACCAAAATTCCAGGCGGGCCGCGCCACATAACTCTCCTCGCTTACAAGCCCTGATTCCGTTTCGCACCTCCTCGCGCCCACTCATCCGAAATCTCCCACAGTCTCATGCCGTTTGCGATCTACATACGTTTAGCGGACGATTGATGGACGGTCGACCGTTAGAATTCCTCTCGTGGCGCCTTTTGTGAGGCAGCCAATCTAGCTTTCTTGCGATTTGAGAGGAGATTATCATGCGTCGGAATACGTTTTTTGTCTTGCTATGCTTGCTTGCGCTGATGTTGTCGTGCTCGATTTCGCAAAGTCAGAGATTCACAACGCTCCACAGCTTCACAGGCGCAGACGGCAGTTTTCCCCTGGGCCAGTTGATCCAGGGAATGGACGGAAAATTATACGGAACCACCAACGGAGGCGGAGCAGGGTACGGAACGGTTTTCAAGATCGCGCTTGATGGGAGCGGGTTTGCCTCCTATTCCCTGCCCAGTAATCTCCAGGGGCCGTGGTCCGGCGTCTCCCAGGCGTCGGATGGCACACTCTATGGCTCATCGCTGTTTGGAGGGATCGGGCTTGGGGCGGTGTTCAAGGCCCAGCCGGATGGCACGGGGATCACGCTGCTCTATTCCTTCTCGGGTGGAGCCGATGGAGGATGGCCGCACGGTGCGCCGCTGCCAGGAAACGACGGATTTCTCTATGGAGGGACGCAGGCATTTGGCGATGCCGCCTACGGTTCCGGGGCCTATGGCGATGGCGTCCTATACAAACTTGCCAGCGATGGCAGCCAATTCTCGGTAATGCACTCCTTTAATTCAAGCGACGGGCAAGGCTCCCTTGGCGGACTGATTCTGGCGAACGACGGGCTGCTGTATGGCAACACAACCAACGGAGGGCCGGCCAACTACGGCGTGGTCTTCAAGATCGGCAGAGACGGCACAGGGTTTCAGGGGTTCTCCCCTTTCTTTGGGCCGGATTACGGCCATGTCACGCCGCTTATTCAGGGGCCGGATGGAACGCTGTACAGCACATCCGTCGGGTCGACCGACGGGACAGGCGCCGGAGCCGTCTACAAGATTGCGCCGGATGGAACCGGATATGCTGATCTTGCCACTTTTAGCGGTTATGACATTAATTCTCCTCTAGGCATTGCCGACCAATTTGCCCGTGTAACGGTAGCGCTTGGACACGATGGAAACCTATACGGTTCGAGCATCGCTGGCGGCACTAACGGCACTCTGTTTCGTGTGGGGCGCGACGGCCGTGGGTTTACAACGCTCTACACATTCAGCCCGCTCGGACCCTCCAATATCAATAGCGACGGAGCGTATCCGCTTGCTACCGTGATCGGTTCGGATGGCAGCCTCTACGGGACCACGCCGTATGGCGGCGCATACGGGTACGGAACGATCTTCAAGCTAGAAACCGCCACTTATCAAATCGGCGCTCTGTATGACCAGACGAGATCCGTAAAACAAGGCGCGTGCTTCCCCATCAAGCTGCAGCTCCTCGATTCTTCCGGTGCGAACGTATCATCGGCCGCGTTCACGTTACATGCAACGGGAATAGCACGGGTATCGGGATTGTCAGGTACGTTGGAGAGTGTCGGCAACGCTAACCCGGATTATGACTTCCGGTACGACTCCTCGCTTCAAGGCTACATCTTTAACCTCAACACTTCGCCGCTCGCATCCGGTACATGGGTTCTCAGTTTCACAGCTACAAACGACCCGGCAGTCCATACGATTCAGTTAGGTGTAAAGTAGGGAGTTGTCTGATGTCATGCTCCCGCACTACCATTTTTCGTGCGGGAGCATCAGTTCGCTTCTTGTTAGAATTCCAGCCTGCTTGTTGTCGAT
>CAZMIB010000153.1:0-7641 GCA_964566245.1 uncultured Elusimicrobia bacterium | reverse complement strand
ACGTGGCCCATCGCTTGCTCCGCGTACTCGACGATGCCCTTGGCCGTCTGGTTGCCGGGCGCGAGCCCCAGCGCCTTCTGGCCGTCCGAGAGCGCGCCCGCGTAGTCCTTGAGGCCGAGGCTGGCCGCGCCCCGCGTCATCACGGCATCCAGTCGGTTGGGATCGGAGGACAGGGCCTGGTTGGCGGCGTCGCGCGCCGAGCTTAAGTCGCCCGATTTGAGCGCGTCCTTGGCTTGTCCGGCGGCGATCTCGGCGGCGCTGGGCTCGTAGGTCATCGACTGCCAGGGCGGATAGAGGTCGGGGGTCGAGGAGTTGGCGGCGCTCTTGTAGCTGGCCAGATTGTGCTCGCCGACGGCGGCCCTCAACTGCTGATGGTCCTTGTCCATGTCGTCGTACGCCTTCTGAAGAGTGTCCTTGCTGGGTTCCTGGGTCCCGACGTCGCCCTGGGAGTAGTTGTCGATCGCCGACTTGAGAGAGTCCTGGGCGCTCTTGAACAAGCCCGGCGCGTTGGCCCTGAGCCAGCTATGGATCGCCATCATCTGCGAGGCTTGGGAGGGAGAGTAACCGCCGGAGACGTCGCCGATCCGTTCCATCGCGTGATATTTGGAGTCGATCTGCGCGTAAGTCCGGCAATATTGCGCGATGGCTTGGGCCGCGGCGCTGCCGTCCGACGCGGAGCCCGAGCCGCATTGCTGGTGGTAGACGTCGTGGCCCGGCAGATCGCCGGCGGCCATCATCTGAGCGCGCGCCCGCGCGGGAACGAGCACGGAAAGAAGCAGCAATCCCTGGACGAGGCGAGGGAGGGTCATCGAATCGCTCTCACGATAAGTCTAAGGGGACCCCCGGGCGTTGTCAAGGCGGTGTCAGGTTGCAAAGCGGTAAGAGCGCCACGTCTAAATCCGGTGTCTGGCTTTCAGTCTAAAGGGGGGCTTATTTTTCGGGCTTCAAAATACCTGTCTTGACCCGCCGTTCCATGGTATAAATTCGCTCCAGCAGGGGGAGCCATGAGCGTCACTATAGCGGTGATGTCCTTTTTACTGGCCGGAACGGCCCGCGCCCAGCGCGTCGAGGCCCTGCGCGAGGCCGGAAACCGCGGTTTCGAGCAATCCGCGGCGACGGCTAAAGACTTAAAGCCAGTCACCGGGAAGGCGGCTTCGGACGCGGACGACGAGCGCGCCGATCCCGCGGTCGCGGCGCAGGTCGTCGGCACCCTCCGAAGCCTGTTCGCCTTTCCGGCCGGGACGTCCGCCCCCGTGACGGCTCGCGGGGCGACCATCTATCTGCGGCTGGCGCCGGTGAAGAACGGTTTTTGGCGGAACCCGAACGAGGTGTCTCTGGGCGGTCGTCCGGGCTGGCTGAGCCTGATGGTGGCGCGGTCCCAGGCCACGTTCGGCGCGGCGCTCGGCGAGACCGACGCCGTTCCTCAGTTGATCAACGCCGTCCGCCTGATCCAGGCCAAGACGCGCGTCACGGTCAACGGGGCGGCCTACGACGTCTGGCTCGCGCCGGACATCTTCGACAAGCTGGCCTCGAAGGTGAAGCTGCGCGGCGTCGCGAAGGGCGATCTTCACTCGATCACCTTGCGCGCCTTGTTGGCCGGCCAGATGTCGACCGGCTTCCCGGCCCCGATCTCGGGCCGGACCTACAAGGTGTTCTATTTCGACGACGTCCAGGACGTGGACGGGCGAGGCCGGTTGGATGCGGAGCATCAGAACGTCGCCTTCGCGCTGGAGGGCCAAGGCGAGCCGCGCTTCTCCGTCATACCGCTGGAGTCCATCCCGTCCAAGGACATGGCGGTCTTCGCTTTGACCGACGGAACGAAGGTCGGCCTGCAGTTGCAGGAGGACGGGGCCGTGCTGGCGATCGTGCCGAACCCTTAACACGCAATGCCTGACACCATGATAGAGAGCCTTCCTCCGGCCGCGTGCGTGGAAGCCTCAACTCAACCAACGGAGAGACATACCATGCGAACTTGGAATCTCGTGTGCCGTTCCGTTCTGATGGCGGCGGCCGCTTTGGCGGCGGCGGTGCAGGCGCGCGCTCAAGCCTCCGACTCGATGGGCCTGCAGACGTCCGGCTTCGCCGCGCCGTTGGCGCAGTCGACCTCGGAGATCGGCCCGGCTGCCGGCGGCTTCGCCCCCGAGGGGAAGGTCATCGGCATGTCGACGCGGGAACTGCTGAACCGGCAGTGGAAAGCGTCCTCGTACGAGATCAACTTGAACGGCGTCGCGGTCAAGCTCAGCGGCCTGCTGAGCCGCAAATCGAACCTGACGGTCGACAAGAACCGCGGCTACCTCGTCCTATACTCGCCGAGCTGGGGCAAGGTGCCGCTGCTGTTCAACCTGCAGAAGCTCGTGACGAACGAGGCCGAGGTTCCGGTCAACGGGGTCACCTTCGCGATCCACGTCGAGCCGGACCTTGAGGATCCGAAGCACAACTCCATCCTGAAGATCGTCAACAAGAGCGACAACTCCACGGCCGCCTCGCTGACCTTGGGCGAGGTACTCAAGATCACGCACGAGGCCGGCGTGCCGGTCGCGCTGTACGGCACGGACTACCGCTTGTTCATGGTCAGCGACGTGGTGGACAACTCACAGGCCGGCACCGGCACGCTCAACAGGAAGGTCGCGTCGATCGTGCTGATGCGGCCTCCGACGGACGGCAAGGACTACCCGACCTTCCTCTATGACTACGCGAGCATGACCGACGACGTCCAGGCCTTCCCGCTCGAAAACGGGAAGACGGTCGGCCTGCGCGTCCTCGGCGACGGCACGTTGGAGGTCTATCAGTCTCCCTCGTAAGCACGACGGCGATTCCGTTTCCAAGAGACCCCGGGTCCCAGGACCCGGGGTCTCTTTTCCCCTTGTCCTCCGACGGGCGTTGGTGTATAATGCGCGCATTACGAGTTTCCAATCGCCGAGGTGATGTCATGAAGCTTGCGCTGCCGAAGATTCCGTCGTTCGCGATGGCCGCCCTTTTGATTTTGAAGGGCTCGGCCGGCGCCGCGGGAGCGGCCGTCGACTTCCGCACGACCGCCGAGATGGCCGCGCCCAGGGCGGACTACACCGCGGCGCAGGTCAGTTGGAGCGCGGACGAATCGGCGTGCATCGAGGCGGCCCGGGGGCTGGAGTTCAACGGCCGCCGCTTGACGGCCGGCGACGCGGCGACGCTTTGCCACGACTCTCTGAACCAGGAGCCGGCCGGGTGCTTCAAGGACGTCGCGTATTTCGTGACGACGCCCTTGGGCGCCCCCGTGGCGCCGTCTCTTGACCAAGCGCTGGGTTTCTGCCGGGGTTACCGGCCCCGGCCCGTGACCCGCCCCGCCTGCTACCGCAGCGCCGCCACGCTCGTGATCGGCGGGACGCGGCGCTTGACCGCCGAGAGTCTCGTCACCTTGTGCGGCCAAGCCGAGAATCTCGAGCCGATAAGCTGCCTCAAGTCGGCCTGGACGATCGGCGACGGCTCCGGCCGGAGGCTGCTGACCCTCAAGCAGGCGATTTGGCTGTGCCAGACCGCCAACGGCTACAAGGACAATCCCCAGTGCTTCGTCACCTTCTACAACAGCCTGGACCATCGCAATCAGCTCGGGGTCCAGGGAATCGTGGAGCTCTGCCACAATCTGCAGAATATTCCGTAACCTTTCGTCCCGGCTCCTCTAGGCCCTAGGCTCTAACGACCCTAGGGCCTTTTTCCTTATATCTTTTGGGCCCATGGGCCCTCCTCCCATACTCTCCGAGGCGGCATGATAGGCTTTAATGGCGCGCCTTAGGCCCCCGGCGGCTCTATTATTAATAGCGCTCCTCGCGCTCGCCCCGCGTCCCGCGCGCGCCGACGTGACCCGGCTTTCCACCGACTTCTCGAGCATCATGCAGTGGCTGTCGTCGCAGCTCGTCTCTCCGCTCGCGTTCAACGCCGGCGACACCTTCCCCTGCCCGCTGCTCACCCAGCCGGGGCGGGGCCAGCTCGAGCTGACGGCCGGCGGCGGCCTGGTGCCGCTGGACACCGGCAGCTTCCCGACGCTGCGCACCCAAGCGCTTAACGACATGGGACTGTCGAGCGAGTTCCCGGGCCACATTCCGGTCCCCGACCTGACCGCGACGATCCGTTACGGCCTTCCCTGGGAAAGCGACCTCGCGGTCCGCTTCTCGAACGTCACCACCCCGCGCTTCAACATCACCTCGAAAATGGCGGTCTCGGGCCAGACGAACAACTTCGGCCTGCAGTACCGCAAGTTCCTGCACTACGGCCGGCGCAACGCGGTCAGCCTGACCGGGTACTACCAGTACCTGCGGGGGACGTACCACTTCTTCAACAGCTTCAACAACGTCTTGATCGACGGCGACGGCTCGCCCTCGAGCACCAACATCTACCTGAACAGCCAGAACGCGGGCTCGATCAACTGGAACCTCCAGGCCGCGGGCGTGAACTTGGTCTTCAGCCGGCAGTACGGGAATATGGTCCCGTTCGCGGGCCTCGGCATCAACCAGGCCTCGGGCTCGCTCGAGGGGAAGCTTCAGTCGCAGAGCGCGACCTATGATCCCTCGGTCGTCGAGGGCTCGGCCAGCTCGCGGCCGCGAGCGAGCTCGATGCGCGGCCTCTTCGGCCTGCACGTCCGGCGCGATCAAGGTTGGGACTACTTTTTCTCCGGCGAGATGCTCGCGACCCCCGCGGACTTCGGCAAGGCGATCAACCTGCACGCCGGGGTGATGTTCCCGATCCACTTCGGAGCGGCCCGCCGCGAGGCGGCCAAGAAGCCCGTCAGGTACGACGTTCGAAGGGCGTACGACGCCCCAAGGGCGAGCGAGAAGCTCGTCCAAAACGAAAACCAACTGATATTCATCCACTGACCATGACATCCATGCTTCGCAGGGTTATCGCGGCCGCGCTGTCGCTGATCCTTCTGGGCTCCTCGGTCCCGCTCGACGCGTGGGCCGAGGCCGCGCGCTCGCGCCCGGCCTCGCTCCCCGCCCCGGCGGCGGTCGTCGCCGCGCCCGCGCTTAGCGCGGTTCCCTCTCTGATGGCGCCGGGTCTTTCAAATCTCCCTCGCCCCTTGGGGGGAGAGGGTGTGGTGAGGGGGGCGGATGTCCTGAACCCGCTCGTGCCGGCTCCGCCTCCCGCGAGTCTCGCGCCGGCCGCGCTGCCGTCGGCGTCCGCCGCCGCGTCGCCTGCCCTGGCCGCTTCAATCGCCGCTCCGCTTCCATCGCTTTCCCGGCCTATTCCGTCGGCCGCTGCCGTTACGCCCGCGCGATCCGCCGAGGACTCCGTCCTGGGCGCGCTGTCGCGGCCGTCCTTGGTAACGCCTTCGGGCTTGATCCAGGCCGGCCTCGAGGCCGCCCGCGAGCTGGGCTTCGCCGATTTCATCGAGCGCGGCGGGTTCGGCCGCGGCGCCGCGGGCGCGAGCTTGTCGGCGCGCGAGCCGCGGATCTCCAAACAGGGCTCGGCAGCGTCCGAGGGGGGCGATAGGCTCGAAGCCGGCGCGACTATCGCGGCTCTCCATCCCATCCTTCCCGCGCAGCGAAGGGAAGAGGCCAAGGGCGCGGATTCCCAAGGGGCTTCGACCGTCGTCTTGGGCGTTCCCGGGCCGGGCGTCGAGGCGCGGCATGTCGAGGCGGCTCGTAAGCTGGTCGAGGAGACCGGCGTCTCGCTGTTCATTCTCGGCAGCCGCCAGACCGGGGTCCGCCACGTGGATGGAACGCCGTTCAAGGCGACCTCGGACCTCGACCTCGGCCTGATAGGCGACGCTCAGGCGTTCATGCGCGCGCTGGCTTTCGACTTCGAGCGGATACCCGACGTCTCGCACATGCCTATGTGCTTCCGCGACTCAATCGACGAGGCCCTCGCGGAGGGCTTCCTCGTGATCGCTCCGGCCGCCTCGCGAAGCGTGCCGTCCGGCGCGAGCCGCCGTTCCGCTCTTTTCCCGCTGGCCCTGGCCGGCGCCGGCGGCGCGGGCTGGGCCTCGTTCGCCGCCGCGCGCGCGGCCTTCTCCGCGGTCTCGGCGTTCGGGATCGCGTCGGCGCGGTCCGCCTCGGCGACCGCGGGCGTCGGCATGAAGGCGCTGGGCTACGTCGTCGCGGCTTTCGTCTCGTTGGCGGCGCTTGAGGCGCTCCTCTACGCGTACACCCTGTGGCGCGGCCGACATGTCACGGTCGAGGACTTTTGGCGCTACGTCGACGGCGAGGTCGCCGCGGGGCGCCTCGATCCGGCGGTGGTCGGCTCCCGGCCCGGCCTCGAGGTCCTGCGCCTGCACGGCGGGCATTGGAGCGACTTCACGTTCGGCTACGCGCATGCCGGGGCCGCCTATCTCCGTCCGCAGCTGATCGCCGTGCCGTGGCTGTTCAGGCTCGTGCTCGGGCACGAGCTGCGGCACCTCAAGGTTCAGCGCGGGCGCGCGCCCCCGGCCAGGACGCCGCTCGGCCGCGTCGCCGCGGCCGCGTGGGAGGAGCTGACCCTCCGCGTCGGCGAGCTGTCGTCGTTCCGCGCCGCGCGAGACGCGAAGCTTCCCCTTTTGCAGCGCATCCTGTCCGCCGCCCAGATATCCCTCCACCTTGACCGCCCCGTCGACGTTCTCGCGATCGATCCTTCCTCCGAGTCCGACCTCAAGGGCGAGCTGGATCAGCTTTCCGAGGGCCGGGCGCGGCTCGAGACGCTGCGTCTGGACAAGGGGCTTTCCGCATGGTCGCGATTGCTGGCTCCCGAGGCGTCCACGGAGTCCGCCGCCAAGGCCGAACCCGCCGCCGGCGTCGAGCCCGCGGCCTCGGCCGAGCCGGTTCAGGCGAGCGGCCGTTACCGCGCCGCGCTGCTGGAGCGTCCCGGCCGCTTCCTGCCGCGCGCCGACTCGGCGGCGGGCCGCAAGGACGAGAAGCGGATCGACGCCGCGCTTAGGCGCATGGAGCTTCTGACGGCGGAGGCCGAGCGCCGCAAGGTGGACGAGGCGCGGAAGGACGAGCTGCTTTATGCCGCGTGGCGCGGCTTGCAGAACGGACCGCTGAAGGACGTGGCCGCCGCCGCGGTCGCCGACCATCTTTACCGTTCACTGGCCCACCGCGGGGTCGGCGTCCTGCGCTTCGCGGCCGACGAGAAGGGGGCGCTGCTCTTCCAGCGCCTGCTGCTGCACTACCAGGGCTCCGATGGGGGGCGTTTCGAGGTCTCCGAGGTCGAGCTCGCGAACGACGGCCGCGCGGTCGTCGCGCGCAAGATCGAGCCGCGGGCCGCGCTGTGGATCAAGGCCAAGGTGGGCGCGCTTAAGGAGAGCCTGACGAACGTCTCCGGCGACGCCGCTAAGGAGAGCCGCGCGCGGGAGCTGATGAAGGCCGCGGGGCTCGGCGAGCTGCTCGCGAAGGCGGAGCCTTACGGCCTCGAGATACGGCACGTCTTCGGCGAGGACGACGCCGCGCGGCTCGGGGCCGGCTCCGGCGGCCGGATCTACGTGACGGTGCGCCGGGACTTCGCGAAGGCGATGCGCCGCGTCGTCGACGGCGACCTGAACGCGGCCTTCGAGCCGTCCGAGGCCGGCTTCGAGCCCCAGCTCGCGCAAGCGGGGCCTCTGGCCAACGTCCCGAAGGCCTGGGCGCGCGGCTATCGCGGCGAGGGCACGAGGATTTTCTGGATCGACACCGGGCTCGACGTCCATCATCCGTACTT
>CAZMIB010000152.1:0-7708 GCA_964566245.1 uncultured Elusimicrobia bacterium | reverse complement strand
TCCTCGCCGCCGGCTTCGCGGTCCTCGCGGTCTGGTCCTTGGCGCCGTTCGTCTGGCAGATCCTGACCTCGCTGAAGCCGACCGACGAGCTGACGCGCTTGCCGCCGCTTCTTCCGTCCTCGCCGACCTTGGCGCATTACCGTGCGGTGCTCTCCAGCCAGGGCTTCCTGCGCCTGGCGTTCAACTCGGTGGGGATCGCCGCGCTGACCGGGCTGGCGAGCCTGATAGTCGGCAGCCTCGCCGGCTTCGCGCTCGCCTTCCTGCCGCTGCGCGGCAAGGGCGCCTTGCTCGGCCTGGCGCTCGGGGTGTCGATGCTCCCGGGCATCTCGATCGTGGGCCCGCTTTACCTGATGATACGTTGGTTCGGCCTGCGCGACACCTGGGGGGCGCTGATCCTGACGCACACGGTGTTCACCTTGCCGCTGACCTTGTGGACCTTGAGCTCGGTGTTCAAGGGCCTGCCCCCGGAGCTGTTCAAGGCGGGCCTGGTCGACGGCCTGACGCCGGCGCAGATTTTCGCGCGGATCTACCTGCCGATCGCCTCGGGGGGGCTCGCGACTTGCGCGATCCTCAACTTCATCTTCTCGTGGAACGAGTTCCTGTTCGCGCTGACCTTCACGACGACCGACAAGGCCCGCACGGTCCCGGTGGGCATCGCGTTGTTCGCCGGGCTGCACGAGATACCGTTCGGCGAGATGGCGGCGGCGGCGGTCCTCGTTTCTCTGCCGGTCGTCCTGTTGGCGATGCTTTTCCAGCGCGGGATCGTGAGCGGTCTGACCGCGGGCGCGGTCAAGGGATGAGACGATGGCGAAAATCGAGCTGAAGGGAATCGCGAAGTCCTTCGGACGGAGCTGCGTGCTCGACGGGCTCGGCCTGGAGATCAAGGACGGCGAGTTCTTCTGCCTGGTCGGCCCCTCGGGCTGCGGCAAGACGACCTTGCTGAACCTGATCGCCGGCCTGGAGTTCCCGGACGCGGGCGAGGTCCGGCTGGACGGCCGGGACGTGACCGCGCTGGGGCCGCGCGAGCGCGACGTCGCGATGGTGTTCCAAAGCTACGCCCTATATCCGCATCTGACCGTCCGCGAGAACATCGCCTTCCCGCTGCGCGTGCGCAAGACCCCCGAGGACGAGATCGCGCGCCGCGTCGCCGAGACGGCCCAAACCCTCGGCCTGGGCGCGCTGCTGGACCGGCGGCCGAGGCAGCTTTCGGGCGGCCAGCAGCAGCGCGTGGCGCTCGGCCGCGCGCTGATACGGCGGCCGGCCGTGTTCCTGCTCGACGAGCCGCTCTCGAACCTCGACGCGAAGCTCCGGACGCAGATGCGCCTGGAGCTCAAGCGCCTGCACCGGGACTTTCCGGTCACGACCGTCTACGTGACGCATGATCAGGAAGAGGCCCTGAGCCTCTCGGACCGGATGGCGATATTGAAGGACGGCAAGATCCAGCAGATCGCGACGCCGTTGGAGGCCTACGAGCGGCCGGCGAACGTTTTCGTCGCGCAGTTCATCGGCAAGCCGTTGATGAACCTGCTGAAAGGCTCGGCCGGCGACGGCGCGGTGAAGGTGCAGGACGGGTTGTTGCCGCTTAAGGGAGCGTCCCCGCGGGGCCCGGTGCTGCTCGGCGTCCGACCCGAGCACCTTTCGTTCGTCCCGGAGGGGCAGGGCGACCTGCGGGGGACGGTCGAGGTCGTCGAGCCGATGGGGCCCGAGACCTGGGTCGAGGTCGCCTGCGCCGGCGAGCGCGTCGTCGTGAAGACCCAAGGCCGCGCCCCGGCGGCCCCCGGCCTGCCGGTGGCCCTGCGCTGGGACGCCGAGAAAGCCCACCTCTTCGATCCCGAGACCGAGAACCGGCTCTCGTGACCTGGACCTGGATACTGGCCGGCGCGCGGACGCCGTTCGCGGCTTGGGCGCATGGCAAGACCGGCGACGGCAAGCCGGGCGGGGCGCTGGCGGAGCTCGATCCCTTCGACCTCGGCGCGGCGGCGGCCCAGGGAGCGCTTGCGCGCGCGGGCCTGCCCGCCGAAAAGATAGAGCGCGTCGTCTTCGGCAATATGTATCACGCGGGGGCGCACGCCTGCTACGGGGCGCGCTACGTCGGCCTGCGCGCCGGCGCCCCGGAGAGCGCGCCCTGCCTGACGGTCTCGATGGCTTGCGGCTCGGGGCTTTATGCCTTGATCGCGGCGGCGAAGGATGCGGCCTCTGGCGAGGCCGGCCTTATTTTGACGGGTGGGGCGGACAGCGTCAGCCGGTTGCGGCGCGACGTTTTCGTTCCTTCGTTCACCGACGTCTCGATTCAACGGCCGATCGGCAAGGCCGCCGAGGAGCTGGCGGCGGTGTACGGCGTGACGCGCGAGGCGCAGGACCGGTGGGCGTTGCGCAGCCATCGCCTCGCGGGTGAGGCGCGCGCGGCCGGGCGGCTGGGCGAGGAGCTTGTTTCCGCGGGCGGCGCTTCGGCCGATGACGCGATCCTCGGCGCGAGCGCGCGGGAAGCTGTGGAGTCCGCCGCGCCGGCGTACGGGCCGGGCGGCACGGTCACCGGGCGCAACACCCACGCGATCGTCGACGGCGGATCGGCGCTGCTCTTGGGCTCCGAAGCTGCAATGAAAGCCTGGGGGCGTGAGCCTCTTGGGCGCTTCGTCGCCGGGGCGGTCGCGGCGACGCCGCCCGCGCGCATGGGCTACGCCTCGGTGCCGGCGGTTCGGGAGGCGCTGCGCCGCGCCTCCCTCTCCGCGAAGGACGTCGACCTCTTCGAGATCAATGAGACCTTCGCCGCCCAGATGCTGATCGACATGCGCGAACTCGGCCTGCCGGAGGAGAAGGTCAACGTCAACGGCGGCTCGATCGCGCTCGGGCATCCCTTCGCGGCGACCGGAGGCCGGCTGGTGCTCGGCCTGCTGCTGGAGTTGAAGCGCCGCCGCCTCAAGCGCGGCGTGGCCTCGATTTGCGTCGGCGGCGGCCAGGGCGTCGCCGTGGTCGTCGAGCGCTGACGCCCGTCCAAAATTCAAAAATTCAAAGTCTGACACCGCCCACCACCGCCCGCACACAGGGCGTCGCCGTGGTCGTCGAGCGGTGAAGCCCCTCCAAAAGTCAAAGTATGACACCACCCCACCACCCCACCGGTTCTCCTCTTGCGGAGGGGAGGCTTCGGGGCTAAACTAAGGCGGTATGACCCGGCTCCGGCTCGGCTGGTTTGTCGTTGCTCTCGTTGCGTCGTGCCTCACGGCGGAGCTGGGGTCCGAGAGTTTGGTCCTGCAGTCGTACTATCCCTCGCCGCTCGGCATCTACTCCAACCTGCCCAGCACCGGCCAGACCATCCTCGCGCGCGACGGCCAGAACGTCGGTGTCGGGACCGACTCGCCGGCTTATAAGCTGGACGTCGCCGGCGCGGTCAACGCCAGCGACGGCGTCAAGGTCCCGATTTTCACCGCGCAATACGCGGGCGGGTTCGTCAACGCTCACGGTGTGTGCAACGGCGGCAACACCGATCAAGGGCTTTTGCCGGGGCTCACGAAGACGTTCACGGTCAACGTCCCGAGCAACCTGGATATCGCTGTAACCGCCATCGGCTTTAACGACACCCCCGGCGGCTCGATGTTCACCGAGGTGCGGGTCGACGGAGCGTTCATCGGCCCGACCGAGAACGGTTGCAGGAACCCGACGGCGGGCATTCCGACCCCCGGCTATTGGTGCCCCGCGAACTCGGTTTGGTTGCAGCCCGTCGCCGCGGGCCAGCACACGGTCGAGGTGCACGGCGTCTGCGACGGCAACGGCCGCCTCACCTTTGGTACGGGCTTCCTGCGGATCATCGCCTACCCCCAGTAGGCCGCGCCGCAGCCGCTTAGAGCGGCTTCGCGGCGAACGGCAGGCCGTGGGCGCGGCGGTCCAGCGTCTCCTGCAGCCTGAACTGGAAGTCCATCACCGGCGTCGAGGGCGTATGCTTCCAGGCCTCGCGGCGCCGGCCCAGTTCTTTTAGGTAGGCCGCGCGTTGGGCGCGGGTATCGCGGGGCGGCGGGGCGTAGAGGACCGGGACGTAGGAATAAACCGGGACGAACGCCGGCCCCGTTGGTCGGCCGAAGGGGAGACCGGTGGTTCCGGCCGGGACGACGGCGGCGGGCTCGGCACCCTCACCCCATCCCTCTCCCGCTCGCGGGAGAGGGAGTACCTGGAAGTTTTGGGGCGGCGCGGGCGGTTCCGGGGGCGGGGCTTGGATATCGGGGGGCAGGCCCAGTTCCGCAGCGAGGCGCTCGCGCTCGGTGTTCAGCCCCGCTTCCTCGGCCCAGCGCGCCAGGGACAGCAGATCCTCGCGGGTCCGGCAGGCGGCGCGTTTCTCGCGGAAGATCTCGAGGGACGTCCTTTGGGGCTCCAGGCGCGCGATCGACGCGGCGGGCCAGGCGGTTCGCCCGCCGGCGACGTCGATCACCGTCTCGTCGGGGCCCGTCTCCACCAGCACGCCGGCGACGCTGCCCCCGTCGCGGAAACGGACGACGACGCCCTGGCCGGGCTCCAGGGCTCGGAGGGGTGCCGCGAGCAACCCCCATCCCAGCAACGTCGAAAGTATCATCTTCATTCCGCCCTCACCAAGCATACGTCCTCGGAGGCCGGGGAGTTCCCGTCTCAAAAATGCTAATCTCGGGGCGTCCATGTCCGAGCCCAAGACGGTCCTGGTCGTCGACGACGACCAGGACATCTCCGATATCATCGCGTTCAACATCAAGAAGGCCGGCTTCCGCGTGGAGACGGCCCAGGACGGGGTGGCCGCGATCGGCAAGATCCCGGTCGTCAAGCCCGACCTGATCATCCTCGATCTGATGCTTCCGATGTTCAGCGGGCTGGACGTGCTGGAGCAGCTTCAGGCCGGGGCCATGGCCCGCATCCCGGTGATCGTGATCACCGGCGTCTACGCGCAGGCCTCGCTGCGCGAGAGGCTCGCGCGCTACCCGGACGTCGTGGAGTTCATCGAGAAGCCGGTGAAGGCCGACCGACTGAACGCGGCCGTGCGGAAGGCTCTTGCTCCCCCGCCGTCGGCCTAGTCCTTACTCCTCGTCCGTTATCGGCGTGACCGTCCGCTTGAGGTCGAACTTCGCCACCAGCTCGACGTGGGAGGTCTGGGGGAAGAGGTCGATCGGCTGGACCTTCTCCAGGTCGTAGGCGCGCGACAGCCTGCCCGCGTCGCGCGCGAAGGTGGCGGGGTCGCAGGAGACGTAGATGATCCGCTCGACCTTCTTCTCCATCAGGTAGCGCAGCACGCCCTCCTCGCAGCCCGCGCGGGGAGGATCGAGCACGGCGCCCCAGGGCCGCGGCGCGCCCTGGCCGCGCATCTTGCGCAGCGCGTGCTCCGCGCGCCCCGCGACGAAGGTGGCGTTGCGCACGCCGAGCCGCCGCGCGTTGGCGTAGGCGTCCTCGACGGCCTGCGGGATCTCCTCGATCCCGACCACGCGCGGCGTCCCGCGCGAGATCCATAGCCCGATCGCCCCGACCCCGCAGTAGATGACGAGCTTCAGGTTCGGCCGGAAGGCTCCGGAGAAGAGGTAGCTCTCGACGGTGCGGTACAAAAGCTCGGCGGCCGGGGTGTTGACCTGCAGGAACGCGGCCGGCGAGAACTCCAGCGCCAGTCGCCCCACCTTCTCGCGCAGCCTGTCGCGGCCGGCGAGCTTGCGCCAGCGCGGGCCGAGGACCACCGAGGTCTTCCGTTCCTGCACGTTCTGCCAGACGCTGACGAGCTCGGGGTGGGCTTCGCGGAGCTCCTCGACGGCTTCTTTCTCCTGCGGGAAGTCGGCGTTCCGGGTCACGAATACCGCGGCGGCCTCGCCGGCCGAGTTTGTGCGCGCGAGCAGGTGCCGCAGCCAGCCGCGGTCGTGGTTCTCGTCGTACATCCGCCAGCCGAATTTGCGCGCGAGCTCCTTGACGGTCTTGACGATCGCGACCGAGAGCTCGGGCTGGACCAGGCAGTCGTCCCACTCGACGAGCCGGTGCGAGCCGGGGACGTAGAAGCCCGAAACGACGCCGCCGTCGGGGCCGGGCTGGAACGGGACCTGGACCTTGTTCCGGTAGCGCCACGCCTGCGGCGACGGCAAGGTCTCCAGGACCGGCGGCTCGAGCTTGCCGACCCTTCGCAGCGCGTCGACGACCACGTCGCGCTTGAGCTTGAGCTGGGCGGCGGGGGCGGCCTGCTGCCAGTCGCAGCCCCCGCAGTAGTCGATCTTCCCGGGCTTGAAATGGTACGGGCAGGCGGGCTCGACGCGGCCGGGAGCGGCCTCCAGCACCTTGAGCGCCCGAGCGCGCAGGTAGCGCGGCTGCTCCTCGACGACCTCCACCTCGAGCGTGTCGCCCGGCAGGGCGTGCGGCACGAACACGAGCTTGTCCGAGCCCTCTGCTTTGCCGAGGGCCTGCCCCTCGGGCGCGACGCGGTCCAGCCGCACGGTCAGTGTCTTCGGCACGTCTCCATTGTATGAAATCCCGGCGGCCCGATTTATTATAATCGACGCATGAACCGTCTCCCGGCCGTCCCCGTTTTAGCGGCGCTGGCCCTCGCGGCCTGCGTGCCGGTCCCCCCGGAGCTGATGCCCCAGATCTCGACGCGCTCGACGACGACCGGCGTCTTCCCGGGCCTGGACCCGGGAGGGGCGCAGGATCAGAGCCTGCATTTCTCGGCGCGCGCCTACGGCGGCCCGCACGCGAAGGAGGTCCTCGGCTGGGCGGAGGAGGACTACGAGCGCATCATGCGCGACACCGGCCTGTACTCGTTCAAGCCGATGGGCCTTTACGAGGTGGCCGTCTACGCGACGCAGGACGAGTACCGGCGCAAGACCGAGCAGCCGGACTGGTCGGGCGGGGTCACGGTCGGCAACTCGATCTACAGCTTCGACGGTCCGGGTCTCGGCGGGACCTTGGCCCACGAGATGACCCACCTCGTCTTCAACGAGTACATGGGGCCCGGCGCGCCGAACCTGCGCTGGCTCAACGAGGGCCTCGCGGTCTATGAGGAGTCGCAGGCGGCCTCCGGCCCGCTGAAGGCCGAATGGGAAAAGCGCTTCGAGCTGGCGCGCGCGAACCCGATGCCGTTCAGCCAGATGACGAACCTCGTCCCGGCCAGCGAGCGCGAGCGGACGGTCAGCCAGTGGTACCCTCAGGTGGGGAGCGTCGTGCAGTTCCTGCTGCAGCACGGGGGCAGCCTGGGCTTCGGGCAGCTGCTGACCTCGCTGAAGTCGGGGCAGACCTTCGACAACGCCGTCCGCGGGGCTTACCCCGGGGTCTGGGCGGATACGGGGGGCCTGGAGACCGCCTGGAAGAGAGGTTGACGGAAGCCCCGCCCCCCGGCGGCACGGCCGTCCGCCAGCGCCTGCACCTGGCGGTCGACCGGCTGCTGTGCCCCGGCTGCGCGGCCCGCCTCGCCCGCGCCCTGTCCGCTCGCGAGGAGCTCGCCGCCGCGTACGTCCATTTCCCGAGCCGCGTCGCGACGGTCGAGTGGGAGGGGGCGCTTCCGGTCGAAAGGCTGGTCGGCCTGGTCGAGAACCTCGGCCACGAGGCGCGCTTCGTCTCCCGCAGCCGCTTCGCCGCGGAGGCCGCCGCCGTCGACGCGCTCGAGGCCGATCGTGCCTCCTTGGGACGGCGCCTCGCCTTCAACGCAGCGCTCGCCTTGCCGGTGCTGGCCGCCCGGCCGATGGGCCTCTCGCCGTGGCTCGCGCTGGCCCTCGCGGCCGCGCTGCAGCTC
>CAZMIB010000151.1:5831-7733 GCA_964566245.1 uncultured Elusimicrobia bacterium | reverse complement strand
GGGGGCCAGCGCGACGCCGAAGCCGCAGCGGTCGAGGCGCAGGCGGCCGCGCGCGGCGGAGGCGTTCAGCGCGATTTCCCCGGTGACGTGCGCGCTCGAGGCGCGGAGGGCCAGCGAGGCGTTCGCCCGCCCCTCGGGAGCGGAGGCCGAGAGGCGCGCGTTCAGACGGGAGCGGGTTCCGGGCTCGAGGCGCGCATGGAGCACGGCATCGCGGCCGCCGGCGTCCAGGCGGGCATCGAGGTCGAGGCGCCGAACGCGTCCGTTTGAAAGCGCCGGGGCGCTCACGTCGGCGTCGGCCGTGAAGGGCGTCGAGAGTCCCGCGCTGGCAAGGCGCCCCTCGGCGCGCGCGGAGAGAGGACCGCGTTCGCCGCGGCGGACGCTGAGGGCCGCGCTGATTACGCGCGCGGCATCGAGGCGCAGGCGGTTGTCGGGCAGGGAGACGTCGATCGTCCCCAGCTTCATGCGCGCGAGCCACGGGACGGCGAGCTCCGGCAGCCTGAACTCAGACGGGGGCGAGGGCGGGGCGGGGGGCTTGCGCGTCAGGTCGACGTTCACCGTTCGCCCGCGGACCTCGAGGCGGCGCAGGTGGAGGGACGCGCCGCCGGCGAACGAGAACGCCGCCGCGACGTCGAGGTCGAGCGCGTCGAGACAGCCGGAGGCCCAGCCGGAGTCGACGCACAGATCGCGGATGGATAAGGCCAGCTCGTCTTTCAGCGGGCGCGGCGCGCGGACGCGCAAGGTCAGCTCGCCCCAGCGCGGGCGCCAGGCGGCGCCGAAGCGGCGCACGGCCCAGGCCGCGGTGCGCGAGTTCAGCACCCAGCCGGGTTCCAAGAGGAGAACGGCCGGCGCGGCTACGAGGGCGAGCGCGAGTGCCGCTAGGAGACGGACTGTGATGCGCAGACGGCCCCCTCACCCTTTCCCTCTCCCCCTGCGGGGGCGAGGGGAGACTTATGGGTCACTCGTAGCGAAGGGCTTCGATCGGGGACAGCAGCGAGGCTTTGCGGGCGGGCCAGAAACCGAATATGACGCCGACGGCGGCGGAGAAGGCGAAGGACACGATCACCGACTGGGGGGAGACGATCGCCGCCCAGCCGGCGAACCGGGACAGGATCAGCGCGATGCCGACGCCGGACGCGATCCCGCACAGCCCGCCGAGCGCGGAGAGGGCCGCGGACTCGATCAGGAACTGAAGCAGCACCGCCCGCCGCGCGGCGCCGACGGCCTTGCGCAGGCCGATCTCGCGCGTGCGTTCGTTGACCGAGACGAGCATGATGTTCATGATGCCGACTCCGCCGACCAAAAGCGAGATCGCGGCCACGATGCCGAGCAGCACCGAGAACGTCTGCGTCGTCCCGGCCAGCATCGCCTGGAGGTCGGCCATGTTGCGCAGCGTGAAGTCGTCTTCCTTGTAGTCCGGCAGGTGGTGGCGGTGGCGCAACAGTACCTGGATGTCGCGCATGACGGACGGTATCGCGTCGGGGGTCGCGGCCTCGACGGCCATCTCGTGCAGGTAGCGCGTGCCCAAGACGCGGCGCATCGCGGTGTTGATCGGCACGACGATCATGTCGTCTTGGTCGCCGTAGCCGCTGGAGCCCTTGATCGGCAGGACGCCGATCACGCGGAAGGAGACGTGCTCGATCTTGACGAATTTTCCTACGGGATCGTCCTTGCCGAAAAGCTGGGTCACTACGGTCTGGCCCAGCAGCACGACGCGCTCGAGGGTAACGTCCTCCTGGGCGGTGAAGAAGCGCCCGTAGTACGGCGTCGCGTTGCGTATCCGCTCGTAGGGCGGCGGCACGCACTGCAGCTCGGGGACGGTGTTCGGGTCGCCGTAGACCAGGGGCAGGTAGGCCTCGGCAGCGGGGGACATGGCAGGGATCGGGGGGCGGAGCGGGCGGGGTG
>CAZMIB010000151.1:0-5821 GCA_964566245.1 uncultured Elusimicrobia bacterium | reverse complement strand
ACTTGCTCGGGAACAAGGGCGGGCCCCGTAACGAGCTCGGTGACGGTGTGCTGGTCGCCGTAGACTACGTGCACGTTGCCCTCGGCCTCGGGGTAAATGCGCGCGATCTGCGGGCCGAGCCGGCGCACGGCCTTCGCGTCCTCCATGGTCAGGCGCGCGTAGGCGGCCCCGCGCACGCCGCGCATGCTGGGCGAGCCGTTGAAGATCATCACGAGGTTCGAGCCCAGGCTCGCGAGCCGGGCCTCGATCGCCTTCTGGGCGCCGCGCCCGATCGCGAGCATCGCGATGACCGCGGCGACGCCGATCATGATGCCGAGCACGGACAGGCCGCTGCGCAGCTTATTGGCCGCCATCGCGCGCAGCGCGGAGGCCCCGTACTCGCCGAGCTCCGCCCAGCTCCAGGCGTGCGGCTCGACGCGGATCGGCGCCGCGGCGGTTTTGGCCGGCGGGGCCAAGACCGCGACCCCGCCGCCCCCGGACGGGCCGGCGTCCGCCGTCTCGTCGGAGAAGACCTCCCCGTCCTTGATGCGTATGATCCGCCGCGCGTGGGCCGCGATGTCGGGCTCGTGCGTGACCATGATGATCGTGATCCCGGTCTCGTTGAGCCGCTTGAGCTGGGCCAGGATTTCGTCGGCCTGATCGGAGGCCAGGTTGCCGGTCGGCTCGTCCGCGAAGATCACCTTGGGGCGGTTGACCAAGGCGCGCGCGATCGCGACGCGCTGCTGCTGGCCGCCCGAGAGTTGGTTCGGCGCGTGGTGCAGCCTGTCCTTCAGGCCGACGAGCTCCAGCAACTCGGCCGCGCGGCGCTCTCGGTCCAGGGCCCCGGCGTAGATCATCGGCAGCGCCACGTTGTCGAGGGCGCTGGTGCGCGCGAGCAGGTTGAACATCTGGAAGATGAAGCCCGTCGTGCGCGAGCGCAGCGCGGCGCCCTCGTCGTCCGAGAGGCGCGAGACGTCGCGGCCGAGGAGGCGGTAGGTCCCGCCGGTGGGGCGGTCCAGCAGGCCGAGGATCTGCATCAAGGTCGACTTGCCGGAGCCGGACGGCCCCATGATCGCGACGAACTCGCCCTGTTCGATCGCGAGGCTGATCCCCTTGAGCACGCGCAGCTCCTCCCCGCCGACGCGGTAGGAGCGCGTGATGTTCTCGAGCTCTATGAGAGGCATGAGAGCAGGCGCTTCCCGTAATATAACATAGGAACGCCCTCTCCCACTTGTGGGAGAGGGCGGGGGTGAGGGAAATCAAAACTCCTGGCCGAAGTTCACGTAGAGCTGCCAATGCGTCGCCGGGGTCGGGACCGCGGGGTCGGGGTTCGCTATGAAGCCGTGGGCTATGGTCGCGCGCAGGGAGCCGATCGGCAAGGACCAGCGCAGGCCTAGGCCGGGCGACCAATACAAAGTCCTGTCCAGCGAGAACTTCGTCCGCCCGCCCAGCGCCGCGTCCACGAAGACGAGCGGCTGCAGCTTGTACGGCAAGGTCTCGACCAAGCGCAGCTCGAGCCCCTGGTAAGCCTCGGTCAGGAAGCCGTCGCCCGCGGCCGGCAGCTCGTTGAGCGAGAAGCCGCGCATGTCGGCGTCGCCGCCGAGGAAAAAGCGCAAGGTCGGCGGAAGCTGGGCGGGCGGCTGGCGGGAGGCGGTCGTCCCGGCCGAGCCGCGCCAGCCCAGCACGAAAAGCGGCGGGTCGTAGCGCCCCAGGTTCCAAAGCCGCTCGATGCCGGCCAGCATGCGCTGCGCGCCGAACGGGGAGAAGACGCCCTTCAGCCGCGACTGGGCGTCGAGCGTCAGCCGGCTTCCGACGCGCGGCTCCTGGCGGTACAGCTCGAATAGGTGGCTCGTGATCTCGAGCTTCGTCCGCATGAGCAGCGACACCGAGGGAGGCGGACCGACGCCGCGCAAGGTGTTCACGTACTCGACCGCGGGGCCGGCGCTGAACGCGGCCTGGCCGCGCGGGGCCTCGAAGCCCGACGCGAAGTCCAGCGCGGCGTCGGCGCTCGCGGCCGCGTACGCGGGCTGGTTCTGGCGCAGCGCCGAGAATGACGGCGCCAGGTGGAAGCGCGAGGCGGGCTCGGGGTACCAGTTCATCGCGGTTACGAGGCTCTGCTGGAGATACGACGCGAACAGGTCGGCGGAGAGCGAGCTGCCGGCGCGGTCGAGGCCCGCGTTGGTCCAGCGGGCGCGCGCGCGGAGGTAGCCCTCGGTATCGACGCCGAAGCCGATCGCGGCGACGCGCGGCTTCGCGGGCACGACGCGCGCGCGCAGCGCGAGGACGCCGCTGGAGCAGGCGACGTCGTAGTACGCGCTGAGGAATAAGTCCTCGGATTGGAGGCGCGAGGAGGTCAACGCGAGCAGGCGGAGGTCGAACGGGTCCCCGACGCGGAACGCCTGGAAGCGCTCGAGGACGCGAGGGTCGAACGGGCCGCCTTCCGGGGGCGCGGGCGCGGGGAAGGCGTAGGCGGGTCCGGGGCGCGCGGCCGCGTCGACCTCTCCGGTCGCCGCGTTCGCGCGCAGCTCGACCTTCGGGCAGGCGTAACCCGCGTCTTGCTGCGCCTCGACGGCCCAAGCCTGCAGCGCGTCGAGGGCCTCGGGCGTCAGCGTCCGGCCGATGAGTTTGCGGCGCCGCGAGAGGTCGACGCCGGGCGGCAGGCCGGTTCCTTCTATTTTCCTGATCACGGCTTTCGGGCCGAGGCGGACGGTCAGCACGCCGTTCGCGGCCTCGAACGCGGGGGAGTCGTAGCCGCGGCGCTGCAAAAACGAGCGCAGGAAGTACTCGGCCTGATTAAGCGGCACCGTCTCCCAGCCCTCGGCCCGCTCGCGGCCGCAGATGAAGCCGCGTTCGACGTCGGTCAGGTCGATCGTCTCGGCCCCCAGTATCACGACGCTCGGGCAGGGATGCGTCGTGACCTGAGCGGCGTCCGCCCGCGACAGGAAGGCCGCGAGGAGACACGCGATGAGCCGCATGCGCGTCGATTTTACGCCGCCGGCATTTCCGCGGCCATGACCGGCGCGTGAATACGAAACAAAAAGGATATTGCGAATTTCGAATAATGTCTTATACTTATCGCGGGTCGCCGGACTTTTATTTTCCCCGGGGGAGAGAGCTTAATGAAGACACTCGCCGTCCTGAGCGTTCTTGTTTTGTGCGGCATGGCCGCGCGCGCCGAGGAAGCCGCCAAGCCGGCGGCGGACACCGCGGCGGCCGAAAAGCCTGCGGCGGCGAAGCCGGCTCCGAAGGCCTCGTCCAAGGAGTTCGAGCGCCTGAAGAAGCTGGTCGGGACCTGGAAGGGCGCGGGCGACAAGAAGGGCGATATGCAGGAGATGACCGTCGTCTACAAGCTCACCTCCGGCGGCACCGCGCTCGTCGAGACCTTGACGCCGGGCACGCCGCACGAGATGGTCTCGGTGTACAACGACGTGAACGGCAAGCCGCAGATGACCCATTACTGCATGATGGGCAACCAGCCTCGGATGTCGCTGAAGAGCGCCGACGAGAAGTCGATGGCCTTCGAGTTCTCCGGAGGCGACGGCATCGACGCGGCGAAGGACATGCACATGCACGGCGTGAGCATGACGTTCGTCGACGACGATCACATCGAGCAGAGCTGGTCCTCCATGGACGGCGGCAAGATGGTGGAGGACAAGGTGGTGTTCAAGCTGGCGCGCGTGATGGACGCGCCGATGAAGAGCGAGGCGCCCGCGGCCGCTCCCGCCGCTTCCTCGAAGGACGACGCGGCGAAGAAGTAAACGGCGCATAGCTCCACCCCAACCCTCTCCCGCAAGCGGGCGAGGGAGTTCCTGGGGAGTTCCTTGGGAAACTCCTGGGAAATTTCCCTCTCCCGTTTATGGGAGAGGGTGGGGGTGAGGGCTTCATAATTCCCCTAAGGAGAATCCGATGATGAAAACGCTCGGCGCCGTGGCGTCGCTGTTCGTCGCGGGTCTTGCGCTTCAATTTTCGTTCGCGGCGCAGCAGGCGGCCGAGCCGCTTAAGGGCGAGGACGCCATCAGCGTTCCGATGCTGAAGGGCGAGCCCAAGCTCGATCCCGGGCCGGCCGAGATCCCGGCGCCGCCCGCCGCGGCGAAGCCCTCGCTGTATAAGCGTCTCGGAGGCCTTCCGGCGATCGCGTCCGTCGTCGACGATTTCCTGGATCGCCTCGTCGCGGACAAGGTCATCGTCGCCAACCCGCGGGTGCAAGCCGCGCTGGCGCACGCCTCGCCGGCGTATTTGAAGTTCCAGATCACGAGCCTGGTGTGCAACGCCAGCGGCGGACCGTGCGTTTACGCGGGCAAACCGATGAAAGAGGCGCACGCGGGGCTCTCTATCTCCGACCCGGAATGGGCCGCGATGACCGCGGATCTGAAGGCCACGCTCGCGAAGTTCGCGGTTCCCGAGGCCGAGCAAGGCGAGCTGCTCGCGGTCGTTGAAGGCACCCGCGCGGACATCGTCGCGCCCAAAAAATAGCGCGCCGCGCGCGCTCGCGCGCGAAATCTCCGCGCGGAAAAAAATTATTTTCAATATTTTTCTCGACGATTCCTCGTCGAGAAAATGAAAAATAATTTTTTTCCAAAAAAATAATGCTTGACAGATTTTCGGCACATGTGCTAAATTCTCCATGTCGTCGGTGATGGTTAACCGAGACTGAAAGTATCTTCCAAGTCTGCCTCCGATAGTCGGAGACGGAGAGCGAGCGGGAAGATTTCGTTCCTTGAAAATCTAGACTCGAGCGAATGGGCATCCCGAGCCAATCGGTGCCAGCGTGGAGATCGCGTCAAAACGCGGGCGGTACGATCGGTCCGGGGGTGCCAGTCAGGTGAAACATTAAGGTGTGTAAGACGCCCCTATGATTGCAACGAAAGAACATCGGCGTCAAATACCTTGAGTAAAGCAGACCCTCCAAGAGGGATCACGGAAAGCGGAACAGGGGCCGGTGAGGCTCAGGCCGAACCGGAGTTTGTTTCTTTTCCGTGATCAGATTTTAATTGGAGAGTTTGATCCTGGCTCAGAATTAACGCTGGCGGCGTGCATAACACATGCAAGTCGATCGAAATACCGAATGTAGCAATACAGGCGGTGTTTAGAGGCAGACGGGTGAGTAACACGTGAGCAATCTGCCTTGCAATCGGGCACAACCGGCCGAAAGGCTGGCTAATTCCCGATATTATACGGGGAAGGCATCTTCCCTTTATGAAAGGCCCGCAAGGGTCGTTGCAAGAGGAGCTCGCGGCCTATCAGCTTGTTGGCGGGGTAACGGCCCACCAAGGCTATGACGGGTAGCTGGTCTGAAAGGACGGTCAGCCACAAGGGCACTGAGACACGGGCCCTACTCCTACGGGAGGCAGCAGTGGGGAATTTTGGACAATGGGGGAAACCCTGATCCAGCAACGCCGCGTGAAGGACGAAGCTCTTCGGGGTGTAAACTTCTTTTCCAGGGGACAAATGTCCGCAAGGATTTGATGGTACTCTGGGAATAAGCCACGGCTAACTACGTGCCAGCAGCCGCGGTAATACGTAGGTGGCGAGCGTTGTTCGGAATCACTGGGCGTAAAGCGCGTGTAGGCGGGTGCTTAAGTCTGTCGTGAAATTCACGGGCTCAACCCGTAAAGGTCGACAGATACTGGGCGTCTTGAGTACGGTAGAGGGTATCGGAATTCCCGGTGTAGCGGTGAAATGCGTAGATATCGGGAGGAACACCAGTGGCGAAGGCGGCTTCCTGGACCAGTACTGACGCTGAGGCGCGAAAGCTAGGGGAGCAAACAGGATTAGATACCCTGGTAGTCCTAGCTGTAAACGATGCTGACTAGGTGTGGGAGGTATCGACCCCTTCCGCGCC
>CAZMIB010000150.1:0-7865 GCA_964566245.1 uncultured Elusimicrobia bacterium | reverse complement strand
TCTTAAAGCGCTGGTTGCCCGGGTCCACGCGCTCCGGCGAGAAGGCCAGGAAGAAGTCCCTGCCTTCTTTAAGTCCCGAGGCTTCAAGCCGCGGCAGAACCAACTCCCGCGTCGTGCCCGGGTAGGTCGTCGACTCCAAAACGATGAGCTGTCCCGCGCGCAGGTTGCCGAGCACCGCCTCCACGGCCGACAGGATATGAGAGACGTCCGGATCCTTCGATTTGCGAAGCGGGGTCGGGACGCACAAAATCAAGGCGTCCTGATCGCGCAAAAGCTTCGAGGGCTCGGAGGCGGTGAGCTTGCCGGCCTTGACCAACTCGGACAAAGCCTCGGTCGGAACGTCGGGGATATGCGAGCGCCCGGCGGCCACGCCCTTGACCCGACCCTTCGCCACGTCGAAGCCGGTCACCGTATAGCCGTTCTTCGCGAACTCATAGGCCAGCGGCAGGCCGACGTAGCCTAGGCCGATCACGCCGACGCGCGCCTGGCGGGACGTCAGGAGATTCTTTAATTTTTCGGCGTGCGAAGGCCGGACCGCCGCGGACGCCGTTCTCGGTCTCTCTTCGTCGCGAACGTTGGAAATCGTCAGTTTTGCGCTCTCAATGGCCATGGTAATGTAACACTCTCTCCAGAGCCTCGCGATACTCCGTCCACGCGTGCCCTCCGGGTTTCCAAGCCGAGCCATCGTCGCCCGGTCTCGGGTCCATCATCGCCCACAACGGATAGAACAAGAACTCGTTGACCACGCCCATGCGCCGCTGCTTCCTGACCTGCTCCACGGCGTCCTCCCCCTCGGGAGGCAAGGCGTTCGCGAAACCGCAATGATAAATCTCGGCGTTCGGAATGCCGCTTTCGCGGACCCGCTCGATGCTTCGCAGCACGCCGTCCTCCGACGTCCAGAGATCGAAGGGCGTTCCTCCCGCGCGAGACGCCCGCAGGATGAAGGCTTCCTCGCGCCTCTTGAATCGCCACAGCACCCAGCCGTCGGCCTTCAGTTCCCCGGGCTCGTGCCAAGCGATGCCGTTGCCGTCGTCGTTCAGGGAAGAGTACTGCAAAACGACGAGTCCGGGATACTTCGCCTTCAAGGCGTCGTAGAGACCGTTATAATACTCAATTACCATCGGCTTCATCCAGTCGAGAAAGCCGGGATCCCCATAGACGCTCCGGGGACTCCGCCATGCGAACTTGCGGCCGGTATCGGCCTCGTAACGCGCCGCCCACTTCATAACCCACTTCGGCGGCCGGTCGGACTCGATGAACCCTCGGAGCAGATTGCCGTTTTCCTCCTCCCCCAAGGCCACGGCGTGAATCAACTCGGGGCCGAGCATGTCGATCGTCGTCGTGAAATGATCGATGATCTTCTTTCTGGCCTCGGGGTCGAAATGGAAGTCCAGATGGCAGCCCGGATACGGATGAAACAGCCGCGGCACCAGCCGATGCCCCGGGTTGAGGCGCCGGACCTCCGCGTAGAACTCGCGCTTGACCTCGCCGGGAACGTTCGCCTCGGGCATGCTCCAATCGAACCGGGCCACGAGCTCCGGAGGAACCTTGAAGGCGGGATAGCCCGGCGGGACCATCGTCGGGTCGCTCACCAAATACGGGATGAAGTACAGGCCGAGGCGCACCGGCGCCCCTCTCGACTCGTCATCCCGCAAACCGCCGATCGCGCCGGTCGAGAAAAAAAGCTCGATCGTCTCCGAACGGCGCAGCCGCAGCGGGAACGACGCGGAGAGCGGAAGCAGCTCGCGCCCCTCCGCCGTCACCAGGCGCAGAGAAAGCACCGTCGCCTCGTTGTCCTTGCCCCCGCCGATGCCGAGGGTTATGACGGCCGGGGCGCTGTCCAAGCGGATGCTCCATCGCCGATGACGATCCGAGGCGGGGTCCGGGGACTCCTTCCACCGCCGGCTCCAGGCCGAGGATTCGAAAAGCGGCCCGCCCGCCTCTCGAGCGCCGCCGCGTCGGATCGTCAAGTCGTCCACGGGTTCGGCGACCTCGAGGTCCAACGTGGGAAAAGTGACCGGAAGAACAAAGTCGCCGCCGCGAGGACGCGCGATCGGCCTCGCGGATGCTCCGGCCGGCGACGTGGACGGGATCTGCGCGACGGCCCCGGCCGCGGGGAAGGCGACGAGGAACGCGGCCGCCGACGCGGCATCGATGAGCTTGCGGCTCACGGAAGGAACGAGGGCCTAACTCGCCGCCAGCGGGGCCCTAAAGAAGACCTCCATCTGGGACAGGTAGCGCTTGATCTCGGGAAGATGGTCGTACGGAATGCGGACGCCTTTTCTCGACCAGCCGACGTAGCCCGCGCTCTCGACCCAGGTGCGCAGGTCGACGCCGGCTTTTTCCTTATATAAGGAGAGGCGCGCGACGAAGGTGCGGCCCGGGCTTTGGGCGACGCGAGCCAACTCTCGCTCCTCGCCGGGGCTCGCGAGCTCCAGCGGCGCGAGCGCCTGATGAAGGGCCTGCATGGCCTCGCGCGTCAACGCGACGCCGTCGGGGGTCGGCCCCGTGTAGGTCGCGGTCGAGACATGCTTGCGCACGTGCGCGTACAGCGTCCCCTTGAACTTGGAGACGTAGAAGCGCACCTCGGCGTTGCCGCCGGCGGGGATGGCCCCCATCACGAAGGGTTCCGGCTCTTTCTTCTTCAATAGCTCGCCAACGACGGGTCGATGCGTTCCGCCCAAGCGTCGATGCCCCCGGCGATATTGACCGCGTTCTTGAAGCCGTTTTTTTGCAGAAACTTGACCGCGCGCGCCGAGCGGCCGCCCATCTTGCAGTACACGACGATCAGCTTCGCCGCGTCCAGGCTCGAAAATTTCTCGGGCAGCTCCCCGAGCGGGATCAAAGTCGAGCCCTCGATGCGCGCGATCTCGTGCTCCCAGGTCTCGCGCACGTCGAGCAGGACGATCGGCTCCTTCTTGTCGCGCAGCTCCTTGAGCTGCTCGACGGTGATCTCGGGGACGTCGGCAGCCCCGTGGAGCTTCTTGTAAATTTTAGCCAGCAGCGGCTCGTCGGCCATCGCTCCTCCGAACGACACGGCATTCTACTTAATTTCGGCTCCGCCGCGGCCTCCTGTCCCCGCGCGATTTGATAGAATCGCGGCATGAAGGCCACCGAGCTTAGGCGCGCGTATCTCGATTTCTTCAAGGCCCAGGGCCACCCGATCGTCCCGTCGAGCCCGCTGGTGCCGCAGGGCGATCCGACCTTGCTGTTCACCTCGGCCGGCATGGTCCCGTTCAAGCCCTACTTCCTCGGGATCAAGACCGACCTCAAGCGCGCGGCGAGCTGCCAGAAGTCGTTCCGGACCACCGACATCGAGCGCGTCGGCCAGACCATCCGGCATCTCACCTTCTTCGAGATGCTCGGCAACTTCTCTTTCGGCGACTACTTCAAGGCCGAGGCCGTCGATTGGTGCTGGACCTTCCTGACGAAGGAGATGGACCTCGACGTCTCGCGTCTGCACGTGACGGTGTACAAGGACGACGACGAGGCGCTCGGCCTCTGGAGCAAGCACAAGCTCAAGAACCCGATCGTCAGGCTCGGCGAGGACACGAACTTCTGGACGATGGGCCCGACCGGGCCGTGCGGCCCCTGCTCCGAGGTGTACGTCGACCGCGGGGCGGAGCACGGCTGCGGGCGCGCGACGTGCTCGGTCGGCTGCGACTGCGACCGGTACCTCGAGATCTGGAATCTCGTGTTCACGCAGTTCGACCGGAAAGAGGACGGAAGCCTGACGCCGCTGCCGCGCAAGAACATCGACACCGGGATGGGCCTGGAGCGGCTGGCGCTCGTCGTCCAAGGAAAACCCAGCCCGTTCGAGACCGACCTGTTCGCGCCGATCATCGCGCGCGCGGAGACGGCACTCGGCGTGGAGAACCGCGGCGACGCGGAACGAGTCTTCCGAGTGCTCGGCGACCACGGCCGCGCGGCGGCGTTTCTCGCGGCGGAGGGCATCCTCCCGTCGAACGAGGGCCGGGGCTATATCCTTCGGCGTCTGATACGCCGGGCGCTCAGCCAAGGCTCATTGCTCAGCGGCGAGAAGAAGCCGTTCGTGCACGAGCTCTCGGCCGCGGCGGCGGATGCGTTCGCCGAGACCTATCCCGAGCTCAAGAAGAACCGCGCCGCGCTGATCCAAACGGTGAGGCAGGAAGAGGAGATTTTCCTCGAGACTTTGCAGACCGGGGAGGCGCGCCTCGCCGAGCTCGCGGAGGCTCATCCGACCGAGCTTCCGGGCGAGGAGGCGTTCAAGCTTTACGACACCTACGGCTTCCCGCTCGAGCTGACCGTCGAGCTTTTGGGACGAAAGGGCATCGCCGTCGACCGCAAGGGCTTCGAGACCGCGCGCGGCCGCGCCAGCAGACGGCGCGCCAGGGCTGGAAAGGCTCCGGCGAGAAGGCGCTGTCGTCGTACGAGAAGCTGGCCGGCAAGCGCAGCCGCTTCATCGGCTACGACGAGCTGCAGCGCGAGGCGACGATACTCGCCTTGCTCGACGAGAAAGGCCGCGAGATCGAGTCGGCGCTGGCGGGGCAGGAGGCCGAGGCGATCCTCGATCAGACGCCTTTTTATCCCGAGGGCGGGGGCCAGGTCGGCGACCGCGGACGCCTCGAGGATGGCCACGGCCGGGTCATCGCCGAGGTCCTCGACACGCAGAAGCCGATCGAGCACCTGATCGTCCATCGCCTGCGCGTGCTCGCCCCGATCAAACGCGGCGAGCTGATCAAGGCTTCCGTCGACCCGGCGCTGCGCCGCGCCTCGGCGGCCCATCACACCGGGACCCATCTCTTGAACGAGGCCCTGCGCCGCGTGCTCGGCGCGGGCATACGCCAGGCGGGCTCCTTGGTCGCGCCGGACCGGCTGCGCTTCGACTTCACGTTCCCGAGGGCCCTGCTTGCCCATGAGGTGGAGACCGTCGAGAGACTCGTCAACGACGCGATCGCCGAAGGCCTGCCGGTCGCCCCCCAGGAGCGCTCGGCCGAGGACGCGGAGCGCCTCGGCGCGCTGACCTTGGTCGGCGAGAGCTACGGCTCGACGCCGCGCTTCGTGCTGATCGGGAGCGGCGGCTGGGCCGAGCCCAAGGAGCGCTTCAGCCTGGAGTTGTGCGGCGGCACGCACTGCCGCAACACCTCGGAGGTCCGCCTCTTCAAGGTGCTCAAGGACTCGTCGATCTCGGCCGGAACGCGCCGCATCGAGGCCGTCGCCGGCCCGACCGCGGTGAAGCGCCTGTCCTTGCTCGAGACCCACGTCCATCGCCTCGAGTCGCGGCTGCAGGTGCCTCTCGAGCAGCTCGAGGCCAAGTTGGAGCAGCTTTTGAAGGGCGAGAAAGACCTGCGCGCGGAGATCGGGCGCCTTAAGGAGAAGCTGGTCTCCGGCGGCGCGGTCCGCGCCGAGGAAAGCCTCAAGAAAGTCGCGGGGCTGAGCCTGTTCGCGCAAAAGCTCGTCGGCGTGGAGATGAACAGCCTGCGCGCGCTCTCGGACAAGAAGAAGAAGGAGCTCGGCTCCGCGCTCGTGTTCCTGTCCTCGCTGAACGACGGCAAGCTCGCCTTCGTGCTGACGCTGACGCCGGATCTTGCCGGCGGCGGCTGGGACGCGGCGCGCATCGCGCGCGCCTTCGCGCAAAGCGTGAAGGGCTCCGCCGGCGGCCGCGCCGACTTCGCGCAGGGCGGCGCCGCCGACGCCCCCTTCGCCCAGCTCGCGGCCGAGCTCGAGCGCTCGGTCGAAAGCGCGAAGCCCTAGAGTCCGCCCGATGCCCTCGTTCTCGAAGGTCCGCCGCACTCTGTGGTCGGCCTTCATGGACGAGGCCAAGGCCAACCGGCTTTACCTCGCGTTCTCCAAGAAAGCCCTCGAGGAGGGCCACCCCGAGGTCGCGGCGATCTTCGACAAAGTCGCCGAGGCCGAGACCCGGCACGCCTTAAGCCACCTCGCCGCCTTGGGCGAGGTCAAGTCGACCGCCGAGAACCTGCGCGGCGTGCTGGACCTCGAGCGCCGCGAGGCCGAGGACGTCTTCCCGCGCATGCTCGAGACGGTGAAGCGCTACGGCGACCCCAAGGCCATCCAGACCATCCAGCTCGCGATCACCGAGGGCCTGGAGCACCTGAAGGAGTTCGAACGCGCGCTGAAGATGCTGGAGGCGAAGGGCGAAAAACCCTCGCCTCTCCCTCGAAAGGAACTCCCTCGCCCGCTTGCGGGAGAGGGTGGGGGTGAGGGACCCCGCAGCGCCGAGGTCCGCGGCGAGCGCCGGCGCATCGCGAGCCTGGAGCGCATACGCGAGCTCGTGTTCGGCATGCAGGACGGCGTCGTCTCGACGATGGCGGTCGCCTCCTCGGTGATGATCGCGACCGGGCGCTCGTACCCGGCCGTCACCGCGGGCCTCGCCTCCGGCATCGCGGGCACGATCGCGATGGCCTCGGGAAGCTACCTGGGATCCAAGTCCGAGGCCGAGCTGCACTCGGCCGAGCTGTCGAAGGAGAGCCGCGAGCTCGTCGAGCGCCCCGAGGAGGAGGTCGCCGAGCTGGTCGACCTCTACCGCGAGGAGGGCTTCCCGTACGAGGAGGCCGTCGAGCTCGCCGACCGCGTCGCGGCCGACCCCAAGCTGCTGCTGAAGACCTTGGCCGAGAAGGAGTTGGGCCTGAACCCCGAGCGCGAGACCCAGGCCAGCCCCTACAAGGACGCCGCGACGATGGGCGCCGCCTTCTTCGTCGGCTCGATGATGACCTTGGCGCCGTACCTCCTCTGGTCCGGCATCCTCGCCGTCCGCGCCTCGATCGCCGCGAGCCTCGCGCTGCTGTTCGCGATCGGCGCCGCGAAGACCTTGGTCACTCACAGGAACCCCTGGTCCTCCGGCGCGGAAGTGATGGGCATCGGCGCCTTCTCCGCCCTCTGCGGCTACATCCTAGCCAAGCTCGTCCCCGCCCTGGGCCTTCTCCCCTGATGTCGGTGTGTCGGTGGTGTCGGTGTGTCGGTGTCATACTTTGACTTTCTTGACTTATTGAGCCGCTCGGCCCGGAAGTGCAATAAGTCAAAGTATGACACCTTCTCACTTCTCCTTTCTCTTCTTTACGAGACGGACCTCATAAGGTAAAATGAGTCTCCGCAGTATCGATTGCGCTCGTAGCTCAATTGGATAGAGCGTTGGCCTCCGGAGCCAAAGGTTGTGGGTTCAAATCCCGCCGAGCGCGCGAATTTTTATACAAGCTCGGCGGGATTTGAAGCCGAGTCGAGCGCCGCCAGAGGCGGATAGCTCAGCCCGCAGGGCTGAGCGGCAGCGAGACCGGCCGGCTCCGAAGGAGCCTCGCGAATGCGAGGCGGGTGAGGAGAAATCCCGCATCAGACCCCTCACCCCAACCCTCTCCCCAAAAGGGGCGAGGGAGTTCTTAAAAAGGAGCCCTCTCCCAGGGGGAGAGGGAATCCGAAAAGCCGGTGATGGCCGTTTCACCAAGCGCATTCCCATGTCTCATAAGCTTTTACCCCCCTTCGAGCCCGACGTCTTCGAGCGGATCATCCGCGGCGAGTTGCCCGGTCACTCCATCTGGGAGGACGCGGCCCACCTGGCGATCCTGGACATCCGCCCGATCCGCCGCGGCCATACCTTGGTCATCCCGAAGCTCCGCGTGGACTACCTCTTCGACATGGAGCCGGAGGCCTACCTGGCGCTGCTTGAAGCCTCTCGCCAAGTCGCTCTGCGCCTGAAGGCCTTCACCGGCGCGCGGCGCATCGCGATGGCCGTGGCGGGCTACGACGTTCCTCACGTGCACGTGCATTTGATTCCCACCAACAGCAAGGCCGACTTCCCGCAGGCGGGCGAACGCGTCGAGCCCGGCGATTTAGCCGGGCTCGCTCGTGAGATCAGAGAGTTCGGGATTTAGAGC